>DATHSI010000021.1:0-3871 GCA_035464315.1 Candidatus Sulfomarinibacteraceae bacterium
GAGGAGGAGACGCCTGCGACAAGCGCCACGCCGCTGAGTGACGCGGTGGAGAGCGAGTCGACGCAGGAACCGGCGCCTACTGCGCCGGCTACGAGCACGGAAGTTGCTTCTGAGCCTGCTGATGAGGAACCGGCGCCCACGGTCACAGAGGACGGGCAGTCGGGCGTGCGCGGGGTGGTCACTGCTTACAGCGACGTGGGCAGCCTGCCGGACGAACCGCTTGCGCAGCAGACGGTGGTCATTATGCCCCTGGAAGCGGCGGGCGCCCTGCTGGGCACAACGCCGTCGCCCACGCCGGATGAGTTACGCTTCCTGCAAATGATGCTGCCCGACCGGGACGAGCGTATCACCCTCGCTGTCAGCGACGCCGCGGGCCGCTACGAAGCCACGCTGGAGCCTGGCGAGTACGTCCTGTGCCTGGCCGACGCCGCCGGCCCCAGCCCCACCGACTACCCCCTCGCCGTGCGCGGCTGCGGCGCCTTCATGGTCCCACCCGGCGCCGTGGTGGAGGTGAACGTATCCAGCGGATTTGGGGAGATTCTGCTGGAGGCCGGCTAGCGGACACGACGTTGCCGGCTACGCGGGCCCTGGGCATTACTCCAATTTCAAATCAACCAGCTTCAAGTCCAGCACGGGCGTGCCGTTGATGGCGTCCAGCCCGCGCACGTGCAAAATATTATCTTCGATAGCCAGCAGCTCCACGGTAGTCACGCCAATGGGGTTGGGGCGGTTTGGGCTGCGCAGAGCAAAGACGCCGCGCACCTCGTACTCAGGATCGCCGCAGGGATGCTGCAGCAACTCATAGCCCTCGGAACGGTCAAAGTAGAAGATGACCATCAATTCCTCGTCGGGCTCTATCCCTTGCAATCCGGGCGTCAAATCCGGCTGCAGAATGATGCGCGAGCGCGCGGCGCGGATCACAGACGCCGTCTCCGGTTCGTCAAACTCGTTTTCCACGTGGCCGATGGCCTGAAAGGTGATGGTCTTCTTTGCGTCGTCGCGCTCTGTCTCAAGCATCGTTGTTACGTTTTTCCCCCAGGCAATCCTGTTTGCTCAATATCGTGAACCAGCCGGCCATTGGCCCCGCGCAACAGCCGGGTCACGTCCTCAGCGCGCTCGTCCGGCGCCTGCACGACCAGCACCGCTGCGCCGCGCCGCACGCCCTCGACGAAGGAGTAAAGGTCTTGCTCCAGGCGATCCATGCCGATGAGCGCGCCGACAAAAGCGCCGCCCAACACCCAGTAGACGGTGATCACCGCTAGCATGGCGCCGCTGGTGACGATGGGGCAGCCCATCTCTGAGCAGTTGAAAATCCCCGCCGGTACGCCGTAGAGGGCGCCCACCGCCAGACCGAACAACGCGCCCGCGGCGTGTTCACTATCAGGAATTAATCCTACCAACGTCTTCATGGTCCCCTCCATCGTGGGGATGGCCCGCGCTGCTGGCGCGAGCCTCCATTGTTGAAAAATCCAGGTGCAGGCGCCGGGCCAGGTGGCCGCCTTCGCCTGCATGGAAAACCATCATGAGTAGCGCCGGCTCAGTAGTAACATTGCGGAAACAGTGCGGGATGGTGGCCTCGAACAGCAGGCTGAATCCCGGCTGCAACTCATAGATCTCGTCACCTACACAGTACTCCACTTCTCCTTCCAAACAGTAGACAAACTCCTCGCCAGAGTGGCTGATCGGTTGCTCCAGCGTTCCGGTTCCCGGCGCGGCCCGTAGCAAAAACGGTTCCAGTTGTTGGTTGCGCAATCCAATCCCCAGGCTCTCCATGACCAGGCCATCGGCCTCCGAGCGCAGCCGCGCCGGTGGGGGTACGAAGACCACCGGCTGGTCCCGTTCCTCGGTGAAAAAGTCGGTAATGGAGACATCCAGCGCGCTCGCCAGCAGGTGGAGCGAGGAGACGGTGGGCGAATTCTGCCCGCGCTCAATCAGGCTGATGGCATTGAGCGACAGCCCGCTACGCTCAGCCAGTACGCGCAGGGAGTATCCCTGTTCTTCACGCATGGCCCGAATCCGCTGTCCGACATCTGGTGTGTCCTGTGCTCTTGTCATGCCTTGCTCCTGTCGTGTCTGTCTACCATATTGTACCATATAAATGTATGAGTGTACACTTTAATAGTAAACTAGCCAGTAGACCGCAACGGCCAATCACTGCTTCCCCAATCCCCAATCTCCAATCTCTAATCTCCGATCCCCAATCAAAAAAGCCCCACCTGCGCACAGGCACAGGTGGGGCTCAACGAGCGATTCTACTATTCTCAATGGCAGAAAAGGGCGGCAGTTACGCCGTCTGGCGCACGACCATCATCACTTTACCCTGCACTTCCACGTTACCGGGGTGCACATATATGGGGTCCATGGTGGGATTCGCCGGTTGCAACCGGATCTGGTCGCCCTCGTGGTAGAAATGCTTGAGGGTCATTTCCTGATCCATGGGCAGCCATACCGCGACCATGTCGCCATTCTTCACCTCGGTGACCGGCTGCATGATCACGATGTCGTTGTCGTTGACCATGGCGTCGATCATCGAGTTCCCGCGCACGCGCAGGGCGAACAGCTGCTCGGCCTTGCCGGCGGGCAAGAAGCTGGTAGAGATGGAGATGGCGTCTTCGTCCTCGTCGTACGTGCTGAAGACGTCGTCGCCCAGGTGCACCGGCTCGCCGGCGACAATATCACCCGCCAGCGGCACGCGAACCATATTGGTGGCTTCTTGCACCGTGTCCCGCGCCTTCTCATACAGGGCCAATGCCTTGTCCGTCAGCCGCAGACCGCGCGACACTTCTGCCTCTCTCTCTAAGAACCCTTTTTCTTCCAGCTTATTCAGATTATAGTTGACAACAGAGGTCGAGCTGATCTTTACGGCGCGACCGATTTCACGTATGGTCGGCGGCCGGCCGGATTCACGCCAGTATTCCCAGGTATACTTGAGAATATTCTGCTGCCGCTGGGATAACTTATCCCGCTTTGCCATGTTTATCTCCTTCTGGTACGTTGTCAACGCGCTTTCTGCGAGGTATGGAAACCTTGGCTACATATCCTTCTGCGTAGCTGCGGATTCCATTCTGCGCCTTTTGTGGGCGAGATCCGCGCCGCGTGACAAGGCACCTATTCAAGCTCGGCCTGCCAGTTGGTACGCTCACAGGCGGAAAAACCGCTCATTTGTTCGAAGTATAACACGAACAGGTGTTCGGTGTCAAGAAATTTTGGAGATTGGGAGTACGAAAATGTTGTGATCGGGCCGGTCTCCTGACCGTAGCCCGTGTCCGCTGACATAGGGTGGCTCGGTGGGGACACCGGCCACAGCAACTCACAAACTTTTAGTGCTCCCTGGAGATTGGAGATCGGAGATTGGAGATGATGGATTTTAATGCTTACTCCTTTGCGGGGCGGCGGTCGAATGTGATGGCGCGGCGCGGCGTGGTGGCGACCAGCCAGCCACTGGCGGCACAGGCGGGGTTGTCCATCCTGCAACAGGGCGGCAACGCGCTGGACGCGGCAATTGCCACGGTGGCGGCGCTGTGCGTGGTGGAGCCCACGTCCACGGGCGCCGGCGGCGACGCCTTCGCCCTCATTTGGTCCGCGGAGGAGCAGCGGCTGTACGGCCTGAACGCCAGCGGTCCCGCGCCGCAGGCCCTTACGGCGGCGTGGGTGCGGGCGCAGGGCCACGACACGATGCCCGAGCGCGGCGCCATTCCGGTCACCGTGCCCGGCAGCGTGCGCGGCTGGGAGGCGGCGATGCAACGGTTTGGCAGCCTCGATCTGGCCCGGGTGTTGCGCCCTGCCATAGAGTACGCCCGCGACGGCTTCCCCGTCAGCGAGATCATTGCCGGCCACTGGCGGGCGTCCGAAGAGCTGATGAGCCGCCACC
>DATHSI010000022.1:0-32428 GCA_035464315.1 Candidatus Sulfomarinibacteraceae bacterium
TGAAGCCATGCGATTGGCGCGCCGGCACGCCTGGCGCGCGGTGCGCGCGGTGCGCGCAGGAGAGTTCAGACCTGAACCACCGGCAGAAGGGTGTCCCACATATTGTCCCGCCGCCGCCTTCTGCTGGCACTACTCGCCGCCGAGGAGCTGGTCATGACCGTCCACCCAATCGTCCGGCAATTACAGCCAAGCGACGAGCAACTGCCGCCGATTAAAGCACGAGGGTGTGACGTGGCGGTCACCGCCGGCGCCGGCGCGGGCAAAACTCTGACGCTCGTCGCTCGCTATCTGTCGCTCCTGGCAGACGGTTTTGAGCCACAGCGAATCGCAGCCATCACCTTCACACGCAAAGCAGCGCGCGAAATGCGCAATCGGGTGCGCAGGGCCATTGCCGACTATCTACAACTGGAAGCGCCGGACGCAGACGAGCGCGCTATGTGGGAAAACCGCTATGCTCAACTCGACGCGGCGCGAATTGGCACTATCCACAGCCTGTGCACGACCATTCTGCGCGCCCATCCCGCAGAGGCGGACGTCGATCCCCGCTTCACCGTGCTGGACGAGGCTGGCGCCGTTCTCCTCAAACAACAGGCTGTTGAAGATGCCCTGGCCTGGGCAGCGAACAGCGAGCCACACGCGCGCCTTTTCGCAGCCTTTGGCGAGCGCGAGCTGCGAGCGTTGCTACATCAGCTCATGGCCAGCCCGCTGGAAGCCACACAGCTACACCAGACCCTGCCTGCTGATCTGATAGCGCACTGGCAGCGCTGGTTGCGGCGGCAACAGTCACTCTCCCTGCAGCGACTATGGAACGGCGCGACCTGGCAATCGGCAGTGCGTTGCCTGCGCAACAACCAGGCCCACGATTCCGAAGACCGTATGGAAAGCCAGCGCCGCCTTGCGCTGGCAGCCATTGACGGCGCTCAGGCGGCGGGAGATTGGGAAGCGCAACGAGCGGCCCTGACGCAGCTCGCCGACATTAACCTCAGCGGCGGGCGCCAGAACGCGTGGCCGGAGGGAAAAACACAGAAAAGCGCGGTTAAAGACGCCCTGCGCGTGCTGCGAACGCTGTGGCGAGAAGAAGCCAGGCTGCAGCAGCTTGATTTAAACGCGGCGGATGCGGAGCTGGCGCAATTAGCGCCGGCGCTTTTTGAACTCTTCGCCCTGGCATTACGGCGCTACCGGCTGCTGAAAAATGCGCGGCAGGCGCTCGACTTTGACGACCTGGAAGGCAAAGCGCTGGCCCTTTTGAAAAGCCCCCCCATTGCCCGCCGTTGGCGCGATGAGATCGACGCCATTCTGGTGGACGAGTACCAGGACACCAACGGGCGGCAACGAGATCTGATCAACAGCCTCAACGGCAGCGGCGATTGCCTTTTCATTGTGGGCGACGCCAAGCAGTCGATATACCGCTTTCGCGGGGCGGACGTCACCGTCTTTCGCCAGGAACGGCAGCGCATCGCGCAGAATGGCCGGGCCTACCGGCTGCACACCTCTTATCGGGCGCACCACGTTCTGCTGGAACAACTGAACACGCTGCTGGAGCCGGTGTTGGGCGTCGAAGGTGTGGCGCACGAGCCGTGGCGCGAGCCGTTTTCTCCACTGCAGCCCATTCGCGACGTCCCCCACCCCGACGTTGAGCCGCCCTTCGTCGAACTCCATCTCAGTCCCGGCAGCAAATCTGACGGGGCCCTGCACTGCGCCGCGCGCGGGCTCGCCGCGCGCCTCATCTCGCTCGTCGATGGAAGCTCCAACGGCCTGAGCTACGGCGACATCGCCATTCTTTGCCGCTCCTCGCACGCTTTCGCCGCCTACGAAAGCGCGCTGGATGAGCTTGCCATTCCCTACCTGACCGTGGCCGGGCGCGGTTTTTACGAACGGCCCGAAGTTCGCGACCTGCTGAACGCGTTGCGCGCCCTCTCCGATCCCACCGACGATCTGGCGCTGGTGGGGCTCTTGCGGTCACCGGTCTGGGCCCTCTCCGATGCTGCGATTTTCAGACTGTGTCGCCAGCAGGAAACCGGCAGGTATGACACATTGTGGGACACAATTCAGGCCAGCGACTGGAACGCAGTCCAGGACGACGGCGAGGAGCGCCTATCCAAATTCGTCGCGCTTGTACAAGATCTGAACCGGCGCGCAGGTCGCACAGCCGTAGCCGAAGTCCTGGCCACGTTTCTGCGCCAAACCGATTACCGCGCGGCGCTGAGACAGGCGGGACAGAAGCGCGCGCTGCGCAACGTAAGCAAATTGCTGGAGCTGGCTCAAATCAGCGGCGTTGTGGCCATTGATGCCTTTCTGGAATACGTTGGCGCTGTGCGCGACGCCACCGGTCGCGAAGGGGAAGCGCGAGCCACGGCTGAGAATGCCGTGCAGATTATGACCGTGCATCAGGCCAAGGGCCTGCAGTTTGCCATCGTCGTCCTGGGCGACGCCGGCAGCGGACACGTCCCGACGCCGAAGATTATTCTCGACCCGGAGCTGGGGCTGCTGGCTGCGCCAAAGCGCGAGGACGATGAGCAGCCAGCCATCCTGAAGGCAGCACAACTGCGCGAAAAGAGCCAGGAGGAGGCCGAGGCTCGGCGACTACTGTACGTCGCTGCCACCAGGGTCCGCGACAAATTGATCCTTAACAGCGCAGTTACGCTCAAAAAGGACAATCGCTGCAGCGTTCGCGGTTGGCTACGTGAGCTAGATCCCTGCCTGAATCTGTCTTCTCAAGCCATCGAGTGCGATATGAACGGCGCTCGCGCCATCGACGTTCCCCTGGAAGCCGCCACAATCGCCGCACGTTGTACCGTCTATGAACCGCACTACCGGCCGTCCGCAGTCGCCGTCCAGCCTTCCCCCACAACCGGCGAGACACAGACAGCGTGGTCCTCCGCACTCATAGAACGCACGCCAACTTGGAACGAGCGCTGGCAGGATGAGGAAATCGCGCCGCTCTCGCCCGTGAGCAGCGACGCCAATGGAGAGCCCGCCCCACACCTCGTGGGACGCCTGATCCATGAAGCATTAGCCGTGTGGCAATTTCCCGACCCACAGGGCGACGACGGATTCCGCGCCTGGATCAAAGCACGCGCCCGCCAGCGCGGCATCAGCCAGCAGGAGCAGGTGCAACTGGCTGTCGAGCAGGTGTGCAAGGTGCTATTGCGCCTGCGCCGCTGCGCGCTATATGACGACGTGTCGCGGGCCGAACAATGCCTGCATGAAGTGCCCTATGTGCTGCAGGATGATCGGGCATTTGAGCAAGGCCGCATCGATCTACTTTACCGGCTTGACGGACAATGGCACGTCGTGGATTTCAAGACAGAGACCGCTCATGACCTGGAAAGCCAGGTGAGCGCCCATCGTCCCCAGATACGCCGCTACCACCGGGCGGTACAGCAAATCCTGGGTCAGGCGCCCCGCTGTTTTCTCTGCTTCCTGGACTACAAAGGGCAGATCAGAAACGAACCGGTTCCAATCCGCGCTTAGGCCGGGTTTTGAAATCGCAGACGCTCACTCCCCGCCATCACGGTCGCCCTGCCACAGCGCTCGCATCTCCACCGAGTGCTGCAATAGGTCCTCCAGCGCACCTCTGTCAGTAACACGCCCGCCCTCCATGACCAGAATCTGATCGGCGCGGCGCAAGGCCGGGCGCCGGTGCGAGATCACCAGGCAAGTGGGCCGCACGTCTAGAGCAAACAAACGCTCCCACAACTGGCGCTCTGTCTCTACGTCAAGCGCGCTGGATAGGTCGTCAAACAGCAACAACTCCGCCTCACGTACGTACATGCGCGCCGCCGCCGTGCGCTGGATTTGCCCGCCGGACAGCCGCACGCCGCGCGGACCGACCAGCGTCTCCATCCCGGCGTCCATCTCCCCCAGATCCTCCTCCAACACCGCCAAATGGATGGCGCGCGGCAGGGCCACGCGCCGCTCGGACAACCCCAGCAGCACGTTATCCCGCCACGTTTCGCTGAACAAGCGCGGAACCTGTCCGGTATAAGCAACCCGCGGCGGCCTCATAAAGCGCGTAGGCTGCCGCACGCGCTGTCCGTTCCAGTAGATAGCGCCCTTTTGCAGCGGCAGAAGGCCCAGCAGGCATTTGAGCAAGGTCGTTTTTCCGGATCCTATGCGGCCGGTCACCACAGTAAAGCTGCCGCGCGGCAGATCTAAATCGACGTCCAAAATCCCCTTGCCATCCGCCGATGATGGCTGGTGACCGTCACTGTCGTCCGTCTGAGGAGAAAACTGATAAGTCAGGCCACGCGCCTTGAAATGCTGCAGATGATCATGCGGTTCTTTCTCCAGCTGCTCGGGCACGGGATAGGAGTCGTGCATATAGATACGGTTGTGTGCGACGATGGCGCCCACCGGCTGGCCGCGCATCATCGCCTCCATGCGCTGCGTGGAGACCCCGACCTGTTTGTAGCGGGTCAGCAGCGTCCCCGCCACGCGCATCATTTGCGTAGCGGGCCAGATATAGGCTGCGAACAGGGCAAAATCCCCAACCGTAAATTGGTCGGCAACCATGGCCTGCGCCGCCAGCAGCAGCACGAGGCCTGTGCCTACGTCCACGGTGCCGTTGCTCAGCGCATCTACCAGCTGGCTTAGCAACCGGTCGCGGACCATTGCCTCGCGCCGATTCGCGTTCACCTCACGAAAGCGATTTATAATTCGCTCTTCTGCGTTGCCCACCTTGATCGCCTGCGTGGCGTTAAACATGTCGGCAATCATCGCTGTCACTTCCGCAGTCGAGCGGCGAGCTTTGCGCCGGTACTCCCTCGCCAGATTGCCCAGGCGTTGCGCCACGACAATGATCAGCAGCAGAGGCAGGAAAGTCCCAAGCGTGACGGCGACGTTGATGCTGAGCATGATGGCAAAAGCCACGATAGCCGTCACCGATAAGGCGACTGTGTCGTCGATAATGATAATCGAATGGAGCATTTCGTGGACGTCGTCGCGAAGCGTGCTAATCGCCTTGCCCACGGACATCGGCGCGCCGTCCTCCTCCAGGGGCAGCGGCATCGATCCCGGCAGGGACAAGATGTGTTGCAGCAGGTTGCGGATGAGCAAGGCCATGCCGTGCTGCGTGAAGTTCACAAAGGCCATGACGGCCACAACCAGGCTGGTCACCGAGAGAACGGCGTATAGCAATTGCAGGCCAACGGCAGTCCAGGCAGATACAGTAAAGCCATCACCGGCGGCGAGACCGTTGAAAAAGGCACGCAAGATCAGACCGGTGACCGTCATCAGCGTGAACCGGATCGTGATGCCGATCAGGTCACTGGCATAATAGCGGGGACGAAACCGCATCAGGCGCCAGAAATAACGCCATGTGGGCAACGTCTCTGCCTCGAGCAACATATTTATCCGTTGTTGTCCATCCTTGTGCTCTGACATATTCGCCGCTATCGCTAAGCCAACGCCTCCTCCATGCCCACCTGAAGCAAGTGGTAGAAGTGGGAGTTATGGTCTGTGGCCAACTCTGCCAGCGCCCCCTTCTCCAGAATCCGTCCGTCCGCCAGAATAATGATTTCGTCGGCGCGGCGAATAGTCGAGAGGCGATGGGCGATGATAATTGATGTACGCCCCTGTAGCAGGCGATCCAGCGCCCGTTCCAATAACTGCTCCGTCGCCGGGTCCAGTCGAGAAGAGGCCTCATCAAGAATGACCAATCCGGCGTCGGCCAGAAAAACGCGGGCCAGCGCCAGCAACTGCGCCTCGCCCGCCGAGAGACTGGCGCCCGCTTCCAGCCGTGTGTTTAGCCCATGGGGCAGCGCCGCCAGCCACGGCGTCAGACCCAGTTCGCGCAGCGCCCCGTGAATACGCTCGTCGTCCACACCATCGTCGAAGAGGGTTAGATTGTCCCGAACCGTCGCGTGAAACAGTTGCACCTCCTGCGTGACCATCCCAATGCCATCTCGCAGGGCTTCCTCAGACAGATCGCGGAGATCCCACATCTGGCCATTGCCCCTGCCCAAACGCACCACGCCCGCCGTGGGATCATAAAAACGCAGCAACAGGCGAGTGAGTGTCGTCTTGCCGCTGCCGGTACGGCCCAGCAAGCCCAGCACACTGCCTGGCGCGAGCTCAAAAGTGATATCGTTCAACACGGCGCTTTCCGGATCGTCAGCGTAGTAGAAGCAGACGCCGTCGAATTGCACAGCCAGAGCGCCCTCGGGCAAAATGCGCTCGCCGGCGGCAGGCAGCACCGGCTGCTCCGCCAGCAGATTGATTATTCGATTCATGCTGGCTGCGGCGCGCTGCAAATCCTGCACCTGGCGCTGTATGCCCCACAACGGTCCTCTGATCACGTCAATGTAATAAAAAATGATGTACACCGTACCAATCGTCAGCACGCCGCCACGGTGGAGGCTGTCGCCCCACAGATAAGCGCCCACGTAGGCCAGCGTGGGGATGATCGTGGGCAGTGACATGACGTACAGGCTCATGCGCTGCGCGCTCTGCATGCTGCGCCAACGACGCCGCATCAGCTGAAACAGGCGACCCATGATGTATGAGCCCGCGCGGTTGGTCTGGATCTCCTCAGTGCCGCTGAGCCACTCTTCAAGGTACCCGAACAGATCCGACTCTACCTGGCGAACCGTCTGCCAGCGAGGCACGATCCGGCGGTTGAACCAGTTGAGAACGAACATAGCCGCGACGGCGATCAACGTAATCGTGGCGCCCACGCGCCAGTCCACCAGCCACAGGAGGATCAGCACGCCGGAAAGCAGCAAAAGATTGCTACCCAGCTCGATCACAAGTTGCGAGAAGAAGTTGGCCAATTGATTGACATCGCCATCCACGCGCTCGATCAGCTCCCCAGGTTTATGGCGCTTGTGGAAATCCATATCCAGCTTCAGGCAGTGCAAGGCCAGGTCGGCGCGCAGTTCATTCGTTGCACGCCAGGCCACGTTCTCGCCCACATACGTTCCTGCCACTTTTAAGACCTGCGCCAACAGCGCCAGCCCCATGAACATTCCGGCAGTCAACAGCAGTTCCTGCAGAGAACGCCCGCGCTCGGCCGCGTCAAGAAAGCGACGCACAAGCTGCGGGTTGATCAACTGCAAGCTAATTGCGCCAACGATCAGAACAGTCAACAGCGCTGCAGCCTTCCATTGCGGGCGTAAATAATGGGCCAGGAGCCGCCCATACTGGCGTAAGGTGGACATAGCCACTCTACTATAGGCTGATCAGCCCCGAACGGCGAAAATCCGGGGCACATAGGCCAACCTTCGACGCAACGCGCACGTATTGCCCCCGGGCATCCACCTTCCTATAATCGCCCTCTATGCTTTCGGGTCGCACTGCCTATCGTCTGCTAACTATGCCAGGCATCATCCTCCTGGCCTTCGCTCTGCGCATTCACTGTCTGGACTGCCAGAGTCTGTGGATGGACGAAGTAGACAGCGCGCTGTGGGTCACGTTCTCAGTGCGCGAATTGTTCCTGGAAACGGCCAACCACCTCCATACGCCTGGCTACTACCTACTCCTGCGCATCTGGACCACCCTCACCAGCCTGGACGAGTTCAACCTTCGCTATTTCTCGCTGATCGGTGGGATCCTGCTGGCGCCTATTCTCTACCATCTGGCAGTGCGTCTCTGGCGCGATCAGCGCACGGCGCACATCGTGGCGCTTCTGGTCGCTCTGAATCCCGCGCACGTCTACTATTCGCAGGAAACGCGCATGTACGTGATAATGCCAATCCTGTACGCCGCGATGCTCCTCCCGGCGCTTAAACCAAACCTGCTGGCGCGCCGCCGCATATGGGTTGGCCTCGCACTCATCGAAATCGCCGCGCTCTACCTGCATCTTTTCGCCGTCCTGCAGCTGTTGGCGCTGAATGCGCTGCTCCTGCTCGTTTATTGGCAACGGCGCGACCGGCCATTCCTCCACCGCTGGTTCCTAAGCCAGGCGACCGTTGCCCTGGCCTTCGCGCCCTGGCTGCTCTTCTGGCGTCTCCAGGGCGACATTCAGCCCAACTTGACGGATACCGCCGTCGTTGACGCCGGGCGTCACATCGGCCAATATCTGCACCTCATCTGGCGCTTCCTGCTCACCGGGCTTATCGAACCGGCATCCTGGAGCGAGATACTCGTGGGCCTGATCGTCGCCTTTGCGCTTCTGGCGCTGGTCATTGTCCTTTCTGGTAAGCACCACCAACGCTCACTCCCCGGCTTGCTCCTGGCCTTCGCGCTGCCGCTCCTCATTGCCTACGCGGTCTGGTGGTTCAACCCACTGACGCATCCTCGCTACCTGTTCTTTCTCCTGGCCCCATTGCTGCTCCTCTTAGCCCGTATCGTGACGCTGATGCTGCACCGGCGCACCCTGGCTCTGGTCGGCGCCAGCACGCTGGCTCTGATCTTGGTTGGCAATAGTTTGGCCCTCGACGTACTGGCAAATGACAGTTCGGTGGCGCGCTACGACGTGCGCCGCCTGGCCCGCGAGCTGGCGAACATGGCGCAGGGCGACGAGGTGGTGCTACTGCCGCCCAATGATCAGTCCCTTTGGTACTACGATCCACAACCGGCAACGGCGCTCAATTGGCCGCTGGCAGCCGGGCATCAGGAGGAGCGGGCCCGGCGTCTGGGGGAACTGTTGCAGGAGAATAGCGCCGCGTATCTGGTTCAATACCAGGATCTCTACGCCTACGATCCCCATGGTCAACTCCCTTTTCTGCTGGAAGCGAACGGACAGCTCACCGGCCGTTTCACCGTTGATCGCATGGACATCGCCAGGTATGCGCTGGATCCCCTGTGGACGGCGCCGGCGCTCGACGAGCAGGCCCCGGCCATTTCCTGTGGCCCGCTGGCCTTGACCGGCGTGTTCTACGAACCGGAAACAAAACCTGCCCAGGCAACAGTAGTCGCCCTGCGATGGGAGCTGCTAGAGCCAGCCACTGGCAATCTCGTCATCAGCGTTCGCCTCTGGGATGGGCAACAGCGGTTGGCTGGGCATGACGGGCGCTTGCTCAGCGAGCGGGGCGAGCCAACCGCGCGCTGGCCCGCCGGGCAGCCCGGGACCACATATCATGTGTTGCCGGTGCCCCTTGGTACGCCACCCTTTCCCTATGAGCTGACCGTCCTCGTCTACGATGAATCAGGCGAGTCGATTCCCTGCGAAGATGGCGACGACCAGGGGCTGCCACTTGGCGCCATTCAGGTGACATCCTCTACAACCCAGTCCGCCGACCCTTACGGTTCCTGGCAAGACACAGACTGGCAGAGGCCGCTTGAGGCCGAGGTCGCGCCGGGCCTGATCCTGGAAGGATACACTGTGCGCCCCGCCAGCCTGAAACCAAACGTTGAAGCCTTCGTTACCCTGCGCTGGCGCGCCGCCCAGGACCCACTACAGAACGTCGCGCCGGAACTCCTGTTGCAAAGCGGCGACAGTGTGTTAGCCCGTGCCGCCGGGACTCTTTTCGCCCGCTATCCAACAGAGCATTGGACCGAGGGGGAACTCCTGATTGAGACGCGCCAGCTTACCGTGCCGCCAACGCTGGAGCCCATGCAACTTGTCCTCCAAACCGCAGAGGGCGACGCCCACGTCGGCGTGCTCCAGGTCGACCGCGACGCCCTCATCTGGGAGCTCCCGCCACAGGCTACCCCCACCTGCGCCCTGCTGGACGACATAGCAGAGTTGGCCGGCTACGATTGGTCGCCTCATGAGGATGGCGTCAGTGGCGCCCTCACGCTCTACTGGCGCGGCCGGCCCGCAGCCCGCACCGCCCCCTCCTACACAGTGTTCACTCATCTCGTGGCTCCCGACGGACAGCTCGCCGGCCAGCACGATGGCCTCCCCGCCGGCGGCGAGCGTCCCACGTCGAGCTGGCTGCCCGGCGAAATCATCGTCGACGAACACAAACTGGCTGTTGAAGAAGAGGTGGAGGGCCCGCTACGACTGACCGCGGGAATGTACGATCTGACAACCGGAGAACGGCTGCCTATGTACGGCTGTGATGGTCAGCGGTTGCCGAACGACGCAATTAATTTAACCACGCTCGAGAAGTAAACAAAACGCCTTTCACCAAGCAAATCACCATTCTAATCACATTGCCGCCAACCCCAGGTCCCTCTATAATCGCCCCATGTGCTCTCAGCCCACACTCACCCCGGATGTCGAAAAGGAAGAGGATGTTGAGCAGGAAGAGGCCCAAGAACCACCATACCGCGTCCTCATCCACAATGACGACATCACTCCCTACGATTTCGTCGTGGCCATCCTTGTTCGCATTTTCGAGCTTACACCGGTAATTGCTGAGCACATCACTTACCTGGCCCATACGAAGGGCCTGGCGCTCGTCGCCGTGCTGCCCAAAAGCGAAGCACAAAAACGAGTAGGAAAAGCCCATTTTGCAGCCCGATTGGAAGGCTTCCCGCTGACATTCACCATCGAACCTGAAGAGTAGGAAGCGCCGGTAAGTGGCGAACGTGCAGTCGGGCCGCCATCATTCAACATTTAGGAGGACATAATGACGTTTACGCTGGAAGGCGTGGGGCCCAAGGCGCGTGAAATTATTGAGCGCGACCACAAAAGCCTTTCCCCCTCATACACACGCGAATATCCTCTGGTCGTCGGCCGCGCCGAGGGCTCCGAGGTTTGGGACGTGGACGGGCGACGCTATCTTGACTTTATGGCCGGCATCGCCGTGCTCAACGTCGGCCATCGCCATCCCCATGTGCAAGAAGCGCTGGAAGCGCAGATCGATAAGTTCTGGCACATCTGCCTCAGCGACTTCTATTATCCCGAAGCGGTAGAGCTGGCCGAAAAGATCCAGCAGACAGTGCCCATGCCCGAGTCCCTGCTGTATCTGGGCAATTCCGGGACAGAAGCAGTTGAAGCCGCTATCAAGCTGGCCATGCTGCACACGGGCCGCAAGCGCTTCATAGGCTTCCTGGGCGGATTTCACGGGCGCACGCTGGGCTCCCTCTCCTTCACCGCCAGCAAGGCGATCCAGCGCACAGGGTACGATCAGGCTGTGCGCGTGCAGCACGTCCCCTACCCTAACCCTTATCGCCCCGTCCTCGCCAGCCACAACGGCGAGCCCTATGGCGAGACGGTGATCCGCTACCTCGAAGACCAGATTTTCAAGACGTCGCTCGATCCCAAACGGGTGGCGGCCATTCTCGTGGAACCCATACAGGGTGAAGGCGGGTACGTTGTGCCCGCCCCAGGCTTCTTCCCGCGCCTGCGCGAGCTGTGTGACGAATACGGTATCCTGCTCATCGTAGACGAAATTCAGAGCGGCGTCGGACGCACAGGTCGCTGGTGGGCTGTGGAGCACGAAGACGTAGAGCCAGATATCATCTGCTTTGCCAAGGGCATCGCCAGCGGCTTCCCGCTGGGCGGTATTGTGGCCCGGCGCGAGTTGATGGATTGGCCGCCGGGATCCCACGGCAGCACCTTTGGCGGCAACCCCATCGCTGCAGCGGCGGCGCTGGCTACCATCGAAGTTATCGAGAACGAGGGCCTCTTGCAGCAGGCGCAGGAGACCGGCGAGTATATTATGGACGCGCTGGCCGAAATGCAGGGAAGGCACCCCAATCTGGGTGACGTGCGCGGCCGGGGCCTGATGATCGGCATGGAATTTGTCAAGGATCCAGAGAGCAAAGAGCGCGCCGTCACACTGCGCAACGAAGTCATCCAGGAGGCGTTCCGCCGCGGCCTTCTGCTGCTGCCCTGCGGCACAAACGTGATCCGCATGACGCCGGCGCTGAATGTTCCCCGCCCGCTGGTCGACGAGGGCCTGCAGCTGTTTGAAGAGGCGCTCACAGCCGCAGAGCAGAAACAATGATGACCTCGACTGCAAACGACAAGAGGGCTGAACTGATCGGAGCGATGGCCAATGGCGTGGTACCCGCCATGGCCACCCCCTTGCAGGATGACGGCTACCGTGTGAACGTCAACGCCCTGAAATCGCTTGTCGACCTGTTGTTGGGAGCCGGTGTCAACGGGCTGTTCGTTGGCGGCACCACGGGCGAAGGCATTGTTCTGGACCTGGAGCAGCGACAACTGCTCCACGAGGAGACGCTCGCCGTGGTCGACAGGCGGGCGCCCGTCCTGGTGCACACTGGCGCCAACAACACGCGGGATACCATCGTCCTCGGCCGGCACGCGGCGGAGATCGGAGCGGATGGCGTCGTCGTCATCACCCCCACCTTCTACCCCATGCCCGACGACGCCCTGCTGGCTTACTTCGTCGAAGTCGCGCGCGCCGTTCCCGACCTGCCCCTTTTTGTCTACGACATTCCACACATGGCCGTGAATGGCGTCGGACCTGCGCTGTTGGAACAGCTTTCGCAGCAAATACCAAATCTGGCCGGGCTCAAGTGCAGCCGGCCGGACGCTCAGATGATCCGGCAGCTGATCGACGCCCTGCCAGCCGATAGCGGGCTCGGTGTATTTGCCGGCAATGAGCGCATTGCCCTGGGCTCCCTCGCGCTGGGCGCATCCGGCCTGATCAGCGGCCTCGCCACCGCCGTACCGGAGCCATTTGTATGGCTTACCCGGGCCTATGCCGCCGGCGACTGGAGCGCCGCGCGTCGTGAGCAGAAACGCATTAATCGGCTTCTGGATCTGATGCCCGCCGGCGCGCGAATTGGCGGCATCAAGGCCATATTGCAGCAGAGAGGGATTGAGGTCGGGTCCGCCGTCCCGCCACGGCACACGCCACGCTGCCCGGGACTATGGCAGGAGATGCAGAGTCTGCTCTAAGCCGTTGGCCCATCGTCTTCTGCCTCGCCCAGAAGCGCGGGCTCTGAGGCGAATTGCGTCTGCCAGATTAGGCGCAAATCTGACTGGGCGCTCAACTGGGTCAGAATGTCGTCCAGCCCCATATACGCCTCCCACACCGCACTGCCTTCGGACGCCGCGAGGTGGGTGGTGACCGCGTCCTCCAGCTTCTGGTTGCGGCCGCCGGCCCACACGATGTCTGCCAGAGCCACCAATAAATCTTCAAAGCGGATGTCACGTTCCCGCTCCCATGTGGCGTGAGTGCGAGCAAAGCGAGCCCGTTGGGACGACATGCCATGCGTCTCCAGCAACGCCACGCCGGCTGCGTGATGCTTCGACCCCGGCCCGGTCATTTCCTCCGGATGTTGCACCTTGCCAATGTCGTGAACAGCCGCGCCGAACTGAACAGCATCGGCGTCGAATGATAGATCGGGCCACCGCAGCTGGATGCCCTGGACCAGCCGCGCGGCAACATCGTGCACCAGCACTAAATGTGCCAGGAGGTGGGGAGAAACAGACAGTGCTTCAATGACGGCTACGGCTTCTGCCGGAAGCTGATGCAGCGCTAGTGAATCTTGCTCGTTCATAAGACCTCTGCCACCGTTTTTATCTGAAGCCCCGGCCTAAAGCAAGACGCGAGACAGTAAAATTACCCATTGCCCATTTCTGGCGCAGACGTTACAGTTAGATCATGCGTCTGATTCTATTTGACATCGACGGCACACTGATCCGCAGCAACCGTGCCGGGCGGGCAGCACTGGTTTACGCGCTCGAAAACCTGTTTGGCACAGCCGGTCCCATTGACCATTATCAGATGGCCGGAAAAACGGATCCACTGATTATCACCGAGTTGCTGCAGGCGGCTGGCCTTGATGTGCGCGATGTTGAGGAACGGCTCGAGCAAGTGTACGAACTGATGGCGGAGCGAGGTCAGATTCTCTTTCCGCAAACAGGAATCCGTCCCTGTCCCGGCGTACCCGAGCTACTGCAGGCGCTACAACAGCGAGACGGTGTGGTCCTCGGCCTGGTTACGGGTAACAATCACCTAACGGCGCCGCTTAAACTAGCGGCAGCCGGGATTGATCCCGGCCGATTTGTGGCTGGAGCCTACGGCTCCGACGATAGCGACCGTAATCTACTTCCGGCGCTGGCCATGGAGCGCGCGGGCCGGCGCCTTGGCTACCGCTTTAGTGGGCATTCAACCGTCGTCGTGGGCGACACCCCAGCGGACATCCTCTGTGCCCACGCCAGTAAGGCGACCGCTGTCGCTATAGCCACCGGGAGTCATGCGGCCGATACTCTGGCGCGGTATAATCCGGACTATCTGCTGGATAATCTGATGGATACCAAGACTGTGTTGGAAATCTTCGTAGAAGGGCGGTCGGAGCTCGAGCGTGAACGAAAGTAAGCGCATTGGATCGGTAGAATTGTCTGCCAACGGACCCACCGATCTCACCTTCGACGATCTGGGAGATTGGGTCATCTGGCAATTCCCTGAACTCAGGGGGGAATGGCTCTGTGGCGCCGTGCACCCGCCGGATGCGGAGTATGGCTGGCTTCCCGCGGCAATCCAGCCCCTGAAACGATGCCTGCGCATCCACGCCCACGACATCACGCCATTCGCTTCGCCAGAAGAAGCGGCCCGGTGGCTAGAAAGCACCGGCGATCAGTAAACACCCTATAGTAAGGACAGAGAATGAGTCGCGTCATCAATACCAACAATCCCAACAAAATCCGCAATCATTGCCGGCGTACCATCGCCGAGCTTTTGCGCCGGTTAAGCAAAAAATCTGGCGTCGATGAAGAAGCCAAAGACATGGCAGCTACCATCGTTTACATGCTGCGCGAAATTAACGCCAGCGTCGAGCAGACGGTAACCGCCTGGGAAAAGCGTGACTACTGGATGAAGGCAGAGCGTTTTCTGCGGGAGTGGGAGTGGGCGCGCGAGACTGAGGCCAACCTCGACGATGTTATTCGTAACGAAGCATGGGACCTGTTGCCACGCCTGCTTGCCGGCCTGTTTCCCCGCTTCACGGACGTTCAGGTCAAGCGCATGACTCGCCCGCCTTCTGCTTGGAAAGGGGCTTATAAGCAGCTGCTATCAGATTCTCCGGCCTCGTCTCCCTGGTAAGCGACTTACGGACGGCCGCTCTATGGTTACGTTAAGAGCCGCCCAGCGCCAGGTCCAGGCGCTGGCCCTGATTCCGATCCTGCTCGTGCTCGTCGCTTGTAGCGCGCCGCCCGCGCCAACCACCGTGGCGACGGCGGCCCTGCCCACGGCATCTCCGGCACGCACGCTGCCGCAACCCACCGCGACCCCAACAGCCGCGCCGCCAACCGCCGGCGCCACACCACGGGCCACGGCAACCGGCACGTCGACGCCTGCGCCGGAGACGGATGCCGGTTGCTCACTGACCGAACATGACGGAGCTGTGGTGGACGGCGTTTTCTACAGCGCCACGGCCGGGGCCGACCACACCTATCGACTCTATCTACCACCGTGCTACGAGGAGGACGGACGCCGCTACCCAACACTCTACTTGCTGGCAGGAAATATCCACGATCATACCAAATGGGATGAACTCGGGGCTGACGAAGCCGCCGAGACCCTGCTCGGCGCGCAGGAGATCGCGCCGCTGCTGATCGTGATGCCCGACGGCGGCTGGCTGGCCAACAACACCTCCGGCGGTCCGGGGTCCTACGAGAGCCTGATCCTCGACGAGCTCATTCCGCACATCGAAGCCGAGTTGTGCGCCTGGGCCGACCCGCGAGGTCGCGCCATCGGCGGGCTTTCGCGCGGCGGCTACTGGGCTTTGGAAATCGCCTTCCGCTTTCCGCAGCTATTTGCCAGCGTGGGTGGGCACAGCGCCGCGCTCCTCGATGAGTACGCCGGCCCCCAGATCAACCCACAAAGCACCGCGCTCAGCAACGACCTTGGCGATCTGCGCATCTACCTGGACATTGGCGCTGACGACTATTTGCGAGCAAACACCATCCAGCTCCACCAGGACATGGAAGCTGCCGGCGTGCCCCACACCTGGCTCCTGAACGAAGGCAGGCATGAGGATGTCTACTGGGCCGCTCAAGTCGAGGAGTATATTCGCTGGTATGCAGACGGGTTTTCGGGAGAGCGGGATAGCTATCCGCCGTGCGAATGACTGCCCTGTTCGTCTTCGATAGCGGGGCGTGACCGTGTGCCGGCGCCGCGCCCGGCGCGCCACGTCAGCCAGGCCATGATGAGCATGACAATGGCGCTCAGCAAAAGAAGCATGATCAGCTTTATCAGGGGACGGGGAGCCAGCAGTGCAATAAGGCCAAATGAGATGGCCACGACGTAGTAGCCGATCACGATGCGCCTCGTCGGCAATCCGAAGTCAGACAGGCGAAAGTGCAGGTGCCCGCGGTCGCCGCGAAACGGGCTCTGCCCGCGCCGCAGCCGGTCCAGAATCTGCCAGGCCACGTCCATAATGGGCACGGCCAAAACCAGCAAAGCCGTGGCGATCTTGGCCGGTGACAGGATGGACATCGTAGCCAGGCCATAGCCCAGGAAGTAAGCGCCGGCCGAGCCCAAAAAAATGCGGGCGGGCGCGAAGTTGAAGGGCAAGAACCCGAGCAAAGCGCCGGCAAGCGCCAGGGGAAAAGCCGCCACCAGCGTCTGCTCCAATTCCATACCGTGCAGCGCAAACATGATTGCTGCGATTGCTCCCACTCCGGTCGCCAGACCATCCAGTCCATCCAGAAAGTTGACCGTGTTCACCATGCCCACAATCCACAGCAGCGTGAACAGGAAAACCAGCGGACCGAGCAACTCTACTTCCTCCAGCGTCAGCGGATTGGTGAAGCGTTCGATGAACACCTCATAGTTCATGGCCACGGCAAAGGCCAGGAACTGGATGAGAAAGAGCGCCAGGGGTGGCAATTCCCAGCGATCATCGAGCAAGCCGCCGGCGAACATCACAAGGCTCCCCAGGGCCACGCCCTTCAGCAACTGCAGGTCCTCCGGCGTAAAACCCCCACTTTCCCGGGGCAGCCACCACAGCCAAATAGCCAGGGCAAGCGCTCCGCCGGCGATGAATCCTCCGAAGACGGGCAAGCCGCCAAGCTTGGGCACCGCGCCTTTATGCCGCCTTCGGCCTCCTGGCCTGGCAAGCAGATCCCAGCGCATGCTGAGTCGCCCGGCGAGCGGCGTCACCAGCAGCGAAACGAGGAAGGCAACCGTAAAGACGAGAATAAAGGCCATTGTCGTCTGGCCGGTGCGCCGTTAGCAGTACGCCTGCGACAGACGCCGGCCGGTGAGTCTATCCCGTGCCAAACTGGCGGTCGCCGGCGTCGCCCAAACCGGGCACAATATAGCCGATATCGTTTAGCCGCTCGTCCACCTGCGCCACGTAGATATCCACATCCGGATGCGCTTCCTGCAAGCGCTCGATGCCTTCCGGCGCTGCCAGAATACCCACAAACTTAATGCGCTGGGCTCCCCACTTCTTGAGCATGTCAACCGCAGCCACGGCCGAACCACCCGTCGCCAACATCGGATCCAGCACCAGACAAAGCTGCACAGTGGGCGACGTGGGCAACTTGTTATAGTAAAAGACCGGTTTCAACGTCTCTTCGTCCCGGTACAGTCCAATATGCCACACTTCAGCACTGGGCATCATCTCCCAGATACCATCGACCATACCCAGCCCGGCCCGCAAAATGGGAACCAGCCCGATCTTCTCACGCAACTCATGCCCCTGCGCCTTGCCCATCGGAGACTCCACAGTCGTATCGGATAGGGCCAGATCTGCCGTGGCCTCGTAAGCCATCAGAATTGCCACCTCTCGAATTAACTCGCGGAACTTTTTGGGCTCGGTCAGAACGCTGCGCAGCAGCGTCAGCTTGTGCTTCACCAAGGGGTGATTCGACTCGTGAACCATCGTTGTGTAACCCTCCATTTAGTCAATCTCGCTCATTGTACCCTCACTTTCGGGATTTGATTAATCCGCCCGACAAGATACGCAAGACCTTCCAGTTGCAGTATAATCAGGGCCAAGATATGAGCGAGCCGACAGAATCCACCCGACAGATTTCACCTGACGCCAGACCGGAAGAAAAGCGGCTGGATGGGATGCTCCGCCCTCAATCCCTGGACGAATTCACAGGCCAGGAGCGGCTGAAGGCAAACCTCAGCATCCTCATCGAGGCCGCGCGCGCCAGAGGAGAGCCGCTGGACCACGTTCTGTTCCATGGCCCGCCGGGGCTGGGCAAAACGACCCTGGCACACATCGTGGCCAACGAAATGAACGTCAGCATCCGCGTTACAGCCGGCCCGGCCATCGAGCGCTCGGGCGATCTGGCTGCCATCCTCACCAATCTGCGCGCCGGTGACATCCTCTTTATTGACGAGGTGCACCGTCTCGGACGGGCTGTGGAAGAAATTCTGTACCCGGCGATGGAAGATTTCGTGCTGGATCTGGTGGTCGGCAAAGGGCCTGGCGCGAAGAACGTGCGCCTCAAGTTACCCCGTTTTACCGTCATTGGAGCCACCACGCGCCTGGCGCTGCTCACTGCGCCACTAAGGGCTCGCTTCGGCGCGCGCTATCGCATGGACTTTTACGAAATCGACGCCATTGAAAGCATTGTGACGCGCGGCGCCGAGATTCTTCAGGTACCCATTGCCCCGGACGGCGCTGCCGAAATCGCCCTCCGCGCCCGCGGCACACCCCGCGTTGCCCTACGGCTTTTGCGCCGGGTGCGTGACTATGCCGAGGTACGCGCTGAGGGAGAAATAACGCCGGACGTGGCTCGGGCCGCGCTGGATCTGTTGGAGATCGATGCCCTGGGCCTCGACAACCTCGACCGGCGCGTCTTACACTCGATCATCGGCAAATTCAGCGGTGGTCCCGTAGGATTGGACACCATTGCCGCCTCCATAAGCGAAGAGGCGGACACTATCATGGACGTCGTCGAGCCCTACCTGTTACAATTGGGCTTCATCGAACGTACAGCACGCGGTCGCGTGGCCACAAAGCACGCCTACGCACATCTGGATGTGCCCCTACCGGCCAACAGGGAGGAAAATGCCCAGAGCGCCCAGCGCTCTCTTTTTGACGAGTGAGGGCGCGTCCGGGGAATGAGAGTCAGGCTTGCTGATGGAATGAGGACACCATGATGATTGACTTCGGTCGCCTGCTGATCATTATTGGCCTAACTATCGCTTTTGCCGGGCTTCTGATTTTGCTCGCCAGCCGCTTCTTTCCCTGGCTAGGAAACCTTCCCGGCGACATCCACGTCGAGCGGGATAACTTCAGGCTCTATGTTCCCCTGGCCACCATGCTGCTCATCAGCATCCTGGGTACCATCCTGCTTAACATCGTCATCCGAATCTTCCGCCGCTAGGCTCACCTCTGGATAGAAAACCAACGAATAGAATGAAGACAAAAGAGTTCGACTACGATTTACCGCAAGAACGCATCGCCCAACACCCGGTTGAGCCGCGTGACAGCAGCCGGCTGTTGGTCCTTGATCGCCGGCAGGAGACGATAGAGCACCGCATTTTCCACGAAATCGGCGAGCATCTTCAACCTGGCGACATCCTGGTGGCTAACGACAGCCGAGTCTACCCCGCCCGACTTTATGGGTACAAGACAGATACCGGTGGCAAGGTCGAATTGCTGCTTCTCGAAAGAGAAGATCATCAACGGTGGCGGACGCTCGTCGGTGGCAGCGGCCTCCGGGAAGGTGTGCAAGTTTCGCTATACGAAAAGAATGGTGCTGTAAGCGATATTTCCGGTACGGTTGCGGCTGTCCTCCACGGCGCTGAGCGAGAGATCGTCTTCAGCGAACCGCTCCTCCCTCTCCTGGAACAACTTGGACATACCCCATTGCCGCCCTATATCCACGAAACTCTTGACGACAGCGAACGGTACCAGACGGTATTTTCGCGCCCACTCGGCTCAGCGGCAGCCCCTACGGCTGGACTGCACTTCACCGGGGATCTTCTACTTTCACTACGCGAAGAAGGCGTGCTTTTTGAGACCTGTACGCTGCACGTGGGCCTGGACACTTTCAAGCCCGTGGAATCCGCTAAGGTTGCTGAGCACACCATTCACAGCGAGTGGGCCACCCTAAGTGTCGAAGCCGCACGCCGTATTAACGAAGCCAAACTGGCCGGAGGTCGCATCGTAGCTGTAGGCACCACCAGCTCCCGCGTGCTGGAAACGGCTGCACTACGGTCGGCCGGCATCGAGGGTCCTCTGCACGACATCAGCGCCCGAGATACGCGAGGCGAAACGTCGGAAATTTGCCCCTGGAAGCCAGTTGCCGCGTTCAGCGAGCGCACCGACCTGTATATCTATCCCGGTTACCGGTTTAGAGCCGTAGATGCCATAATCACAAATTTTCACCTTCCACAATCCTCTCTTCTCATGATGGTATCGGCCTTCGCCGGGCGCGAATTGATCATGGATGCCTACAAGACGGCAGTCGATGAAGCATATCGCTTTTACTCCTTCGGCGATGCGATGCTGATCCTTTAAACCATTCTCCTTGCCCATTCTGGAATATGTGCCTTGCTTAGTACCACCAGGCTATATCGTGGCACATGAAATCGGCCGGCGATCTCCATACAGTTAGCATACACCGTTTGAGCACATCGTTACAGACGCGGAACAAAGGCTTCTCATTCTTCGTCTTATACGATGAAGGGCGTCCAAAGCGCCCTGACAAACAATACAGAAATGGAGAAAACAGCATGTTTAGCAAAAAAGCGATAGGATTATATTTGATTCTCGTGTTAATCATTCTCGCCGCGTGTAGCCCCGCGGACAACGAACCTGCGGCGGCACCCGAGGCCACTGCAACGACGCCCATTGGAGAACCAACGACAGAAGCAGCAACACCTACGCCGGAGGCAGTGCAGGTTGGCGCCGAAGCCATCGCTGCTGCCATGGACAATCTCTCTGAGATTCTAGACGTCGAGGAGAGCGAGATTACCCTGGATTCGATTACGGACATGGAGTGGCCCGACGCCTGCCTCGGTCTGGCCGAAGCGGATGAAATGTGCGCCCAGGTTATCACGCCCGGCTATCTGATCGTCCTGGAGATAGATGGTGAGGTTTATGAAGTGCGGACCGACCGTGAAGGAAGAACCGTTCGCATTCAACAGACGGCCGATCCCACACAAGAACTACCCGCCGCCATCGTTCAGGCGCAGCAAACGATTGCCGACGAGCTAAACGTTGAGCCCTTCGATCTCAATGTCGTTTCTTTCGAACGGCGTGAATGGACCGACTCGTGCCTCGGCCTCGGTGGACCAGCAGAGAGCTGTCTGCAAGTCATCACTCCTGGCTGGCTTATAATGGTTGAAGTTGGGGGACAAACCGTAGAAGTACGCACTGATGAAACCGGCGATGTGGTACGCGTCGCCTCTAGAAGCCGCATGGGTGAAGCCGCATCAGGGGCCGCCATCGTTTTGAACCGCAGCGGCGGCATCGACGGTGCAGTGACTGAATGGCGTATCTACGCTGATGGTCGCGTGCAACGAGTGACCGGGCTGGAAGCTGTGGATGGGGAGGCCAGCATCGAGGAGGCCCAGGTAGAACCGCAGCAGGTTGAAGCGCTATTGAACAATCTGGAAGAATCTGGGTTCTTCGACCTGGAGCAGAGCTATGTACCCGGTGATACTTGTTGTGACCGCTACTTCTACAACCTGAGCGTCAATGCTCCCGATCGCGTGCACGCCGTGTCGGCGGTGGAAGCCACGGAAGACGTTCCGGAAAGCGTGTGGGAAAGCATCGACTTAATCCAGCAATTCGTGGAAACCCATCTGACTCAATCTTGATCTTCCAGCAGCGCTTCTGCAGGCGTCGGCGCCTCGTTATTCTGTGTGACCGACGCCTGCACATCTTCAACGACTTCAGGCATGATCCAACCCCGCCCGACCGCATGCTCTGCCATGAAAGAGGTATCCTCCGCCAGGATTAAATCGCTCCCGGCCTCTATCACTTCCTCGCCCAGGGCGAGCACAGCCTCATCCCGGACAGCGTCGTCGCTCACGTCACGGATGTACACGGACAGAATCCTGTGCGGGTAGCGGCGAACGACCTCGCAGTAAATCTCCGGGTCCTGCTGTCCGCTGTCGCCAATCAGAATGAAAGATAAATCTGTATAGAAATCCAGCAGACGGCAGATCACGTCAAGCTTATGTCCGTGATGATCTGTGGGCAAGATTTCCGTTTCGGTCACACCCCAATCCCGCAAAAAGAGCGGCCCCATTGGAATCTGCTGGATCTGAAAGAAATCAACCAGCAGATCGTACAGGTTCCAGGGACTGCTGGAGACGTAAAACAATGGGTTCTGAGTCTGCGCCCCGGCGCCGCCCTGTAGCGCCCTGTAGAAGGCAGACACTCCCGCAAAGGGCAAGCGCGTGCGCGCATTGCCCAGCAACATCAGTCGCGCCATGCGCAACCACTCCGTCGCGTACGTCCGGATTACCGTGTCGTCTATGTCGCTGATGACGCCAAATTGCGCTTGACGCGGTGGAATGAGGACGTGGCCCGTCGTGTGCACCTGCCCGTCCTCCTCGCCGGCCGGCTGCGGCGAATCCAGCAGCAACTCAACCTGATGCCAGAGCGTGTCCGGAGGCTCTGCCCACGCCGGCTCAAAGACAACGTCAAAGTAGCCTTCCTGATCAGTCACAACTTCCGACCGCAACTGGCCGAACTGGGCAATTACACGAGCGCCGGGAACCTCATCACTTTCCAGCCTGCGATACATATTCAATACGTTATGCCAGATGCGATCCTCACTGCGCGCTTTCTGTATTCCCTTGTCCTGCAATACTCGGCCTGTCAGATGCAAACGCCGCTGCGAGCCATAACCCAGATAGGGCACGATGATCGGCGCATTGAATCGACCCAGACTGCCGCTCAGGCGGTAGCGTAATGTGTCCACACGTTCTTCAATGCTATGCGCGGTCTTCGCCAGCAGCCGGTGCCAGTCTACCATGATCGCGCTTTCCTCCCTCTCCAGATTCCTGAGTACAGGATATACCAATCCCGGCGAAATAGCATGCCGTACCAATCAGATGCGCCCGTAGCTCGCTCCTGATGCCCGGGACCTTTTGCTGTGTTATGATAGCCGGACGCGATTGCGACTACAATCAACCGGATACCCAGCGATGTCTACGTCCTACGAACCGGGCACACTCTTACTGCTATCCAGCCTAGCAGCGGTCATTCCTGCCGCCGCGTACATGACGCTCATTTACTGGTTCGACCGCTACGAAAAAGAACCGTTCTGGCTCCTGGCTGCCATGTTCTTCTGGGGCGCCGTACCGAGCGTTCTGCTGGCCATTGCCTTCAACAGTATTGTTAGCGTGCCCTTCGACCTCATCGCCGGGCCGGAGATCAGGAACACCCTTGCCGCCATTATCATTGCGCCGCCGTTGGAAGAAACGGTTAAGGGGATCGCCCTACTCGGCATCTTCGCCTTTGTACGTCATGAAATTGATAGCCTCCTCGATGGAATCATCTACGGAGCCATGGTCGGTATGGGCTTCGCCATGGTGGAAAACGTCTTCTACTTTTTGGATGTATATGAGGAAGGTGGACGGAGCGCGTGGCAAACCCTTATCTTCATGAGAGCCATCGTATTTGGCCTCAATCACTCCTTGTTTACCAGCATGACCGGGCTGGGGCTCGCCGTCTCTCGTTTCGCCACTCGCCCTGGTTTACGTGTGTTGGCGCCGATCCTGGGCTGGATGGTTGCCATCAGCCTTCATACCATCCACAATCTTGGCGCCTCTCTCGGCGCCCCCTATTGCCTCATCCTACCCATATCGAATTGGGGCGGTATTTTGCTGCTTGGGCTGATAATTATCTGGGCGTTACTTCAGGAGCGGCAATGGATTCACACATATCTGAAAGACGAAGTTGCCCTGGGGACGCTGACCGTCTCGCAGTATGAGATCGCTTGCTCGGGGCGTGCGCGCCTGGCACACCGGCTGGAACTCTTGCGCACCCAAGGACCGCGCGCTTATCTGGCAGCCACCCGTTTCTACCGCAAATGCAGCGAGCTGGCCTATAAGAAACATCACTACGAGTTGCTGGAGGAGCCGCATGTGATGGGCATGACCCAGGAGTTGCGCGAAAAGCTCAATCGCCTCAGCCACCAACTCTAGCGCCAGCACTCTCTTCTTGCCAGCCATCGACCACTTGTTACATGGCTAACAGCTTCTGAATTTGTTCCCAGTGCGCTCCATCGTGCTGTACAGCCAAAAAGAGCAGCTCGTGCATGCTCGTCGGCCCAAAGAAGGAGTGTTGGCCCTTACGCTGCCAGATAGGAGACGGCAACGCCCGCAACATCTGCAATGTTTCCCCGCGCGCCTCCAGGAACGCGTCCAGCGCCGTCGGCCCGTGTTGCTCACGATAGCGCCGCTGCTGCACCCAATCATCGGCCACGGCCCCCGCCAGAAAGGCACCATCTGCTTCGATCAGCGCCCGAAATCGGGGCTGATGCACCTCCCGCTCCACATCACGCAGGTGACAGGCCACCTCGGTCAGCGACCACTCCCCTGCCTCCGGGCAACAATGCCAGTCAACACCGCGAGCCATCAACGCCTGCTCAACGTCTTCGGCAAAGGCGGCCATTTCGCGCAAAAGGTGATTGACGGGAGGTGGTTCTTGCATGCGAGCGATGGTAAACGCGCCATTGGCTGTTGCCGTCCGACAACAGCCACGCGATTCCTACGAACCCTCCAGGAAAGTTCGCACCCAACGCAGACAGTCGTCAAGCGTCCCCTGCGCCGACACAACGTCGGGCTCGGGGGGCTGGGCATTCTCTGGCGCTATCCAGAAAGTATACATACCCAGGGAAGCAGCGGGTGCAATGTCATTTTGCCAGCTATCGCCAACCATGACCGAGCGCTGCGGATCAGCACCCACATGCTCCAGAATTTCACAATAGTAAGCCTTGTGTGGCTTAGTGGCGTGCATGTTCTCGTAGCTGGTTACCAGAGAAAACGCAAATTCCGAGACCGGGGTGCCTGCCCAGGCCAGTCGCTGCTCGATAGCCTTGCGCGGAAAGAGTGGGTTCGTGGCAATCGCCACAGGAACGCCAACCTCAAAGCAAAGACGAATTGTTTCCAGGGCAGCCGGGCGACGCTCCGTCACTACCTCCAGTTGCCCAAACTGCTCGTCGTAGAAGCGATTGAAAAACGGCTCAGCCTCCTCCTCATCCAGACCTGTACGCTCTGCGAAAACGCGCCAGAACACTTCGCGGTTGGTGAGTGAGGCGTCAGTATCGCTAATCATGGCCCTGGTGCCGAAGAGCAACTCCTTCACGAACTGCCTGCCGTCGGCAAACAGAGGCCGAGCATATTCGCTGAGGAGCGAGAAATAGCGCGGCAAGAAGCGCTCCATGTCGTTTCCCAGGAGTGTATCGTCCAGATCAAACAGAATGGCGTCAATCTTCATCGTCAAAAAGCTGGCCCAAACCAGGTCGCTCGGCCGCGCACTGGCGACAACCAACGCGCGGCTCGGGCACATCCACCAGATGGCGACTGCAAAACGCTTTCACTTCCACGTGACGGCCGAATCCCAGAAACCCCTTCTTTACCGTACCTTCTAGCACCAGATCAGGGCTGCTATTGGCCTGCAAGATCTCCGGGACGGGGCAATTGAAGCAATCCTCGGGCCGCCATGCAGGCGAGCGCTGATTAGCCTGTATCAGGCGGCATTCCTGCTCCGACCGGCCGCGATGATAGTTCTCGTAATAAAAACGGCATTCTTTACCTGCCGGTGTTTCCATATCCTTCGCTCACCGCTCGCTAATTGAACATCACTTATGGCCTCATACAGGAACTTGCGCGCCGGGTCACAGTCAGAAGCAGGCGGTTGCCGCCTGTACAAAGTCTCTTATTGCGCGTTATCTCCGGTTGCAATGAAAGCCTCGGTCTTGGCGCGCGCCACTTCGTCAGTATACTGCACCGCCGGAGATTTCATAAAATAACTGCTGGGCCCATATAACGGACCGCTTATACCGCGGTCGAGAGCCAGTTTGGCGCAGCGGACGGCGTCAATGACAACCCCGGCCGAATTCGGACTGTCCCATACCTCCAGCTTGAGTTCGATGTTCAGGGGCACGTCGCCGAAGGAACTACCCTCCAGGCGAATGTGAGCCCACTTGCGATCCGTCAGCCACGGCACATAGTCACTTGGGCCGATGTAAATATCATCCGCTGCCAGCTCGTAATCAAGCTGCGAAGCAACGGCATTGGTCTTGCTGATCTTCTTGCTCTCCAGGCGCTCCCGTTCCAGCATATTATAGAAGTCCATGTTACCGCCAACGTTTAACTGGCTCGTGCGATCCAGACGCACACCGCGGTCGGCAAAGAGACGGGTCAGGACGCGATGAACGATAGTCGCGCCGACCTGGCTCTTGATGTCGTCGCCGATAATGGGCAGGTTGCGTCGCCGGAAACGCTCCTGCCAGTATGATTCCTGTGCGATAAAAACGGGGATGCAGTTCACGAAGGCACTCCCTGCATTCAGCACCTGCTCCACGTACCATTTGGTGGCCTGTTCGCTGCCGACCGGCAAGTAGTTGATGACCACGTCCGTCTCAGTTTCCTGGAGGATTTCCCGGATCGGGGCCGTCTTACCCGGCGCCTTCTGGATCTTTTGCTTCAGATATTTACCCAACCCATCGTGCGTCATACCACGGTGTACGGGCACGCCGAGCTCCGGCACGTCGGCAAACTTAACGGTGTTGTTCTGACCGGCCCAGATCGCCTGAGAGAGATCTTTGCCCACCTTTTCCACGTCCACGTCAAAGGCAGCGCTGAATTCAATGTCACGAATGTGATAACCGCCCAGATTCGCGTGCATCAGGCCCGGAATCACTTCATCTTCGGCCGCATCTTTGTAATACTGAACGCCCTGAACCAGAGAAGAGGCGCAATTACCTACGCCGATAATCGCCACTCTGACTTTACTCAACCTACACCTCCTTGACGCCATTCGATGTTGACTATCCAAAAAAAACGACCCCCGAGGGGGTCGTAAGAGAGCGCGCCCTGAGAGATTCGAACTCCCGACCTTCTGATTCGTAGTCAGACGCTCTATTCCACTGAGCTAAGGGCGCATCTTGGTGTTACATCCAGCAGATCACAGATCGTCGGCCGATGCAACGTAGCGGGGAGGATGGGATTCGAACCCATGAACCGGTATTACCCGGTTAACCGCTTAGCAGGCGGCCCCAATCGTCCACTCTGGCACCTCCCCAAGTACCGATTCGTTAAACTGTTAATTTCAGGCTGACCGTTCAAGCGGAGGGAGAGGGATTCGAACCCCCGGTGAGCTTGCGCCCACTACGGTTTTCAAGACCGTTGCCTTCGTCCACTCGGCCATCCCTCCCTTCCCTCGCATAAGGTTAAAGCCAGGACGAAAGTATATCACGTGGGGGGATGCCTGTCAAAGTACGAGGCCCCTTTTTGACGCGCTGTTTATGTTAATTGAGCCACATGAACGACAGCTCTTTCCTGGTTGCTTCAAAGCCTAAGCTGCGGCAACCAGCAAAGCATAGCGGGCTCGTCAACCATCGTCAAATGTCATTTCTGCAACCTCCATCCACTGTGCGCCGGACAGCGGCAGAACACCCCACCGCACCCGCCCCCGCGGCGTCGCCACCAAGTATTGATTGTCGATCCAGCACACAAAACCCAGCGGCCCGCGCGGTGAAAACGGCGTCGCCAATAAGGGCGCACCGTCAACCTGGAAGAAACAGCCGTTCTCCTGCCACGCCAGCCGGTACTCGTGCCACTCTCTTAGATCCACGTCGATGGAAGCGAAGCTTATATTCAGCGCGTGGCGTACCAGCGGCCAAAGGCGCCGGCGTAGTAGGGCAAACTGGTTCAACAGCAGCACCGCCGGGGCCACGGGCGCCCAGGTCAGGGCCGACCAGGTCCCGGCGTCGATGGTTGCTGCAAACCAACCTCTCCCGGCTTCATCAACGGGAGCCAGAGGCAGATCGCTGGGCGCTGAGGCGTAGAAGAACCAGGTTGCCTGTGGCAGGGCGGGCGTCAGGCCCGTACCTGGTCCAAACGGCGCGTTCCAAAACCCGAACCCTGCCGTGCCTGCCAGTTCTCCGGCCTGACGCGAAAACCGGGCGCGGAGGCGCAGAACGGTACCCGGACGCCATTCATAGTTACTACGACGACGACCAGCATAATCATGGAACTGCGCATCGGCATACCCGTGGGCAGTCGGAGGCAGCTCCAGACGATATGTGTCAGGTGCAACAGTCCGCACACGCCCACCGTTCAGCTCCAATCTATCCCATTCAGTAGACAGTCTCATTGCGGTTTTCGCCTCCAAGCATGTTTCCCTGAACAGTGGTTAATTATACCGTTGACCTCCTGAAATTTAGTTTCTACCCTCAAAGCTTAGGAAGCTGCTAAAGATAATGCAACAATAGAACTATCAGGTATAATTGGGGCGTTATGAAGGAGGCTATTTCATGGAAATAAGGTGGCACGGACTGAGTTGCTTCCACCTTAGCGAACGTAATATGGCGACCGTGGTGACCGATCCCTATAATGGAGACCTGGGCTTACCCACTCTAAACCTGGATGCGGATGTTGTCACGGTCAGCCACGATGCGCCTGGTCACAATGCGGTGCACACCGTATCTGACTATGAGTTTGCCCTCACCGGACCGGGCGAGTATGAAATTGGTAGCGTCTTTATTACCGGCATCGGTACTGCCCAGAGTGTGAACAGCATCGAGAACATGCTGTTCATGTTCGACTATGACGGCGTCATTGTTGCCCATTTAGGGGACATGGCTAAAGTTCCCACGCAAACGCAGATCGAGGCCCTGGAGCAAATTCACGTCCTGCTCCTGCCCGTGGGCGGCGGCAAGAGCCTTAACGCCGCTCAGGCAGCAGAGTTGGTCTCGATGCTCGATCCAAACATAGTCGTACCTATGCATTACAGTATGCCCAACCTGAACCTGGACCTGGACGGCGTGGAACGGTTTCTGAACGAAATGGGGGTGACAGAACCAACAGAGGATTCCAGCCTGCGCGTCTCCTCAGGTAGCTTGTCAGAGGAGACGGAAGTCGTAATTCTGACACCGACGCTGTAAGAGCAAGTTGTGGTTAGTGGCTCTTCGGTCGCACCTGCGGCGGGAAGCCAGAAAGTTTAAACGACATGGCAACAAAACTATTGATGCGCTGGGATATCCAGCCGGAACAAGAAGCTGAATACTCTGACTTTGTAGCCAACGAGTTTATTCCCCGGATCAATAAGCTGGGTCTCGTCGAGATTCAGGCGTGGTATACCGTTTACGGAGATTGTGAGCAGATTCTGGTCAGCGGTGTCACACAGACGATGGATCAGATGAACTATATACTGGGCAGCGACGAGTGGGAGCGTCTAAAAGAGCGACTGGATGATCTGGTCGACAACTTCAACATCAAAGTGATCCCGGCAAACGCCGGCTTTCAGATATAAAAAAAGCAGCCCGTATGCCGCAGGCTGCTCAGAAATATCGGGGTCGAAAGGCGAACTCAGCTGGTGCTCGCTTTTTCCGTCGAACTGCCTTCGGCCTTCTTCTCAGTACCAGATGCTGCCCCATCGGAGCTCTTGCTATCGGACGCTGTGCTGCTGGCGTCAGCGCCGTTGCTGGACTCGCTGCCATTGGGAGTGCTGGCGCTGCGGCCGTTGCGATTGTCCGTAACGTAAAATCCCTTCCCTTTGAAAACAACGCCCACATTGTTGATGACGCGCCGCACGCTTGCTTCCTCACACTGCGGGCAATCGGTGAGCGGATCATCGGTCATACGCTGCCGCGCCTCAAAGGAATATTCGCAATTATCACATTTATATACGTATGTTGGCATACTTTTACACCTCGGACAGCATAGATTTATGACGACAAGTCATTGTAGCGGTCGCCAATTCAATTGGCAAGACGGCCTCAGAGGAACGCGGATTATAATATCCCATTTTTATAAAATTTAGGTTAAAATAGTCTAAACATTCTAGCGAAGGAGGGTGCAATGAATTTAGAAGAAGCTCGAGCGCGCATTAAGGCCCGCGTGTGGCAGGCGCTGGCTCAAAGTGAGCTTGATATCAAGGATCTCCCGCAATCGGAACTTGAAGAACTGGTGAACCTCATGGCAACGGCGGCCCTGGTCGAAATCGACGAGGAGCTGGGCGAATCCCTGACCAGTGAGGAAACCAAGGAAAACAAAGCCGGCGACGAGGACAGTGCGGAGCAGATTCTATGGCAAGGCCGGCCATTCCTCTCCATTAATACCCGTTACCAGATCACGGACGAGCGCGTGCGCATCATAGAAGGTGTGCTGGGCAAAGACCATCAGGATATCGAACTCGTGCGCATCCAGGATGTCGACCAGAGCCAGACGGTGCGCGAGCGGCTGCTCAATGTCGGCGATATTCACATTCACAGCCACGACCGCTCCCATCCCCGGGCGGTGCTCAACAATGTCAAGAACCCGCAGCAGGTGCACGAGATTCTGCGCCGCGCGGTTCTCAAAGCGCGCGAGAGGTATAAGCTGGTCTATCGCGAGGAAATGTAATTCCGATCAATCGCCGGCATGCTCTTGCGGCATGCGTGGCAGGTAAACGGTGAGTCGCGCGCCGCCGCGGTCGCGGTTCTCAGCCCTCATAAAGCCTCCGTGGGCCTCAACGATGGCGTGAGCAATGGCCAATCCCAGGCCCGCGCCGCCGCTTGCCCTGCTGCGCGCCTCTTCTCCACGATAGAACTGCTCAAACACGCGCGGTAGATCGCCTTCTGCAAATCCAGGACCGCTATCTTCAACCGTGATCGTTACCCCCTCTCCTGCCGGCCGGGCACGTACCCTCACCCTGCCCCCTGCCGGTGTGAACTGGATCGCATTAACAATCAGGTTGTTAAGAAGGCGACTTACTCTCGGTGCGTTGACAAACACGGGGTCAATAGTCCCCGATACATCGCCGTCCAGGCGCACATCGCGCTCCTGCGCCAATGCCTGAAAACTCTCTAGCGCATCCGATATCAGATCGCTGAGTGAGTGTTGGGCGCGCTCCAGAGGCAACCCTCCCGCTTCAAGCTGCGCCAATTCGAACAGATCGTCAATCAATCTGTTCAGGGCAACCACGTCAGCGCGGATTGTTCTGTAGTAACGGTGAACCGTCTCCTCGTCGCTGACAATGCCATCGTGCAACGCCTCCACCATGGCCCGGATGCTCGTCAGCGGCGTCCGCAGATCGTGCGACGTCCAGGCGATCAGATCCTGCCGCAGCTTGTCAACCTCCGTTCGCTGTCTGGCAGCAGCTTCCAACTGTTCAGCCATCTCGTTAAAGGCAACTGCCGCCTGGGCCACCTCATCCCGGCCCGTCACCGGCACGCGGGCATCCAATTTGCCCCGGGCCACCGCCCGCGCCGTCTGCGCCAATTCACGTAGGCCGTCTGCAACGCTACTGGACACGAATAATCCATACGTCATGGCGATGATCGCCGCAAAAAGCATGAGCACCAGAGACAGCGCCAGATCGTGTTCGCTGACGAACATGAGCCCGGCCATCACCAAGACATTAACCAGGATGACAAGGGCCACCCAACCATAGGCCAGGGCCAGCGTCAGACTCAAGGACGGGAGCCGTGTGAGCCCCCGCCGGTACAGGACAAAACCCAATGCCAAAGAGAGAACGGAGGTGATGAACAGTGTGCGCACCAGCGCCGCCAACTCAGCCAGCGGTGGTTCCATCAGCCAGAACATCGCGGCGACGGCGACGATCAGGGCCACGCCAACGCCCATTACCAGCAGGCGCCAGGGCGAAGCCTGGAACCAGTCTATCGTGCGGTTGAGCGAACGATTAGCAGTCTCGGACATCGCCAGCCTCAAATTTGTAGCCAACGCCCCACACCGTCAACAATCGCTGCGGCTGCGCCGGATCGGATTCAATCTTTTCTCGCAGGCGTCTGATATGCACCGTCACCGTGCTGGGATCTACAAAATCAGAAAACCCCCACACGTTTTCCAATAGCTGATCGCGTGAAAAGACCTGCCGCGGATGGCGAGCCATGAAGTGCAGCAAGTTAAACTCGGTAGCCGTCAGTTCCACCTCTGAATTGTTGACCGTAACGAGGCGAGTGACAGGGTCGATGACGATATTCTCATAACTGATCCGTCCTGCCCTGGTTCCATTTACGGCGCTGTCTGCCCCTTTTGCCCGGCGCAACACGGCCTTGACACGTGCGACCAGCTCCGCGGGCGAGAATGGTTTGGTTACATAATCGTCGGCGCCCAGCTCCAGGCCGTAAATGCGATCGGTTTCCTGACCACGGGCCGTCAACATGATCACCGGGACGTTCCGGTCGCTTCCAGCGCGCACGCGTCTCATAATTTCCAGCCCATCCACATGGGGCAACATCAGATCTAGTACGATCAGATCCGGCATCCGCTTCTCAAGCGCTGCCAGCGCCTCGACTCCATCATGCGCCTGCCGCACGGAAAATCCCTCTCGCTTCAAGTAGAGTGTAACGACCTCAACGACCGAGGGCTCATCGTCAACGATCAGAACTTCGTTACTCTCTTCCTGGTGCATTCAGCCCTCCTGGCTGTGGCGGGCAGGGGATGCCCACCGCCTATTAGGTCCTGTTACAGCATTGTACCGCAAAAAATTACGGCCATCTTACAACCATCCCTCTCCC
>DATHSI010000023.1:0-14280 GCA_035464315.1 Candidatus Sulfomarinibacteraceae bacterium
CCCGCTCGGGCTGAGCGTAAGCCGAACCCACCACTGCCACAAACAGCCCGCACAGCGCGGTGAAAAGAAATACAGCGATACGAATGGCCCGCATCTTTAAAACTTACTCCCTTGAGCTGCAATGAGGGGATAGTCCGCTAAAGGAATATGGTCTCGACGTCCAATTACACTGTACTTGAATCAGGCCATCTGGACAATACAAATCAGAAGGTTGTGTTGCAAAGAATTTTCTGTGGAAGGTTGGCCCCACTTCGTACGCAGAATTGAACCCGTCGTCCCTAACTTCAGCAACGCTTTGTGGTAATCAATGCGCTCAAGTGGGGCGAACAAGCATGCTGGTACATTTTTTGCAACACTACCATCTGGCACGGGTGATGGGTGGCATCGGTGTTAGCAGCGACGATAAACGGCAGTTGCCGGGAACGAAGCGGGGTCCAGGGCCTCTAGTCAGCGAGAGAGAAGTAATGTAGAATGTAACGTGAGTACGATTCCTGCCAGTATCCACGTACCCAACATCGCACCCTAGCTTAACATATTTGGAAGCCAGCGCGCAATCCTGGCGTGCGCCGTTTGGCAATCCTAACTTCAACCAGAATTTACCCTCCCGGAGGCTCTGCAACGCGCCACGTTACGTCGCGCGCAGGGGGTATGCCAGTCTTTGGCCGGCCTCCGAGAGGGTTGCCAATCGGATGGCGCGGACGTCACGCCCGTCCCCAATACAGGAGGAACGGATGATAGAAAATGCGTCGGAACGCGTCGAGCACAAGCGGAGCAGAGTAGCATAAGCGCCGAGCGGCTATAGACGTGGATCAATCACCTCGATCTCTTCCGCATCGAAGGCGTCGGCGCGGAGTACGCCGGTCTGCTGGAGACGGCGGGCGTCGACTCGGTGCCCGAGCTGGCGCGGCGCAATCCGCAAAAGCTGCACGCCACACTGCAGAAGGTCAACGAGGAGGCAGGGGACGTGCGGCGGCTGCCCGGCGTGGAGCAAGTGGCGGAATGGGTGCGTCAGGTCCAGGCGCTCCCACGCGTCGTCACTCACTAAAGGTCCGCTAAGCCATGCCTGCCGTCATCCGCGAGAGCGGCGCTCCCCTGCCGTCGCTTCCCCTGCGCCTGGGACCGCGCGGTCCCTTCCCCCGGACGCCCATGTTGCGCGTCCTGGAGCGGCGCTGGCTCCATTACGCCTTCCTCTCGCGTGACAACGAGCTGGGCCTGGTAGCCAACGTGGCCTGGCTCGGCCCGGACTCGGAGAAGCCGGACGCGCCCACGCGCAACACCTCGATCCTGCTGCTCTACAAGCGAGGCTCGGGCTGGTGGGCCAGCCAGTTTAACGCGGCGACGCTGGCTCCCTTGTGGTCTGCCTTTCGCCTACCCCACCCGCTGGGGGAAGCGGGTAATTTTGAAGTAGCCTCGACGGCGGGCGCGCCCGCCGTGCGTTTGACGCTGCAGCGCAGCAGCTACCCCTGTACCAGCCAGTGCGCGCCGTTTGCCGGAGACCAGCATTTCCGCTGGCAATCGGAAGCGGGCATTCTGGCCCAGGGAGCGTGGCATCTGGGGAATGGCGAGACGGTGCGCGACGTGGCGGCGGTCGGCTACCACGAGCGGGTACGCGGCAACTGGGGTTGGCCCGAGATGGGCGGCTGGCTCTTCGGCTTCGCCAATGATCCAACGGTCACGGCGCCGGGCGCGCCGCCGCCGTGGGCGCTCGTCTTCACTCTGATCCAGCCGCCGGAGCCGCCGGACGCGGCGTCGGCGTCGGTGATGTTGTGGCGCGACGGCCGGGTGCGACGCCATTTCCCGCGGCGTAACATCAACGTGGCAGTGCGCGGGCTGCTGGACCGCAATCTGGTGCAGCAGGTGCCGCACCTAGCCAACCTGTTGGGGACGCCGCCAATGGCGCCCATCCCGCGCCACCTGGGCATCACCGCCCAGCTGGGCCGCGATTGGGTCCTGCTAGACTTCACAGCCGAAGCCGCGGCGCGCATCGTCATCCCCAACGAGACCGGCATCGACCCGTTCAGCGTGCACGAGGTGATCGGCCCCTGCCAGATCGAAGGGGAGTTGAACGGCGTCCCCTTCAGCTTTGCCACGGCGGGCATTGTCGAGTTTGCTGGAGGAGCCGGTGGCCTATAGCGCGGCGCAACTGCTGGTCGATACGGTCGACGCCCTCTCGCGGCGCGCGCCGGCGATCGTCGCGGCGGCGGCGCACCAGTTGGGGGAGATCGTGCTTGCCCTTCACTTCGGCGACGATAGCCACGCCGAGTTGACGGCGGAGCACAGCCGCCTGCTGGCACGGGTGCACCGCAGCGAACAGCCGGACGTGGAGGCCTACTTCGACAACCGCGCCATGAATCTGCTCTTCGACCTCCAGCGCCGCCCCGTGGACCAGACGCTGCCTGCTAGCCTCGACGTGCGCGGTCCGCGTGCGCAAACGCTGGCGGTGTGGCGCACCTTCCAGTTATTGTCGCAGCGCGCCTCCGGCTTGCGAGCGATCCAGGCGATGTGGAAGGCGTATCGCGACCAATACCCGGAACGGTGGGGCAGCCCGGCGACGGATGGCGCCGTGAACGAAGGCGACCCGGCCTTTCCGCCGCCGCGTGGCGTGCGCTGGCGCGCCCTCGATTTCCTGGACCAACGCCACCCGGAGGACCAGGACCTGGCGCCGGAGACGGTGGGCGGCACGATCAATCAGGACGAGCGCACCTTGTGGGACAACCGGGTCAGCACGTCGTGGTGGCAGTTTAGCGGTGCAACCGACGCGGACCTATTGGAAACGATGGAACGTTGCAAGGAACGGGTGCAGGAAGAGATCCGGCGCATTATACCGGCGCGGGACCCCGGACCGCACCTGTACGAGCTGATGCACACCTATCCCGCGCGTAGGGGCAAGGGACTGCGCCCCACCCTGACCCTGGCGAGCTGCGTCGCCGCCGGGGGGCGCAGCGAAGACGCGATGCGCGCCGCCGCCGCCATCGAGCTGTTTCACAACGGCTTCCTCATCCACGACGACGTTGCCGACGAATCGACCCACCGCCGCGGCGAGGAAACATTACACGGCACCCACGGTGCGGGGCTCGCCGTGAACACAGGCGACGGCATGAATCTACTGGCAGTAGACACGGTTCTCTCGAACCTGGACACGCTGGGGCTGGCGCGCACCCTGGGCCTGATCCACGAAGTGATGCACATGTGCCGCGAGACAATTGAGGGACAGGCGCTAGAACTGGGCTGGATCCGTGAGGGGGTGGTGCCGCCCGGCGACGAGGATTACTTCTACATGAGCACGAAGAAGACCGGCTGGTACACGGCCATCAGCCCGTGCCGCATGGGGGCAGTCAGCGCGGGAGTCACCGACCCGGTGCTGCTCAACCAGTTCAACGACGCCTTCCGCCTCATCGGCATCGCCTTCCAGATCCAGGATGACGTCCTTAATCTGGTGGGCGAGACCACCTTATACGGCAAGGAGCCGCTGGGCGACCTGCTAGAAGGCAAGCGCACGGTGATGCTCATTCACCTCTTCCGCGAGGCGGACGAGGCCACGCGACAACGGCTGTACGCCAATATCCGTCGCCTGCGTGCGGAGAAGACGCAGGATGACGCCGAGATGATCCTGCGCGAAATGGAACGGTTCGGCTCACTGACGTACGCCATCGACCTCGCCGACCGGCTGGCGCACGAGGGGGTGCGCCGTTTCGAAGAGGATCTCACCTTTCTCCCGGAAAATGAAGCGAAAGGCGTTTTGCGGCAGATCGCCAACTACGTGACGACGCGCCCACTCTGACACAGGTCAACAATGGATATACCGCCCAGTCTGCCCGGATTTGAATTCCTTTCCGACGAAGAAGCACAGTTACTGGAGGCCGTGGCCAACGGCAACGCGTGGCTGCGCGCCGTGCTGTGCACACTGGCCCGGCGCGGCGTCGCCTACCGCGAGGCGGAGCCGGACAAGGCGCGGGAGATCTTACGCACGCTGGCGCCGCTGCCCTACTATAAGGGAGGGCAGTTCCTCTTCGACCTGATGGAGTGGGAAGATTTTATGCTCGACGGCCCGCCGCCGCCCATCGTCCCCACCACCCTCGACGCCCGGTCCCTGAGCCGGCTCGCCAGGCTGCTACGCGCCATCCAGCAGCAACTTGACGGCGAGCGGAGCAGCGAAGGCGCGGGGCGCATCGCCGGCGACGATTCCGTGGTCGACGACGGCAACCTGCCGCCGCTGGAGCCCGGCCTTTACCTCTACCAAGACGTGGTGCTAGGCATCGTGGTGAGCGTGCTGCGCAGCCGACCGGGGCCGGAGGAACCGGAAGAGCCGGAGGGGCCGCCGGTGACGGCGCCACCAGAGGCGGCGTTACTACGGTTAACGCTGGACCCGCCGCAGGCAGAGGTCACCCCCGGTGAACAGGGTTTGATGCAGGTCGTAGTCGACAACCGGCAGGAGGACGAGGAACGGGTGCAGTTGAGCGTGGACGGGCTGCCTGCTGGTTGGTACACGCTGCCCGCGGATGAATTAGCTATTCCGGCCGGGGACAGTGGCGCCTACATGCTGCTCCTGAACCCACCGCGGACGAGCGCCAGCGAAGCGCGCACTTACCCCTTTGCCGTAACCGCCACCTCCACCCTTGCCCCGGCGCGGGTCGCCAGTGTCACCAGCGTCCTGATCATCCAGCCGTTCAGCTCCCTCTTCGTGGAGGTGCGCCCGTGAGCAGCAACGAACGAACCTTTACCGTTTACCTGCGCAACGACGGCAACGTGCCCCACGACTATCGGGTGCGCGGCTACGACCCGACGGGCGACCTATCCTTCCGTGGCAACAGTGGCCCTTATGCGCTGCAGCCGGGGGAGGAAGCGAGCGTGCCGCTGACCGTGCGCGTGGAACGCCGCCCGCTCATCGGCGTGTCCACCTTCTATCCCTTTGAGACGCGGGTGGAGCAGGTGGACAACGGGGCAGTACACAGCAACACCGGGCAATTGCGAGTCACGCCGCTGATCCCGGCCTGGTTGTTTTTATTGCTTCCGCTGCTCTTCGCCTGCGGCGCGCTCCTTCTCGTCCGCTTTCCCATCATTACGCCCGGGCCGACGGCGACCCAGACGCCAACGGCGCTGGTCGGCGGCACGGCGACGGGCACGGCGACGAGCACAAGCACGGCGACGACGGGCGCGGGCACGGCGACCGCCACCCCCACGGCGGCGACGACCACAACCGGCACACCTACGGCGAGCGCCACGACGACGGCGACGGGAACGGCAACCGGAACCTCGACGGCCACAGCGACCGTCACGCCGACCGGTACGGCGACCCCGACCCCGACGCCCGCCACCGGGCCGACTGAAGTTCCCGGCTATCCCCCACTCACCTTTTCGGTCAGCGTCAACTGGCGGCTCGATCCGGCGAACGAATTGTACGCCATCGCCGACGTCGTCGTCAGCGCCCAGGGCGGCGACGGCAACTATACCTATTTCCGCGACGACATCCTCCAGGCAGGCCCGATCTTCTCCTACTATTGGCGTCGTTGCAGCAATAATCCCGTCTCCTTCCGCGTCGATTCCGGCGACGGGCAGAGCGTGCGCGCCGAACGCGCCGAGTTTGCACCCTGTACCCCCTGAGCAGACGCCGGGGCGCCGGCGCATTTTATTCTACTTCAGCCGGATATGGATTTTGTTGTCGAAGTCAGCACTGCATCGCGAGCGTGGCGAACGGAGAGTAATGACCCGACTTCGGGCGCTTTCCTGATAGCCAATCGGCCTGGGCTTTCGGCCGGTTGACCGAGTGAAGGATAGCGCTCGGCGAAAACCTCGTCCTCGAATATGGACGGCACCCTTATACGGGCCATAGAACTGGGATGAGAATCACGACCAGGACGAGGATGACGAGCGTGAGGGGCAGGCCGACTTTGAGGTAGTCGACGAAGCGGTAGCCGCCGGGGCCCATGACGAGGACGTTGGCGGGGTGCGAGACGGGGCTGGAGAAGCTGGCGGAGGCGGCCATGGCCATGGTCATGAGCAGGGCGAGGGGTGAAATGCCCAGGTCGGTGGCGGTGTTCATGGCGATGGGGGCCATGAGGACGACGAGGGCGGCGGTGGGGATGATTTGCGTAGCCAAAGATGTGAGAATGTAGATGGCGGCGATGACGGCGCGGGGCCCGAGGTTGCCGAAGGCGGTGATGACGCCTTCGGCGAGGAAAATGGCCGCGCCCGTTTGCTCCATGGCGATGCCCAGGGGCAGCATGCCGGCAATGAGGAAAACGGCTGGCCACTCGATGAAGCGGTAAGCCTCCTCCATTGAGAGGCAGCGCAGCAGAACCATGAGCGTGGCGCCAACGACGGCGGCGATGGAGATAGGTAGCCAGCCCAAGAGCACGGGCAGCAGTATGACGACCAGAATGCCCACGGCTACCGGCGCCTTTTCCACCCGCGGCGGTTCCTGGTCGCGCTCGGTAAGCACCAGAAAGTCCGGCTCGGAGCCCAAGAGTCGTAGTTTTTCGCGCCGGCCGGAGACGAGAATGGCGTCGCCGAAACGGAGGGCTGTGTCGCGCAAATTCGTGCGCAGCGCCTGGCCCTGACGCCAGATGGCGAGAACGCTAAGCCCGTATTTCTCGCGGAAGCTCAATTCGCGCAGCGTCTTGCCCTCTACCGTCGTCTGGGGCGAGAGGATTATTTCGGCTACGCCCACCGCTTCCGTTTCCAGCTCGCTCAACGCGGGTAACGTTTGCTCTTCTATACTCAGGTCTTGCAAGGCCTGCAGCAGGGGCAGGCTGTCGGTGGCGCCCTTAGCCAACAACACGTCGCCGGTCTGTAGCAGCTCGTCAGGCGTGGGCAGCAGGTGCGTCTGCCCGTCGCGCACGATGGCCATTGCGTTCAGATTGAAGGCGTCGCCCAGACGGCTCTGCGCCAGGCTCTTGCCCGCCAGGGCTGATTCTTCGGGAATGCGCAGCGTAACGAAGCGCTGCTGCAGCCCATAGATCTCGGCCATCTCCTGCTCAGAGACGGCGCGCAGCGTGTGGAAGCCGCCCAGTTCGGCGACGCCCGCAAGGGCCTCGCGCGGACCCTGCAAGAGCAAGATGTCCTTCTCTCGCAGGATCGTGTCCTGTAGGTTACTGTGCTGCACGCGTCCGTCGCGCCGCAGGGCCAGCACGTTTACGCCGAGCTTGCGCCGCAGTCCAGCCTGGTATAACGTCCTGCCTGCCAGCGACGAACCCCCGGCGATCTGCCCTTCCAACATGCCAATGCGCTCGTCCAGGACTTTGGCCAGCGGCAGATCGCTGGAGGCTTCCACTACCAGTTGCCGCCACTCGCCCAGCTCTTCCAGGTGTTCGGCCTGCCCCAGTACGAGCAGCCGGTCTTCTCCCTGTAGCACGAGGTCGGGACCAGGGGCCAGCTGCGGCCGTCCGCGCCGAACGACAGCCAATACGTTGAGGCGCAGGGCAGAGCCCAGCCGGCTTTGCGCCAGGGTGCGCCCGGCAAGTGGATTGTCCGCCGGGAGCTGAATGACGAACAGGCGCTCGCCGAGATCGTATTGCGGTTGCGGGCCGCGCCGCTGTGCCGTCTCTTCACCGACCGGATCGCGATCGGGGAGCAAGAAGCGACCGGCAAGGGCTACGAAGGCCACACCGGTGAGCATAATGGCGCCGCCGATGGGCGTGAAATCGAAGAGTCGGAACGGCGGCAAGCCGTAATCGCGCATGATATCGCTGACGAGGATGTTGGGCGGGGTGCCGATGAGGGTTGTGAGCCCGCCCAGGAGGCAGCCGTAGGCCAGGGGCATCAGCAGTCTGGAAGGGGGCCGGCCGGTGGATCTGGCAATGCCGATGACCACGGGCAGGAGCATGGCGGCCACGCCGACATTGTTCATGAAGGCGGACATCACGGCAGCAGTTAACATGATGACCACGACCAGCCGCAGCTCGCCCTGTCCCGCCATGCGCAAGATCTGCCGTCCCACGACATTGGCCACGCCGGTCTGGGAAAGGCCGCCACTGATGATGAACATGGCCCAGACGGTGACCACGGCCCCGCTGCTGAAGCCGGACAGCGCCTGCACGGGCGTCACCAGCCCCAGGACCGCCAGGCTGCCCAAGACAAGCAGGGCCACGACATCCATGCGCAACCGTTCCGTGACAAAAAGCACGACGGCGACGAGAAGAATGCCCAACACTAACGCGATGTCCAGGTCCATGGTCCTCCCTCACGACGATGAGAATGGCTTCCGTAAGTTAACGCGCCTTAGTTGCGCCCATGATAGCACCACGGTTGGAAAAACCAAGATGTTGCGGGCAAGTGCATCGCTTAGTGTATGACAGGTAGTAAGCACATAATTGTGGAGCGATTGTAGCTGGGCAAGCGCGGGAACTCCGCGCGCAGATGGACAGGGACTTGGATGGTCGTTACCGTTTACCACGGTACTTCATAACGGGAACGGCCGTGAAATTCAACGCCCCGTGCCGGCTCCGCGGCAAGGGCCGCACCCTCCTCGAGGAGCCTAGCACGCGTTCCCTCTCCAGTCAGGATTCTGGCCTACAAAACATTCTGGCCTACAGAAACGTGGGATCGGTTAGCGCAGCCGGACGATGTCGTCGATGGCGAAAATCGGACCGACAGTCAGGTTGAGCGGCGGGCGAGCGTACAGGTCAGGAGGGACGCTAATGTCGGCCAGATAGAGCTCGCCCACGTAGGCATCCGCCCCGGATGTGCGCAGCCCTTCCTTGGGCAGCGCCAAGGTCAGGGTGGCTGTGGCCTGGATGGCCGGTTCCAGCACCGTGCCAGACGTTGTCTCCAGGCCAGAGGGCGTATCCAGGGCCAGGATGGGGGCTTCCTGGTTGTTCGCCCAACGGATAAGACTGGCAGCGAGGCCCCGTGGCGCGCCGCGCAAACTATAGCCGATCAGGCCATCGATAATAAGGTCTATGGCCCCAATGTCTGGCGCTGCCTGCGCCTCGCTGATTGTTACTCCCATACGGCGCAGGATGTCAAGCTGTTGGCGCGGGACCGGTGCGAAGGCTTCGTCTTCTTTGGTTGTAACGACGTGGACGGTCGCTCCGTAATTGTGTAAACGCCGTGCACTTGCCAGGGCGCCGCCCCCATTGCCTCCCGTACCAGATAACACCACCATCCGTTTTCCGCCGGGATCGCCGTTGAGAAAGCGAATGCGAGCCAGATGAGCCAGCGCACGGCCCGCGTTTTCCATCATTTGCATCAGCTGGATGCCATAGTCCTCGATCATGGCGCGATCCACCTCGCGCATTTGCTCGGTGGTCAGGTAAGGCAGTTCTTTTACACGTGGAAATGTCATGTGCTGTTGTGAATTAATCCCAAGACGTACCGGCCTCTGCTTAACATTGAGCCAGAGGCCGGTACTGTTCCGTTCAGAGGGAAAGTTACTGGCTTTCCCAGCGGTGATTACGGCAGTAGATCCTGCGCTTCAAAGCCCAGGCCGGGGAAGGTGATCACGTTGCGGATATTGGAGATCTGGCGTCCATCTTCTGTAGTATGCATCTTGAACACGCCCTGAGCCAGGCCGCCGCCGTGGTCTTCGAAGCTGTCGCTGGGCAACGTGATGCCATCTTCGCCGCGATACTCGCCGTGGAGCGTGGTTCCTGCTGGGATATTGACTATGAAGCCGCCGTCACGCACGAGCCATCCTTCTGCGGGAACGCGATAGCCGGTGATTTTGTAGGCCCGATACTCGGTCCGTGGGTCCTGTCCAAAGGCTTGAACGTCAGGAGGTTTTCGACTGGTGGCTACGATCATTGGAGGACGTGGCCTTCAAGTCCATTTCTTCTAACCATCCACCCTCGAAACCCGCTCGGCGCAACCCGGTTCTGATGTAGCGACAGCGGCGCATAAGACGCCAGATCAGTCCACTGAAGGCATTTTCAATCATAATGACGATCGGCCCCTGATCGAGACCATAGTAGCCTTGTGACACCCATCCTTGTGAGCCGTCGGGAAAGGTGGGGTTGAAGCTGCACTTGAAGCCGTAGTCGCTGATCATGAAGGGATAATGTTCGTCGAAATAGTCAATGGTGGGCAAGACAATCTCCGGTGCGAAGGGCAGGCTGGCGACGACGCCCCAGGGCGAAAGGGTGCCGTCGTCCGGCCCCCCCGGCGCTCCACGCGCCATGTAAGCCCAGAAGCGACGCTCCACGCCATCGACGACTTTGACCATCTCGCCAGGACCATCGCTAGCCGTAATGCCCCAGGCCCACTGGTTATATCCTTTATAATTGTTTGGGTTTTCGATGGCGTACTGCTGCTGGATGTAGGTCGCGCGCCGGCTATTCTGGAAGTAGTCGGTGCGCTTTTCGCGCATATAGGCATCCTGGATGTCGCGAAAATCGATCCAGACGTGAGAGAGCTGGTGGATGAAAATGGGCGGCGCGTAAAGACATTCGATGTCGTAGTGCGTCTGCCACTCATACGTCTCCGTCCAGGCCTCGTAGCTGTCGGCGGGCAAGGGATGCGTGGGCGAAGCGAGACCCAGTACGTAGAGTAAGAGAGCCTCGGTATAGCCCTGCCAACGGCTTTGATGGAAGCCGCTCTCCGGCCACCATCCCATACTGACCAGCCGCCCACCGTCCAGCGCCCACTGCCAGTCAACGCGCCGGTAGAGGGCGTCGGCCAGCTCGCGTATTTCTTGCTCCTCGTTCGTGTTGCGGTCGAAATACTCACTTACGGTCAGTGCACCCGCTATCAGAAAAGTTGAATCAATGGTCGATAACTCGGATTGGTTGTGGCGCCGGCCGGTTTCCATATCAAGAAAATGATAGTAGAAACCCTTATAGCCGGTGGCGTCGGGCTCTGTTCCCTGGCGACTGTGCCACAAGAAGCGCAGTGTCCGCAGCGTTTTCTGCGCGGCCTCCTCTCGGCCCAGGTACCCGCGCTCCACGGCAACGGGATAGGAAGTCAGCGCCAGCCCTACCGCGATAATGCTACAGGGTGCGTCTTCGCGTGAACTGTCCGCAATTAATCCCTTCTCGGGATTGGCGTAGTGCAGAAAATAGTCGAAGGTAATCCGCTGCAATTCTAGAAGCTGCTTCTCATTCATCTGCTATCGTCTCCCATCAGCAGGCGAATCAATTACCTAAAAAGTAAGGCCCACAAGAAATAGCCAGTAGTAAACCAGGTACGCGCCGGCGGCGACGAGGAACAGAGCGCTGGCGCGGTGGACGTAGGGAATGGCCTGCCGCAGCCAGCGGGCAACCGAACCCTGAAAGAGGGCGCTGCCCACGGTAACGGCCACCAGAATGAGGCCCATGCCCAGCGCATAGCTGATAAACTGGCCGAAGGAAGCGACCAGCCCCTGGCTGGCCAACGAGCCGCCCACAACGACCAGGAAGATGGGTAGGGTGCAGCTGAGAGAGCCAATGGCATAGGCGATGCCGAATAAGAAGACGTTTCGCAGATTGCGCTCGCGGCTGATTGTCACGCGGCTGGCGGCCATGATGCCCAGCGTGCGCCGTGTTAGCAGCAACCAGAGACCCAGGCCTATCATGACCACGCCGATAGCCATCCCGGCGTAAGGGAAGACGCGAATCAGCCACTGGCCGCCGGCTGAGATGAGGCTGCCGGTGAGGGCAAAAACGACGACGAAGCCCAGCGTGGCTACCCCGCCCAGTAGCAACGATTTCGCCAGGCGAGAAAGGGTGGAAGCGTTGTAGAAGTCGGGGTCTTCCGTGCCCAGGTGATAAGAGATGTAAGAAGGAAGCATGAAGAAGCCACAGGGATTGACGCTGGCGACCATCCCTGCGCCAAAGGCGTAGCCTACCGGCAGTAGAGCGGCCAGGTTGGAGACGGACGTCTCGGCGCTGTTTTGCACGCGCAGCAGGAGGAAGAGCAAGGCGGCGACAAGGGCCGCCGGTATGGCAAATGAGGCAAGGCGAACCCAGCGATCTTTATCTGCTCGTGTTTGTTCTTGCCCGGCCGTTGTATCATTCATCGTCTGAGGCGCCCCCTCACGATTCCGCCGATGCGGCCAGCATTTCATCGACGAGTTCCGACAATCTTTCCTCTGTCAAGATCCCTGTCCACGCCAGGTGTAACTGGCCATCCGGCAGGATGAAGTAGGTCGAGGGCATACCCCTGATCTCGTACTCGCGCAGCACGTCGGGCTCAGTTGTGGTGCCCACGGGATAGGTAATTTCCAGATCGCGCAGTAGCCTGCGACCGTCTTCGTGCGTTCCCAGCGCCGTAAAAGGACCAACGTCCAACCCAATTAAAAGGATGCGATCCTCATAGGTTTCGCTGGCGGCCTGCAAGTCGGGCATCTCCAGGCGGCAAGGAGGACACAGCCCGGCCCAGAAGTTAAGTACGACCGGCTTACCCTGGGCCACCAATTCGGAGAACATTACCTGATCTCCTTCCTCCAACCCGGCGCCCTGGTAAACGGTGACCGGAAAATCGGCGGGCAGATTTTCGGCAATTTGTGCAGCACCCTGCTGGGACGTCTGGCTGTTTTCATCTGGCGCGACCGGGGGTGGGGCGTTCGTTTGTGGCGTCGCGGCACTGCAAGCGCTGAGCAGCGCCAGCGCGGCCATGACGATGGTCATCAACAAAACAGAGTAAACACGTTTTCTCATCGTTACCTTTACTTGTTGTCTCATGTCAGCTCAACCCCTGTTATAAGAAGGGATGGCTCGACTCGCCCGTACGCGATTATGGCTGATAGATGCGTGTATCGGGGCGGAACGCGGCCCAGGAGAACCAGAAGTGGTCCACCTTCACCACCGGCTTCACGTCGTTCAGCCACTCATCGGCCCCGGAGACGCTGACGGAACTGGGGCTGTCAATGGCCGGGATGCCGTCTTTGGGCGGTCCGCCGGAGAGTATCTCGTCGAAGGAAATCGAGCGGAGGCTGAAGTCGGTGCTGAACGACCGTTCTACGCCGGGCGGCAACTCTTCATCGGCAGGCTCGCTCGTTTCAGGTTGCGGCGTTGCCTCTGTGGTAGCCGTCGGTGCTTCTGTGGGCAGGTCGGGCGCTGTGACTGTAGGCGCAGACTCCGCCGCTGACGACTCCAAATCGTCGCCGGAACCAGTCGGCGCGCAGGCAACGATAAACAAGACCAGTCCTAAAAACAGCCCTGCAATTCTACGATTGCCGGTATACCTCAGTAAACTAATCATATTCCCAGCCTACAGCCAACCGCACAGGAATGTCGTAAGCCAGCGTACGAAACCGCGAAATTCTTAACCAACTGGTGGGAGAAGTGGTTCTAATGCGCAGGGGGACGGGAACGTGAAGCCTCAAGGCACATCAATACTGATCTCGCCCTCTATCATCTCGCCCGTGAAGGTGAACTCCGGCCCGAAGATAGCGTAGTTAACCGGCGCTTCCTCGGGATCGAAGAAAACGGTGAAGGCGAAGCTGTCCCCTGCTTCGCCGCCGCCAACGCCGCCATCCGTGGCTTCGATGAGATAGGTGGCATGTTCGGCCGCCGTGCGCGAGCCGATGGTGACCTCCGCCTGTCCCACCTCCGTGGCGCAATCCAGCCCGCCGCGCATGGTCACGCGCCGTGTACCGTCTGCATCCGTCGTCACCTCGTACTGCTCGATAGAAGTGGCCACCATGGACATGTAAAACTGGTGCGCCTCGACCACGACTTCGCCCATCTCATGCGTCTGCATCTTGAACGCCTGAGGATTGGTATCTACGCGGCAGAAGGCGTGATTGCGGTCGAAACTGAAGACCTCGTGCATGGGCACGGTCGATTCGCCTGTGTCAGGATCGGGCATCATCTTGAGGTTGACGCCACCGCCCGATGCGCTGTTGTACGAAAGGCGCGCCACCGTTTCTTCGAGGTCCGCTATCTGCGCCTGCAGCGTAGCCTGGGTTGCCTGGAGCGTCGCCACTTGCTCCTGTGACTGTGCAGGCGAACATTGAACCAGGAAGAGCATAATGAAGCCAAGAGTGATGATTAGAATTGCTGATGGAGCGCGCATAGCAAGGGGCCTCATATTATGAATCCAGTGTCTGAACATAGGCGGTGGTGGGATTTGTGCCCAATGGAATGCGTGTTTCCACCTGCCAATCGTCAGTATTAATAACGGCGACCGCGCCTTCCTGGGTCAGGATGGCGTAAAGGAACTGTCCGTTGGGGTGCACGGCCAACTTCTGCGGATTGTTGCCCGCCTGAACACGCTGCAGCTCGTCCAGCGTCTCCGTATCTATGACACTGACAAAGACGTCACTGCTGTGTCCCAGGTAGCTCAGCGCCTCGTCAGGGCTGAAGCTGTTCACGATGACGCCCTCGCCGGCCGGCACGCGTTCGATCACCTCTAACGTGGTTGCGT
>DATHSI010000024.1:0-11764 GCA_035464315.1 Candidatus Sulfomarinibacteraceae bacterium
GGTCTGAATGTTCACAATCCGATCTTTCGTCACAAACCGGATGTAACTCAGCCCGTCGAACGGATTGGTGAAGAGCACCGGAAACAGATCGCCGGCGAGCGTGAACTCATTGCACATGACCTCTAGCCGGTTCTCCATCAGATTCTTGCGATGCGACCAGAAGGCATCTATGTAACGCTGCAGCGGCTGAACTGGCGAAGAGATGCGAATGCCGTCGCCAATGACGAAATCCGCAGTAATATCCACCGCCCGTTTGGCCAACGGATTCTTACGCCACGCCTCTAGCGTGTCCTCGTAGAGCTCCTGTATTTCGCCGAAGCCCCGCTCATGCGGCCGCTCAGAGAGCAGGCCCCAGCCGGCATGCCCACGCCCCCGTGGGCCGTCGTCCACGCGAACAGATACCGCGCCGGCCAGGGCCCGAACCCAGCGTCGAGCCCTGCGCCACAGTGGTGACACTGTTCCGCCTGCCTTACGATTACTCACAGACCGCCGTCTTCTCATCAGTCATGGCCTCCACAGCCGAGCCGTTCACCGCCGTTGTCTTCACCGCCGTGCGGCTGCGAATATAGGAGATCACCACCAGGGCGTTGGCCAGCAGCGCGCTTGCCGCCGCCACCGCTTCCGTCAGCGGATCCAGCAACGCTTCTTCATCGCCCGGAGACAGTAGCCCCAGGCTGACCAGCAAGGCCACGAGCAGCGAAGCCACCACACTGGCAAACTCTGTCGTTCTATAACCCGGTTTCATCGTTGTTCCTCCCTATGAGAGCCCGCGCCGCTATACGGCAACCCCATACCAACAGAAAAGGCCGGATCATTCTCCCTTGTTGGGAGAAGTACCCGGCCAGTTCCGGAGAACAAGGCGCGGTCATGATGTTAGCGTCTGTGTCGCCGTTCTCAGGTCAGAGATTAGCACATATGTTCTATGAATGTCAAACGGGGATGTAATCTACTAAGCAGAAAGGGGACAGACTCCCGCCTTGAGCCTGGCATGCAAAGTGGACCGTCAGACGGCCCTCTCAGTCAGGTTTTGGGTTGTGGCAGCTGGTGCAATCACCTACAGGGAATGCAGGCGCCGAGAACAACAGTCAGGAACCGTTTGCCGGCTGCAGCGTTGGCCTCAATTCCTCCAGAGCTGAGCTCAGGAACCGTTCCCCATCCACAGCAGCCCGCACTGCTTCTACCAACTCAGCAGCCGTAGACTGTTTAAGCACGTAGCCCGACACGCCGGACTCAAAAGCGCGCCGAACCAGATCCGCCTCGCCGTACATGGAAAGCACGACGATAGGCGTTCTGTACCCACTTGCAAAGAGGCGTTTCGCAGCCTCGAGGCCGTTGAGCCGAGGCATAGAGACGTCTACAACCAATACATCCGGTGACAGCCGCTCTACCAGCGAGATCGCCTCCTCGCCGTCCTCTGCCTCGCCCACAACGTTTATGTTGCGGGCATTACTAAGAAGTGCATGGATGCCCTGTCTGACCAGGCGGTGATCGTCAGCGATGACAACTCGGATCATGTCTTTATACGATCAATCCTCTTGTCGACAATGGGTCGGGCCGACAAACAAGTATAAGAAATGAATCATTTGTGTAAGAAATTTAACAATCAATAGTAGCAAAAGTGAGGCAGGACATCGAATTGACGAAAGCCCATTGGCAGAAGTCGCTGCCAGACGCCTTCCGCTCGCGCAGTTCAAAGCCTGCCTTCCTTGTAATCTCTACGGATATCGCCACGCTGTTCTAACAATACTATCGGGAAAATGGGCGTCGCGTAATGGGAAAAAACCCTACCTTTTTCCCGCGCATCTACTTATCTCACAGTTACTTATGTCAACGGCAGAGCTGTTGCGCCGCGTGTACAATTCGCGCCACGTTGGGCAACGCCTCATCCTCCAGATGGCGCGCATAGGGGATTGTGTCCCGCGTGCACACGCGCGCGTAACGCACAGAGAGGCCCGCCTCCAACACCACAGCTGCCAGTTCCCCGGAGAGGCCAAACCCCTCATAATCCTCGTCCACTACCAGCAAACGCCCGCTGCGCGCCACGGCGTCACACAGCGCCTCGCGATCCAGCGGCGACACCCAGCGCAGGTCGAGCACACCTGCTTCAATACCCTGCTTTGCCAGCGCCTCCGCCGCCGCCAGGGCGCGGTGCACGCCGACGCCCACGCTAACCAGGGTCAGGTCGCCGCCGGCACGCCGCTGCGTTGCCCGGCCCACGTGCGCCGCCTCCCACCGCTCCGGTACCGGCCCTCTGGCGCCAGCCGCCGGCACGTCATACTGCACCGTGTCGCGTCCGCCGGAGCCCACGCTTTCCAGCCAGTAGTCAGCCAGCAACTTGTGTTCCAGATAGACCACCGGGCCCGGATGTTCAATGGCTGCCAGCATCAGCGCCCCGGCGTCCGCCGGAGTCGAGGGCACGGCGACGCTGAGGCCCGGGATGTGCGCCAGCCAGCCCCACAGGCTCTGCTCGTGCTGCCCGCCATCGCCATAGCCCCCGCCACACGCTGCGCGTACCACCAGCGGCGCCTGCCAGCGACCACCGGAAAACGCGTCCACCTTCGCCGCGTGGTTGAGCAGCGCGTCCATGGCTACGCCCACAAAATCAACCAGCATGATCTCCACCACAGGCCGCAACCCGCCCATCGCCGCCGTCACCGCCGCGCCCACAAACGCACTCTCGCTGATCGGCGTCGTGCGCACCCGCTCCTGACCAAAACGCACCAGCAAATTCATGCGCAGCCCGTGCACGTCCTCGCCCATGATAATCACGCGCGAATCCTGGGCCATGGCCTGGGCCAGCGCCGATTCAATGGCCCCGGCAAATCCCATCTCCCTCACGACGCCGGCTCCTCCTCGTGCAGCGCCCGCGCCACCACGCTCTGCACCTCATCGACAATTGCCTGCTCCAGGTCAGTCAGCCGCGCTTCGTCCGCCAACTGCCGGCGCGCGCGTGGCAGCGGATCGTTTTCCCGCCCCTCATGGTCGCCGGCTGCCTGACGCAGCAAAGCCACTACCTGTTGCAGCCCGCTGAGCCGCTCGCTGAGGCCGGCTCCCTCGCGCCCGGCGGCCGAGCGCAGCAGAGGCCACAGCGGCGGCATCTCTTCTCGCCGCGCCAGCCGCAGCAACAGGTCGCCCAGGAAATGGCCCTCCAGATGCGTACAGGTCGCGTGCAGAAAAGTGGGTCCCTCCCCGGCCCGCGCCAGCGCCAGCCCCTCACGTGCTAGCTGCCACACCGCCGCTACGTCGCGGCCGTCCACGCTGGCCACGGGCAGCCCAAAGCTTCGCGCCCGCTCGCGCAAATCGCCCGAGGTTACCTGGGGCGAGCGGGTGGCGATGGCCCAGCCGTTGTCTTTGCACACCAGCAACAGGGGCAGACGCCACACCGCAGCCAGGTTCAGGGTCTCCAACAGCATGCCCTGGTTCATGGCCCCTTCACCGAAAAAAGCGACGGCCGCTGTCCCCGGCCGCAACTGTTGCGCCGCCAGCGCGAACCCCGCGCCGGCCGGGCCGCTGGCGCCCACGATGCCCGACGACGCAGCCAGGTGCGGGCGGGAAAACAGGTGCATGTGGCCGCCCCAGCCGCCGCAGAGCCCATCTTCGCGCCCCAGCATTTCCTTCAGCAACAGGACAGGGTCCACGCCGCGCAGCAGCATGGCCGACGTGCCGCGATGGTCCAGGGCCAGGGCGTCGCCCTCCTGCAGGTGGGCCGCGATGCCGGCGATGATCCCCTCCTCGCCAACCCCCAGGTGCATCTCGCCCGAAATCAGCCCCTCGCGCCACAGCTCGCTCACCGCCTCCTCAAAAAGGCGGCTGCGCAACATCATCGCGTACAGCTTCCATAGATCTGGTTGCGCTATGGTCATCTGGTCCTTCCTAAATCACCGTCCCCCGGGGAATAACCGCGTTCTTGGGAATGATCACAATCCCATCCCGCGATACCCAGTCGTCGCCGTCCTCGTCCTCTCTATCCGGCCGGTGGCGCACGATGACGCCCTGCCCGATACGCGCGTTTTTATCGATAATGGCCCCTTCTATAAACGAATTAGGGCCGATGCCAACATCGGGCCGGCCCATACGGCGATTGTGTTCACGATCCTCCTGCGATTCGTAATAGTCAGCGCCCATGATAATCGTGCGTTGAATAGATACGCCGTGGCCGATAATACTGCGCAGCCCAATGACCGAATTGCGCAGGGTAGCTTCCTGGATACGCCCCCCGTCAGCCAGCAACACGTTGTGCAGACTGCCGCCCTCCACCTTGGAACCGGGCAGGAAGCGCGGGCGCGTGTAGATCGGTCGCTTGGGGTCGTAGAGGTTAAATTTGGGCAGCGGGCTGGCCATGTTCAGGTTGACTTCGTAGAAGCGGCGAATCGTTCCGATATCCTCCCAGTAGCCGTCAAACACATAGCCCATCACCGTGTGGCTGTCGATGACGGCGGGAATGATGTGGCGGCCAAAGTCGGTGCCCGGAAGCTCATCCAGCATTTGCAGCAACGTCTCCGTGCCAAAGATATAGATGCCCATGGAGGCCATATAGGGTTTCGTGGCGTCGCTGCCGCTCTCAAACCCCGCCAGCGCCTCGTCGGACTGCGGCTTCTCGGTGAACGCCGTAATCTCGCCGCGGTCATCCATCTTCAGAATGCCCAGCGCCGAGGCCGCCTCGCGGCTCACCGGCTGCACGGCAATGGTCACGTCCGCGCCGCTGTCCGCGTGCTGCTGCACAAAATCGCGGTAGTCCATGCGGTATAGGTGGTCGCCGGCAAGGATCAGCGTCACCTCGGTGTTGGCCTCGCGGATCTCCACCACCTGCTTGCGGATGGCGTCAGCTGTGCCCTGATACCACTCGCCGCTGCCGTGGCTCTGCTCCGCCGCCAGAATCTGCACCCAGCCCGGCGTGAAGATGTCCCGGTTATAGGTACGGTGGATGTGGCGGTGCAGAGAGACCGACTTGAACTGGGTCAGAATGGCCACTTTATCGATACCCGCGTGAAAACAGTTGCTCATGGGAATGTCGATGAGCCGGTACTTCCCCGCCAGGGGAACGGCTGGCTTGGCTCGCTCCTTGGTCAAAGGATAAAGACGGGAGCCCACACCCCCACCAAGAATAACCGCCAGCACGTCTTGCATGCGCATCTACTACCTCCTGAATACTTTTTGCTCCGAATCTACGTCGCCCACGGCACTATACCTATTAATGCAGGTTTGGCCGTCTACGTCAATGCGAGTGTATTGGTGGGAGTGCGAAAATGTTGTGATCGGGCCGGTCTCCTGACCGCGCCCGCGAAGTGGCTCGGTGGGGACACCGGCCACAGCAATTCACAAATCTTTAGTGCTCCCGTATTGGTTTAATGGTGTACTGGTATATTGGAGATCGGAGACGGTAGGCGGCAATTTTTCTTGCTCTCGCGGCCATCGCCCGTCTACTTTCTCCAACTCTCCGTCGCTCTCCTTCCCTCTCCAGTGTTCTCCATGTAACATTCTCTTCGTCCATCCACAAACCTAAACAAACGCCTAACAGGCAATCCCTCCCATTGCCCGCGCCCCCGGCGACCAGTACAATGGTGCTATTGGGCATAGCACCATACTACCATGACACTTGTTTGAATACCCGGTCCCGGAGAAAGAGAGAACAGTCACAGGTTCATGAATTTCCAATTGCTAAACTGGTATCTGCCGCTCATATTTGCCGCCGGTTACACCATTTTGCTACTGAGCCTGCTGGCGCGCTTCAGCCAGCGCAATCAGCAGACGCGCTGGTATCTGGGATTCTTGGCAGCTTCTATTGTGTGGTCTGTGGCCCTCTTTGCGCTGCCCCAGGGACAGTCGCCGCCCAATCTCACACTCCATCTCCTGGGGGCAAGCGCCACGCTGCTGGGGACGACCACCGCCGTCTACGTCGGCTGGCTCAACGAGCGTCGCTGGCTCTATCTGGGAGTTGTCGCCGTGGTCGTCGCCGTGGGGCTGGAGACCGTGGCCCCTAACTCCGTCCTGGTATTGGGCGACGGCGTCCGCTATCGTGGCACGCTGGGCGGTCTGCTGGGCTTTGCCACCTGGTTCTGCTTCAACAGCGGCCTGCTGCTGTGGACCTGGCGCGATTACCAGGAGACGCGCCTGCCCTGGCACGCCAACCGCCTGCTACATTGGGCCGTCTTCGCCTTTGCCACCGTCGCCGGCGAGCTGCTGACCTTTTCCACGGTGTCCTGGATAGTCGCGGCAGGATATCTGCTGCGCTTCGTCGGCGTGCTTGGCCTGGCGCGGGCCATCACCTCCCATCGCTTGTTCGACGTGCGCGCTCACCTGCGCAAGATCGTTGCCTTTACCCTTATCGTGGTGGCCTCCGCCGTACCTGCGTCCATCGTACTCACGCTCACCCTGTGGCTCACCGACCAGCTTGACCTGCCGCTGAGCCAGGTCTATCTGGCCTCGCTCGTGGTCATCTCCGGCGGTTTTCTTCTGTACCAGCCCTTCCGCCGCTTCGTCGAACGGGTCGTCTATCGCTATTTGCTGGGGCAGGAGTTTCAGACCAGCCAGGTCGTGCGCAGCTACAGCCAGGCCATCTCGCGCACCCTTGAAATCGAGCAGCTGGCGCAGGTGATTATCGGCGAAATCGGCGATCTGTTGCAGACGACGCACGGCGCGCTGATGCTGGTCAGCGAGGTGCGAGACGGTTACCAGGTGGAAGCGATCCCTTCCGGGAATCACCACGGCCATTCCCAGATCGTTTTTGCCGGCGACAGTCTGTTCATCGAGGCGCTTAATAGCGAGCGCCGGCCGCTGCTGCAATATGACGTGGACTTCAATCCCTTTTATCAGGATCTGGACGAGTCGGAACGAGAGTGGCTGAGCATCCAGAACATGGAACTGTTTGTGCCCATCCACAACGGCAGCGAGCTGGCAGGTCTGATCGCCCTGGGCCCCAAACTCTCCGGCCTGGCCTACCGCCCCAATGAGCTGGAGCTGGTGCAGGTGCTGGCGGAACAAACGGTCATCGCCCTGCAAAACGCGCGCCTCTACAGCGAGCTGAATGAACAAAACGACCGTATCCGCTTCCTGAACAGCGATCTGCGGCGACAGAACGAACGACTGGAAATTCTGGACCGCATCAAATCCGACTTCATCACTATCGCCTCCCACGAACTGCGCACCCCGCTCACTCAGGTAAAAGGATATGCCGACATTCTGACAGCGATGAACGAAGAAGCCACGCTGTCGCAGAAGGATACGCGCGAGATTGTGAGCCACATCACCCGCGCCTCTTCCCGCCTGGAAGGCCTGCTCACCGCCATGCTCGACGCCAGCCAGCTGGAAGTCAGCGGCATGGAGCTGACCTTCATGCGCACGCGGCTGGAGGTCGTCATTCAGCTGGCTATCGAACCGCTCAGCCCCGCCATTCGCCAGCGTGGCCTGAACCTGGAGATGCACGGCCTGGGCGATCTACCGCCCATTCAGGCCGACTTCAAACGGCTGGTGCAGGCGTTTCACAACCTGATCGGCAACGCGATCAAATATACGCCCGATTACGGCCTGGTCTCCATCTTCGCCAACCGCGCCCCCAGCGCCGAGGACGAAGAGGATTACATCGAGGTGGTCATCGCCGACACGGGCATCGGCATCGATCCCCAATACCACGAACTCATCTTCGAAAAATTCTTCCGCATCGGCAACCCCGAGCTACACTCTACCGGCGCGACCAAGTTCAAAGGAGCGGGCCCCGGCCTGGGCCTGCACATCGCCAAAGGCGTCATCGAGGCTCACGGCGGTCGCATCTGGGTCGAATCGGAGGGCGAGGACGAAGAGCGCCTCCCCGGCAGCCGCTTTCACGTCATCGTGCCCTTCACACCCCCCGGCTACGAAGAGGGACCGTCGCTCGATTCCCCCCAGGCCAAACGCCTCTTCAACCTCCTCTCCGAAGATCCAGCCTGACCTACGGCGGAAAAGAACGTTACACGGAGAGGGGCCAGAGATTGGAGATCGGAGTTTGGAGATTAGAAAGCAACCCAGTCTCCAGTCAACTAATCTCCAATCAACCAATCTCCCCCCACCTACTCAAACCGAAACCGCGCCACACCCACCACAAAGAACAGCGCCGCGAAGCCCAATAACACCCCCACCTCCGGCAGAATCGCCATCAGCCCGCCGTCGCTCACAATGAGGTCCAGGAAGCCGCGCATGGCCCACGTCGTGGGCAACACGTGCGCCGCCGTCTGCACCGATGGCGGAAATAGCTCCAGCGGATACCAGCAACCGCCGAGCAGGGCCATAGCCATACCCAGCATGATACTCGTGCCGTTGGCCTGCCCCTCCGTGCGGATAAAGGTGCCCAGCGTGGTTCCCAGCGCCACCGCCGCCAGGCCGAAGGACACCAACAACAGCAGCAACGCGCCCGGCGCTCGCCCCCACTCCAGATTCATGACGAAAATACCAAACCCGATGAGCAGCAACATCTGCACCAGGCCGGCGACCATCTGCGAAGAAACGGCCCCCAGCAAGAAGGTGGCCTTCGACGTTGGCGTCGTCAGCAGACGGCGCAGCGTGCCCTGCCGCCGCTCGTAGGCAAAAAGCGCCGCCGTGCCCAGCAGAGGAATAAAGACCCAGGTGATCAACTGTCCCGCAGAAGCCTGCGCTGCCGGTGAATAGTCGTCCTCCTCTTGCAGCGCCTGCCGCACCTCCAGCCGCTGCGGGGCCTCGTCCAGGAGCGCCGTCGCTGCTTCCAGGCTCTCCTCATAATACGCCTCTCGCGCCGCCGCGTCCGCAAACGGTTGGCGCGCCTCGGCGGCGTCCACTGCCGCCTGCGCCGCCGTCACCGCCCGCCCCACCCTGTCCGCCGCGGCGCGCGCCGTTTGTTGCAGCGCCAGAGCGTTTGTGTCATTGGGTGCGGCCCGCCAGCGCAAGCCGGCCTCTTCGCCGCGGGCCAGCCGCTCGCTAAACCCGGCCGGGATCAGCAACAGCGCCGGCGCTTCCTCATCGGCTACCATCCGTTCGGCGTCCACGAGGGGCGCGACAATCGGGGCCACCGATGGCGCTGCTTCCAGTTCCGCCAGCAGGCGCCGGGCCAGCGCGCCCTCATCCTCCAGCACCACAGGCAGCGCCAGCTGGCCGCTGCCGCCGCCATCCCCCGCGCCGCCCAGCAACAGAGTGAAAATGATGGGAAGCACCACGAAGAATAATAACTCTGAGGGGCTGGCGAAGCGCACCAGGAGGTCTTTACGAACAATGGCCGCCAATCTACCCAACATCAGGCAAACACCTGCCTTTTCTGGAATGCAAAGAGAGACACCGCGCCCAGCAACAGCGCCATCAGCAGCAGGGCCAGAATCGCGCCGCTGACGTCGGCCAACGCGGCCCCCTGCGCCAGTTCCGCCAGGGCGTCCAGGGCCCAGGCGTTGGGCGTGATCAGGCGCAACGATTGCAGCGCGCGCGGAAACTCAGCGGCAGGAATGAAGCTGCCGCCCAGGATGCCAAACAGCAGCATCAGCGCCGTGCCCACACTGCTCACCTGATACGGCGTGCGCGCCAGCGCCGCCAGCAACAGCCCCCAGCCCGTGGCCCCCAACACGGTCGCCACAATCAGCGCCAGCACCGCCAGCGGCTGGCCCCATTGCAGCCTGAACAACAGGCTGGTGCCAAAAATGAGAATCAGCAACTGCGCCAGGCCGGTCAGGAAAATGCCAAACACCTTGCCGCCCAGCACCGCAGCCATCGGCGTGGGGGTGGTCAGCAACCGCTGCAATGTCCACTCCTGCCGCTCTTTCAACAGGCTATAGCCGCCGTGGCTGACGGTGTACATCAGGAAGAAGATGGCCATCGCCGGCGCCAGAATAGCCAGCGGATCCACCTCCTCATCCTGCGCCACACCCTCCACCGTTTCGCTGAGCAGCGTCACCGGCGACCCATTTTGCGCCTGGCCCGCCACGGCCTGCGCCCCCAGCTCGCGCCCCACAGCAACCGCTTCCTGCGGCGCGATCAGCCCGCTCTGCAACAGCTGCGTCACAGCCACCTGCCCTGCCAGCGTGGCGCTCTCCACGCGGCCCAGGAATTGCTGCACCACGGCCTCCACCACCCCGCTGCTGATAGGCCGCGCCGGGTTGGCGTACACCTCAATTTGTACCACGTCGCCCGTGGCCCCGCTCTCGTCGGGAATGACGCTGCCGGTGAAGCCTGCAGGGACAATGACCGCCGCCGCCACCTCATCACGGTCCACTGCCTCCCGCGCCGCCGCGGCATCTGTGGCGATCATGGGCTCCAGCAACGTCTCCAGATCCTCCGACTGGAACGTTTCCACCAGCGCCTGGCCCAGTTGCGCTCCATCCTGATCCACGACAACCACGGGAATATCCTGTAGCCCGGACGACGACGAGCCGAAGAAGCGTCCGCTGATCAGTCCCAGCCCCAACGTGAGCACGAAGGGGGCCGCCAGCATCAGGACCAGCGCTGCCCTATCCCGCGCCGCCACCTGCAAATCTTTCAGTCCAATCAGGAATGCTTTCTTCATGGCGGTTTACCGTGCTCAGTCGCGCAGCGCGCGGCCCGTCAGGTGCAGAAAGACAGCTTCCAGGTTCGGCTCCTCCACGCTGACCCCGCTAATGTGCGCCTGGTGCCCGTTGCTGATGGCGATCACTTCCGCCAGCGCCGCGTTGGCGTCCGCCGCCAGCAGGCGCACCGTGCCATCGCTGGCGCTCACCTCGCGCACGCCGCGCGCCTGGCCCAGCGCCTGCAACAACGCCTCGCTGGCGTCCGTGGCGCCCACCTGCAATTCCAGCACTTCGTCCTGGCCCACCAGTTCCGCCAGCTCTATCTGCGTACCCAGGGCAATCAGCTCGCCGTGGTCGATGATGCCGATGCGGTCGCTCAGCTCCTGCGCCTCCTCCATGTAGTGGGTCGTATAGAGCACGGTCATACCCTCCGCGTTGAGTTCCTTCACGGTATCCAGAATGTTGCGCCGGCTCTGGGGATCGATGCCCACCGTGGGCTCGTCCATGAACACCAGTTTCGGCCGGTGCAACAACCCCACGGCGATGTTGATACGCCGCTTCATACCGCCGGAAAAGGTCTCGATGCGATCCCCCGCGCGGTCCGCCAACCCCACAATCTCCAGCACCTCGGCAATGCGCGCCTGCAGCGCCTTGCCGCCCATGCCATACATGCGGCCCCAGAACAGCAAATTCTCGCGCGCCGACAGCGACTGGTACAGGGCGATCTCCTGCGGCACCACGCCGATCACCTCTTTCACCGCCTGAGGCTCGCTCCTGATGCTGTGCCCGTCCACCCAGGCGTCGCCGCCCGTGGGCTCGATCAGACAGGACAACATGGAAATCGTCGTCGTCTTGCCCGCGCCGTTAGGCCCCAGCAGGCTAAAGATCTCGCCGCGGCAGATGTCAAAGTTGACCCCGCGCACCGCCCGCACGTCGCCGAACGACTTGCTCAGATTATCGGTTGTTAGAATGGCGTCATCCATGAAATCCTCATCCCATGTTGCGACAGAACCAGATAATGATAGTGATTTGTGGCCGCCGCCGCAAGGAGCCGGCTCCCATGGGAGCACGAAAATGTTGTGATCGGGCCGGTCTCTAGACCGTAGCCCGTGTCCGCTGACATAGGGTGGCTCGGTGGGGACACCGGCCACAGCAACTCACAAACTTTTAGTGCTCCCGCTCCCATCCTCCCGGAGGTTCCCAGCGTGAAGCCAACCGCCGGGAGGATTACCACGCCACTCTCCAAGCCCCCTCGTTTCTGGCCCAACGCCTCCGCTCATGCTATCCTTGTT
>DATHSI010000025.1:0-10921 GCA_035464315.1 Candidatus Sulfomarinibacteraceae bacterium
CATCACAATTATCCTCCATACACCTACAATTGGTTGTGAGCAGAAAAAAATCTGGTTCCGTGCAGGCGGCAGCGCTCTGGAACAGGGGACTATGCCATGAACTGAGCGGGCTTATCACCTCCTTCTGTGCTTCGTCTTAATTTTCGCGCTGGATCATTTGGGCTTCGGAGCTCGTTTCTATTCTACGGGGGCTACCTTACAGTGTTTATTACCGGCCCGCGACGCCCGCGCTCCCTACTGTTTGTCCCAATCTCCGATCCCCAATCTCCAATCAACCACTCCCCTATGCTATAATAGGTCCCGTGTGAAGAACCACCCGGGAGACAGCGCGTGAGCGATAACACCATCCTCAGCCCCAGCCACGCCGTGGAGGGCACGCTGTGGGCCGTCGAGCCGGGCCGCCGCCTGCCAGCGCGCTGCGAGGCGCAGGTGGAAACGACCTTTGTGGAGCTGGCGCAGGGGGAGCTGCAGCAGATGGTGGATACGATGGGCTTTGAGGCCGTCGACCCCTACCGCCGCCGGCTGCAAACGGGCCGCCGCGGTTTTGCCCTGCTCGTGGACGGCGAGTACGGTACGACGGGTTGGGTCAGCCACGGCAGCGAGCGCGTCAACGAGCTGCAGCGCACCTTCACCTTCCACCCCGACGACGCCTACGTGTGGGATTGTGTGACGCGGCCCGATTTGCGCGGGCAGCGGCTGTATAGCGCCTTTCTCAGCCGCTGCATCCACCACCTGGGCGACGAAGGCGCGCCGCGCATCTGGATCGGGTCTAACCGCGAGAACGTACCTTCCATCAAGGGCTTTGAGAACGCCGGGTTCCGGCCCGTGGTCGACGTCCACTTGCGCCGCTGGGGGCCGGTTACATTTGTGCGCTTTTACCCCGACGCCCAGGCGCCGCCGCATCTGGTCGAAGCGGCGCGCCGGGCCATGACGCTCCCGGCCGAACGGCGGCTGGGAAACGTGGCCCTCGGTTATCACCGCAACGAGTGGAACGATGAACAGATTTGATTACAGCAGCGCCGCGCACCGCGTGGTATTCGGCGCGGGCGCCCTGGACCAACTGCCCGATCTGCTGGGCGAGACCGGCTGGCGGCGATTGCTGCTCTGCACCAGCCGGTCGCAAACGGCGAACGGGACGGTTGGCCGCCTGCGGGCGCTGCTCGGCCCGCGCCTGGTGGCCGTTTTCGACGACGCACGCGCGCACGTGCCGCTGGAGCAGGTGGAGACTGCTGTCACCATGGCCCTGGAGCAGAACGTGGACGGCGTGATCGGTTTGGGCGGCGGCAGCGCCGTGGGGCTGGCCAAGGCGGTCAGCTTTGCCATCGAGGAGGCCTGGCCCGCGCAGCCGCCGGAGGAGGCCGATAGCCTGCGCGGGCCGCGCATTCCCGTGCTGGCCATTCCCACCACCTACGCCGGCTCGGAGATGACGCCCATTTACGGCACGAGTCAGGCCGCGCCCGGCGTGGAAAACGGGCCGCGGCGCAAGCGCACGGTGCGCGATCCGCGCATTACGCCGCGCCTGGTGCTTTACGACCCGCAACTGACGCTGGACTTGCCGCCTGAGGTCACGGCGGCCTCCGGCGTCAACGCGCTGGCGCACTGCATCGAGGCCGTGTACTCCACAACGAAGAACCCGCTGTCTACGGCGGCGGCGCTGCGCGGGGCGCGGATCATTTACCGCGCTCTGCCCGCCGCTGTGGCCCAGGGCCGCAGCCTGCCCGCGCGCGCGGAGATGCTCGCCGGCGCTCACCTGGCGGCGGTTGCGGTGGTCACCGCGTCCATCGGCCTGCACCATGGGCTGTGCCACGTGTTGGGTGGGGCCAAAGACGTGCCGCATGGCACGGCCAACAGCATCATGCTGCCCCACGCCGTGCGCTTCAACCTGGAGACGGAGGAAGCGCCGCTGAGGGAAGTGGCGCGGGCGCTGGGCCTGGCTGACCCGCAGGCGTTGCCCGATGCGCTGCATCATTTCATCGGGAGCCTGGGGTTGCCGCAGCGGCTGCGCGACGTGGGCGTCGCCGAGGAAGACCTGCCCGCTCTGGCGCGCATGGCCATGGAGAGCACGGCGGTGCAGAACAACCCCCGTCCCCTGACCGGCCCTGAGCAAGCGGAAGCGGTGTATCGGGCGGCGTGGTGAGGGGAGGGGACACAGACTACATGATACGGGGTTATTCCGTATCATGTAGTCTGTGTAACACTCCTCCCTTGTCTGGCACACAACTTTCCCTACAATGGAGCAATGAGCGAAATTCCCATCTATACCATCGGCTATGGTGCGCGGGATATTGAAGCGTTGACGGAGGTGCTCGCCGCCAATAAAATAGCCTACTTAATCGACGTGCGTTCCAAACCGTACTCTCGTTACAAGCCCGATTTTTCCAAGGACGCGTTGGCCCGCCACCTGCAGGAGCGGGGCATCCACTATGTGTTTATGGGCGATGCCCTGGGCGGAATGCCTGACGATCCTGCCTGTTATGTGGACGGCAAGGTCGATTACGGTCTGGTGGCGCAGCAACCGTTTTACCAGGAAGGCATCGGCCGCCTGCAGGAGGCGTATAAGAAGCAGTTGCGCGTGGCGCTGATGTGCAGCGAGGGCAAGCCGGAGCAGTGCCATCGCAGCAAACTGATCGCGCGCACCTTGCAGGAGGCGGATATCCCCGTGATGCACATCGACGAAAATGACCAATTGATCAGCCAGGAGGACGTTGTGTTGCGCGTGGTCAAAGGACAGCCCAGCCTGTTCGGCGAAGAGTTTCATGACTTTACCTCACGCAAGCGCTACCGGGACGGGGAAGAATGAGCGCCGGCCATGCGTCCCACTCTGAAAAGCCCCTGCCTAAAGTAACAACGATCGGCGTTTACGAAAGCGACGAGGAAACCTTCTTCCAGGCGTTGCTGGACGCGGGCGTCGATACCTTTGTGGACTTGCGCCAGCGTCGCGGCCTGCGCGGCGCGCGCTACGCCTTCGCCAACAGCCGGCGGTTGCAGGCGCGATTGGCCGAGCTGCGCATCCGCTATATACACCGCAAAGACCTGGCGCCCACGACGGCCATTCGCCAGCGCCAGAAAGAGGCCGACAAGGCGGCGAAGATCCCGCGGCGGCAGCGCAAGCGGCTGAGTCCCGTTTTTGTGGAGACCTTTCGCCAGGAGATTCTGGGCGATTTCGAGCCGCACTCTCTGTTGGACGATCTGCCGCCTGACGCCGAAGTGATCACCCTGTTTTGTGTTGAACGAGAGCCCGCAGCCTGCCACCGCTCGCTGGTGGCGGACGTCCTGGAAAAGGACCTGGGCCTGGAGGTAGAACACCTGTTGCCATGAAAGTCGTCATCGTAGCCAAAACGCGCATGGGAGGCGGCGCCTGTGTCGGCGCTCTGACCTTCGACGGACGCTCCCTGCGCCTCATTGCCCCTGACCGCGACAGCAATCCCGCTTTTAACATGGAGTACAACGTCGGCGACGTTTGGGACGTGAATGCCGAAGCGCCAGAGTATCTCGACCCGCCCCACGTGGAGAACGTCATCGTGCGCCATAAGCGGCGCCTGCCGCCCATCGACGACGTAGCCGGCTTCGCGCAGCGCCAGATGCCGCCAGTCGCCGGCGGTCCGGAGGCGCTCTTCGACGGGCTGGCGCAGGTCGCCGGTTCCGGCGCGCTCTACATCAGCGAGGAGGGTGGCGCGCCGCCCTACAGCACCATGTTCTGGCAGCCGGACCGGCCGCTGCAGCGCGTGGAGGACGCCAAACGCGTCCGCTACCGCTATGAAACGGAGGACGGCGGTTGCACGCTGACCTTCGTCGGCTTCCAGGACCCGATCCCCGAAATCCCCGCCGGCTCCCTGGTGCGCGTCTCTCTGGCCCACTGGTGGCGGCCGGATGAGATGCCCCAGGGCGAGCTGCGCTGTTACGTGCAACTGTCCGGGTGGTTCGCGCCGGGCAATGGCGCGCCCGGCGACGGGCCGCCCGGCGACGAGCCGCAGGGAAGGGTGTCCTTCGGCGACGGGCTGCCCCCTGGAGCAAATCCTCCCAGAGGCTTGCCGTTCCTCGACGAAGAGCCGCATTCCCCCAGCCTCCGGGAGGATGACACTGTCCTCATCCGCGAGGCGCAGCAGATGGACCCCGCCGCGGCGCTGAAGCAGGTGTTCGGATTTGACGATTTCCGCCCGCTGCAGGAGGAGGTCATTGACAACGTGCTCAACAAGCGGGACACGCTGGCCGTGATGCCCACGGGCAGCGGCAAATCGCTCTGCTTCCAGCTGCCCGCACTGCTGTTTCCCGGCCTGACGGTGGTCGTCTCGCCCCTGATTTCGCTGATGGAGGACCAGGTGATGCAGTTGCGCGAGATGGGCGTGGCCGCCGCCTATCTCAACAGCACGCTGGATTATCATAGCTACCTGGGCGCCGTCGAGCGCATCCGCCAGGGTGGCGTGCGGTTGCTGTACGCCGCGCCGGAAACGCTGCTGCGCCCGGAGACGCTGCTGCTGTTGGAGCAGACGCCGGTCGATTGCCTGACCATCGACGAGGCGCACTGCATCTCGGAGTGGGGCCACGACTTCCGGCCGGAGTACCGCCAGCTTACCGACCTGCGCCGCCGCCTGCCGCACGCCGTGTGCCTGGCGATCACGGCCACGGCTACAGAGCACGTGCGCCAGGATATCAAGGACAGCCTGGAGATTCCCGAGGCCCAGGCTTACGTGGCCAGCTTTAACCGCGAGAATCTCTTTCTACAGGTCGCGGCCAAAACGGACATCCTGGGCCAGACGCTGGCCTTCTTGCGCGAGCGCCGGGGGCAGGCGGGTATCATTTACTGCGCTACGCGCAAGCAGGTGGACGGGCTGACGGAGCAGTTGCGGGCCAACGGCTACGCTGCGCTGCCTTATCACGCCGGCCTGGCCGATGACACGCGCCGCCGCCACCAACGACAATTTATGCACGACGACGTGGAGATCATCGTGGCCACGGTGGCCTTTGGCATGGGCATCAACAAATCGAACGTGCGCTTTATTCTGCACGTGGATCTGCCCAAGAATCTGGAGAGCTACTACCAGCAGATCGGCCGCGCGGGCCGCGACGGTCTGCCCGCCGATTGCCTGCTTCTTTACAGTTACGGCGACGTGCACACGATCAACTTCTTTATCCAGGAGCAAGATCCCGCGCAGCAGCCCGGCGCGCGGGCGCGATTGGAAGCCATGATCGGCTTCGCCGAAACGAACCTGTGCCGCCGGCAGCCGCTTCTCAACTACTTTGGCGAGGCGTATGACGAGGACAATTGCGACAACTGCGACAATTGCACCAAGGAGCAGCAGGAGTTGGCGGACCTGACCGAAGCGGCGCAGAAGTTCCTCTCCTGTGTCAAGCGCACGGGTGAAATCTTCGGCGCATCCCACATCATCGACGTGTTGCGCGGCTCGCAGTCCAAGAAGGTGCTCTCGCGGGGCCACGACAAGCTATCCACGTACAACATCGGCCGCGAATTCTCCAAGAAGGCCTGGAAGCAACTGGCGCGCCAGTTCATCCAGCAGGGGCTGCTGCGGCAGGACATGACTCACGGCAGTCTGAAGTTGACCAAAAAAGGGTATGAGGTGTTCAGGGGCCGGACGGTGAAAGGCGTCCTGCCGCAAAAGGCGCAGCGAACCACGCGCAGCACGAGCGCCGCCGCCGGGCCGCACGATTCCGAGCTGTTCGAGCTGCTGCGGGCGCGGCGCAGGGAGCTGGCCGACGAGGCCGGGCTGCCGCCTTATACCGTCTTCCACGACCGCACGCTGGTGGAGATGGCCACGCACTTTCCACACACCGAATCTGAATTCGCCGCGCTCTACGGCGTAGGCCAGGTCAAATTGGAGCGGTATGCGGGGGAGTTTCTGCCGATTATTCGTGAGTATTTTGCGGGGGGTGAAGATTAGAGCTTAGAGATTAGAGATTGGAGATTGGAGATGCTGCCGCGGATTTACGCCGATGAACGCAGATAAGAAAAATACGCGTGGCTGATTGCGCCGGTCGTGACGAAGTTATCACGAACAAGGACAATAGATAAAAATCTGAGTCTATCTGCGGCCAAGGTCTTAATCTCCAATCAACCAATCTCCAATCAACCAATCTCCAGTCAACCAATCTCCAATCACCGCCGATGCTCGCCCGGCCAGTAGGGCAGCGGGCCGATGGGGGCCAGGGAGCTTGGCGCGGGCGATTTGTCCAGGCAGGAGATTTGCTCGCGCACGTTGTCCGGGCGGGCGCCGGGGGGGTGTACTTCGCTAACGTAGCTCATGCCGCGGTCGTTGCTCCACCAGCCGACGAGGCCGTACTGCTCGGCGTAATAGTAGCGCTCGATGGTGCTGCCGTTTCGCGTCAGGCGCCAGGCCAGCTGCACCACATTGTCCAGAGTGACGCCGCTGTCGAAGGTGTAGGTGGGGTGGAAGGTCTCGAAGACCAGCCAGCTACGCTGCGTGCCCTCAAGCGCCACGGAACAATCGGACTTCTGGTAGAAGGTGACCAGGGGATTGCGCTCGAAGGCGTCGCCCACATTCCACTTGCGCGGGGACCAGACCGAGCCGTACGCGCCGCTGTCGCGTAACGTGTAATATTGGCCGTTGCCGGGGCTGGTATCGGTGCCGCGGTAAATGTAGTGGTCCGTGTACCATAGTTCCTCCCACTCCGCTTTGATTTCGTTACCCTTGGTGTGAAAGAACGTGGGGCCGTCCACGTGCGTCTGGTGTCGCGCTTGCGAGCCGTTGCTGTGTTGCACCTCGTACAGCCGCCGGTCGCCGACGAGGAAGCGCACCATGTCGTAGGGCGGGTGCAACGGGGCCATGTGCACCATGGGCAGATAACTCTTGTGTGTCTCGGTCACGGTCCCTGCCGGCGAAACGCGCCCAACTGTAGCGGACCGCGGGTCGTCGGGCGCGACCTGCCCGTACGCCGCGCCCCCCACAACCACCAGGACGGCACTGAGGGTCAGGAGTAGAAGGAGAAAAAGGAAAGGAAGTCGTTTCATCTGGCGCTCAATCGCGGCTCAACGATGGCATCCATGGCGGGTTCATGGTCAACACCGCCCAATTTTACAAAAGTCCTGCAATTGCGCCACAGGAAAACGGCACTAATGTGACACGGAGGGACACGGAGCAACAAAAGAGAGAACCACGGAGCACTCAATAAATTCTCCGTAGCCTGTCCCCGGGCCGTTCTCCGTGGTCCTCCCTTAGCTGCCTGTGGCAGCGCATCTCCGTGGCCTTCCGTGTAACGTCAGTTTTGCGTTGCCTGTACCTCCAACGGCTGCAGGTTGGCTTCGATTTGCTCGCGGTGCGGCTCCAGGAAAGGGGGCAGGGCCAGCGATTCGCCGAGGTGTTCCTCGTCTTCGTCGGTGGCAAAGCCGGGGCCGTCGGTGGCCAGTTCAAAGAGGATGCCGTTCGGCTCGCGAAAGTAGATGGAGCGGAAGTAAAAGCGGTCGATGATGCCCGAATTGCCGATGCCTGCCGCCGACAGCCGGTCCAGCCATTTATTGTGCTCTTCCTCGTTGGGCACGCGGAAGGCCACGTGGTGCACGCCGCCGCGCCCCAGCCGTTCCGGCTGCAGGTCGGGACGTTCGTCTACGCGCAGTTCGGCCCCCGGTCCGCCCACGCCGGCGCCAAAGACGCGAATCTCGCGATCAGGGTTCTGCGCGCGATAGCGACCCTGTTCCCCGAAGCCCATGACGTCGGTCAGCACGCGTACCGTGGGCTGCGCGTCGGCCACCGTCAGCGTCACCGAGGCCAGACCCTTGATGCCCATCTCCACGGGCGCGGCGCTCCGCTGCCAGGGAATGCCGCCGGGCAGCGGCGCGTCCTCGTCGTCAATGAACGCCAGCCGCTGGCCCTCAAAGTCGCGGAAGGTGAGTACCGCGCGCTGGCCCTCGGTGCTGATTTCGTCCACCTCCACGCCGCTCTCGTCCAGCCGCTGGCGCCAAAATTCCAGCGCCTCGCGCCCGGTCACGCGTAGTGCGGTGCGTGAAATGCTGCCCGTGCCCGGCTTCGTCGGCGCGGCGTAGGGAATGTCGAAAAAGGTCAATTCCGTTCCCGGCCGGCCCAGCTCATCACCGTAAAAGAGGTGGTAGGACGAAGGATCGTCCTGGTTCACCGTCTTCTTCACCAGCCGCATGCCCAGCAGGCGCGTGTAGAAGTCGACGTTCTGCGGCGCCTGCGCCGTGATGGCCGACAGATGGTGTAATCCGGTAAGTTCCATAATTCGGTCGCCTCCGATAAGGGTTCGGGTCAAATAGCATGCGCCCTGCCAGTTGCGGGGCAAGGTCTATTGCTTAAGGATACGCGGGGAATATCAGAAAGATATATTTTTGTGGGGATTAGAGATTAGGGATTGGTGGATTGGAGATTAGCTGATTGGAGACTGGGTGATTGGGACGCGTTTGGCGCTGGCGGGATTAGCTGCTGATAGCCCTGTCGGGTGGGGCGATGGACGCAGATATGTTGAGATTCTGAGTGGGGAACCCGTGTTCATCGGCGTTTATTTGCGATGGTAGTGAACTCCGGTCTCTGATCGTCACTTACGGGGATGGCGATGGTGGCGGTGACAGAATGCGCTGCACTGCCGTTGCGCGCAGGGTGATGGAACCGCCTGGAACCAGGGGCGAGAGCAGGGGGGTGATCAGGTCGTGCTCGTATCTGGCAGTGACTGTAATTGGGTTGCCTGGTGTCGTAAAGGGCGCCTCCACCGTCACGTCGACGTTAGACCAGTCGAGGATGTCGCTTTTACTTTCGTTCTTAACCCGATAGATGATGTTGTTAGGATCGTCGTTGAAATGATCGGTGTCTGGGTCGGAAGCATCGCCATGCCACCACGTGGGAAAGACGATGCCGTACGCAGCACCTTCCCCCGCCGCCGATTGCAGCGCCAGGTAACGGAAGTAGGCCCAGCCAAACTCGACCAGGCCCGCCAGGAACATCAGCACCAGGATAAAGACGATGCCGGCCTCGGCCAGGGCCTGGCCTGACTGCGTCTTTCTTTCATCAAGATGTCGCCAGAGTTGTTTCATAATGCTGCTAATGGAGCCGTTTTTCTACGCCAGATACTGACACCTTTACTGCACTTCGGTAGGCACACTTGCACTGTTGTTGTCCATAACGCGGTCGAAGTCGATTTCTGTTGCTGTGATCGTAGCCTGGTTTTCAATTGTGCCCGTCGCTTCCGGTGTTACAGACACGGTAAAGGATGCAGTGGCTCCGGCTCCGAACTCAGCAGCCGTACAAATCACCTCGTGTGCTGCTGCGTTGTAGCTGCAGCTCCATCCGGTTGACCCAGTTCCTACCGAAACATTCGTCAGCCCAGCAGGCAAACTGTCAGTCACCCGTACCGTTGTGGCTGTAGAAGGGCCAGCGTTAGCTACGCTCAGGCTATAACCAAAAGCGGTTCCGACCTTAGCGGTGCTGGGACCGGTCTTGGTCAGCGACAGGTCGAGCGACGGTTCTATGGTGACGGTCGCCCCGTCACTTACCTCATCCTCGTTGGCGCTTAACGTCGCTGTGTTGTCAAACGTGCCCGGCTCCACAGCCTCGACTGTAACCACAAAGCTGGCGCCCTGACCGGCGACAAGTATCCCATCGGCCGGCGTGCAGCGAACCTCTTGGCCGTCGTCACACTCCCACGAGTTGACGGAGGGCACAACACTAATCAGCTCCACGCCGCTGGGAAGCGGGTCCACGAGGGTGACACCGGTTGCATTAGACGGACCGTTATTGCCTGCGTCGATGTTGTAGGTAAACGTGTCGCCGTGGCTAACGGTGCCCTGAGAGGCCGATTTGCTGATGAATAGACCGGTGTCAACTGTTACCGAAGTCGACACAAAGTCACTTTCATTGTTGTTGAGATCTCTGTCAGTCGTAACACTCGAGACAGAAGCGCGATTCAGAAGCGGATCGTCTCCGGCCACTAAGGGCGTGACAGCGATAGTTAGGTTCTCGGTAGCATTGGCAGCCACATTGCCCAGGTTGCAGGTCACGACGCTTCCCGCAGCGCTACACTGCAGAGAGGATTCGCCGTCCTCAAAACGCAGGCCAGACGGGAGGTTGTCGGTTACAACTACATTCTCAGCAGTGGACGGGCCACTGTTCAACACCGTCACATTGTAGTCGAATGAAACATCGCGCGTGGCGTTAGCCGGCCCTGTCTTCTCAATGCTGAGGTCGGCCACGCTTTCGATGTCGGTATTAGCGTCATCATCGTTGTTGCCACCATCGTTCTCCATCTCGTTTGCCGAAACAGTTGCTGTGTTTGTTAGAGGATCGACACTGCCCTCATCCGGTGCACGCACATTCAAGGTCACCGTGACTTCTGTATTGGCAGGCATATCAGCCACTTCACAGGTAATCGTCCCGGTGCCAAGAGGGTTGTTGAGACATCCGGATGAACCAATGACCTCTATACCGGCCGGGAGAACATCTTCAATAACGACGCCAGTAGCTTCGGAGGGTCCGTCATTGCGAACTGTGATTGCGTAATTGAACTCAGTTCCGGCATCTACATTAGTGGCCGAACTCGTTTTCTCCACAACGCTCATCTCTGCACGTGGCACGACCTCCGTTAGCACAGACCACGTATTGTTAGCCAGGTTCGGATCATGCTCAAACGCGGAGGCAGTTGCCGTATTTGTGATAGTCTCGCTGGCGCCAGAAACAATTGGCGCGAGGACCTCAATGTCGATCGTCACGCTGTCACCGACTGGAAGCTCTGGTAGCTCACACACAATTCCCGGGGGTGTCTCTGTACAGGTAAGCTCTGGCTTGGTGCTAGTAAGTCCCTGATAAACAACACCTGCCGGCAGTGTGTCGGTGATTACCAGATCCCGAGCGGTGTCGGTCATCGGGTTGTTGACCGTAATGCTATAGTCAATTGGATTTCCTGCACCTACAGGCTCGGGACTGGCGCTCTTCGTTACGACGAG
>DATHSI010000026.1:0-24166 GCA_035464315.1 Candidatus Sulfomarinibacteraceae bacterium
AGCACCTGCCGCACGTTTTCGACCGCTTCTACCGCGTGGACAGCTCGCGTAGCCGCGACAGCGGTGGAGCCGGCCTGGGCCTGGCCATTGCGCGGGCCATTGTGGAAGCGCACGACGGGACGATGGATGCGAGCAGCAAGGGCGTGGGGCAGGGAAGTACGTTTACGATTACGTTGCCGCGAGAGATGATTGGACCTCGCTCAACATGATAGGGTGCGAACGCGATAGCGCGCCCCGGCCGCTAACATACAAGGATCCCTCTTCGGCAAATGCGCGAGATGCTTCGGCTGCGCTCAGCATGACAAGAACGCAAGAGGGTTACGTATGACACTACCGCTCTCCATTCTCGACCTTTCGCCCATCAGCGCCGATTCCAGCGGGCCGCAGGCGTTGCGCAACAGCCTGGATCTGGCGCGGCGGGCGGACCGCCTGGGGTACACGCGCTACTGGTTCGCGGAGCATCACAATTTGCCCAGCGTGGCCAGTTCCACGCCGGAGGTGATGATCGGGCAGGCGGCGCGGGAGACGCAGCGCATCCGCGTGGGGGCGGGCGGGGTGATGTTGCCCAATCACACGCCGCTGAAGGTGGTGGAAACGTTCCGCGTGCTGGAGGCGCTGTATCCGGGGCGTATTGACCTGGGCATCGGCCGCGCGCCGGGCACGGACCAGGTGACGGCGATGGCTTTGCGGCGCAACGAGGAGGCGTTCCGCCAGGATTTCTTCCCGCGGCAACTGGCGGAGCTGCTGGCCTTTGGCGGCGGCGAATTTCCCCACGGCCACCCCTTTCGCGCTGTATCGGCCATGCCCCGTGACGTGACGCTGCCGCCGGTGTGGTTGTTGGGCTCCAGCAACGGCTACAGCGCGCAGGCGGCGGGCGAGATGGGGCTGGGCTTTGCGTTTGCCCTGCATATTAACCCCGACCTGCAGGCGGCGACGGCAGCGCTGCAATCATACCGTCGGCGCTTCCGGCTTACAGATGCCTTCCCCGAACCGCACGCGATCCTGGCGCTGTCGGTGATTTGCGCCGAGGATGAGAAACAGGCCGCAGCGCTGGCGCGCCCGCTGGAGCTGTCTTACGTGCGGCTACGCCAGGGACGCTTTGAGCCATTGGCCAGCCCGCAGGAGGCCGCGGCCTACAAGTTCACGCCGGCGGAACAGGAGCTGTTGCGCGCAACACGCCGGCGGCACATGGTGGGCAAGCCGCAGACGGTGCGCGAGCGCATTGAGGAGCTGGTGGACACGACGGAGGCGGATGAGGTGATGGTGATGACCATGACCTACGACCACGCCGACCGCGTGCGTTCGTATGAGTTGCTGGCGCAGGTGTTTGGCATATGAGTGACACGGAGAGCCACGGGGGAGATAGGGAGGACCACGGAGAGCGAGAGAAAATACATTGATCTTCTCCGCGATTCTCCGGTCTTGTCTCCGTGTGACTTGGTGTCACGTCAGTTTCCCGGCAGGCGCAGGTCGATCCAGCGCACAGAGAAGCTGAGCAGCCGCGTATCGCGGGAATTGCCGAGGTCGGCGGGGCGGAAGTTGCCCGCTTCCAGGCGCAGGTCGAGCTGGTGGCGACCGGCGGAGAGGGTCAGGGGGATGGCGACCGGTTGTTTGGGGCGGATGGTCACGGGCGGCTGCGGGCTGCCGTCCAGCGTAAGGTGCAGGACGCCTTCGTTGCCGGGCGTGGGATCGTAGAGGGCGGCGGGCAGAAGCTCCAGTGTTACCTGCTGGTGGCGGGGCACAGTGATGAACAGCGTGGCGGGGGATGCCGCCCAGCGAAAATCGCCCTCCCAGTCGCGCCAGCCCTCGCCGCGCTCCAGGGCCGGAATGATCGTTTCCATGGCTTCTTCCAGCGGCGGCACAGGATAGACGCGGGCGAGGTCGTCGGCAGCCAGCGGCGGCCGGTCGCCATAGAGGAGCTCGATCAGTTCCGCGGATTGCGCGTGACCCCAGGAGCCGGGCTGGTAGAAGCGGTACTCAGGCTGCGGCTGGTGCCAGACGACGTAGCGATAGTTATTGGCGGCGAGCTGGTAGAGCAGGTTGTGGCGACAATCGGCGGGTTGGCCGTTGACGAACAGATCCGGGGTCTCGTGCTGTGACTCCGGAATCAGGCAGGGGAAAAGGGGGTGCGTGTCGTAGGTGCGGGAGATATAGCCGGCGGCGATGCCTTTGCCGTGTGTCATCTGGTAAATCTGGTAGTGGGCGCTGTAGCCCACCTCCCAGGCGTCGGGCGCGGGTTTAATGGGCAGGTCGAAGACGCCGTACATCTCCTCGTCCTCGGCCAGATGGCGATAGAAGTCAGGCGTCGTGCGCAGGCGTTGCACGGGCCAGGCGATGGGCCAGAACTCCAGCAGGATGAGGGCGCTGACCAGGAAGGGGAGCGCCCAGCGCCGGGTACGTTCAAGCTCGGGCCGCCCGGCGCGGATGAGATGCTGCAGGCCCATGGCGGCGGCGACGGCCCACAGCGTATAGCCCACCATCATGGAACGCCCGGGCGCGCGCATGAAATCCAGGCCGGGAAGGGCCGTGAGCCAGGCGTAGGGTAGGATCAGCGGCAGGCGGTATTCGGTGAACATCGTGCGCCCGGCGAGTTGCAGCCGCGGGCCGAGGCCCAATACGATGAGCACCGCAGCCAAAACCAGCCAGGTACGCGAGCGACGCTTGCCCCGCAACAGCACCACGCCGGCGAGTAGAAGTCCGGTCCACGAGAGGTAAACGGTGCTCTCAATGGTAGGCTGGGCCTGACGTGGCGCGAGGAAGCGCGCCACCCGTTCCCCGAAGAAACGGCTGGTTTCCGCGCTGGGCAGCAAAAATTCCAAAGCGTCCGGCTGCAGGTCCAGGGAGCCCAGATTGGCGTCCACCTGCACGCCGGAACCGCCGGCGGCGCTGGTGATGGCCAGCAGCAGAGGACCGGCGAGGATCAGGCAGGCGATTGCAGCAATCGCCAGGCGGCGAGCGGTGGCCTGGCGCAGCTCGGCCGGCCGTCGCCAGAGGATAAGCAGGGCCAGGAGCGGCAGAATCAGGACCGTGAAAACGAACTGGTAGCCATTATGGGCCAGAGTCAGCAGCAGGGCCGCGCCGGTGAAAAGTGCCCAGGCCGGGCTGCGGTTAGGCCGCAGAGTATTGACCAGGCCCAGAAAGACGAGAGGTGGCCCGGCCATGAACGCCTTGCTGATGTGGCCCAGCATTCCCGCCAGGTGCATGGGCGCCGCCAGCAAGAAGAGGCCGGCGAACAGGGCCACGGGCTGTTGCAGGCGCAGCGTGCGCGCCAGCAGGTAGCCGGCCCAGGCGGTGAGGATCAGGCTGAGCAGGACGGCGCCGTTATGCGCGGCCTCGGGACCCAGGGGCCAGAAGGGCAGCGCCAGGAAGCCGGTGACGGGACCCACACCGTGCGTCAGCAACGTGGCTCCCTGCGGATAGTACAGCATGGGTAGGTCCCAGAACGGCTGCCGGCCCAGCAGCGCCTCTTTGACGTGCCACAACACCCACAGATTGTGGCGCGGATCGGCCCCCGTGCCCACGATGTGCGTGGTGAAGTGGCGCAGCAGGGGCCAGGAGAGCACGGCGGCGGTGATGGTGTAGAGGAGGAGGGGAAGCCCACCCTCCCGGAGGTGGCTTGCGCTGGAAACCTCCGGGAGGGTTACCGGCAGGGCGTGGAGAGTGGCCAGTCGCTGGTCGGTAGGTTGCGGGGCGGCGCGTTTGGTCATGGTTGTCCTGACGAAGCGGGTTCTGTGATTTGCGAATCAAGAGATTATACCATTTTGTGGGCGCAGACGGACCGATTCGCAACTCTGCAACATCGGTCACCTTCCGTACGAATGACCACCGATATGGCACTTTTATCTTACTCTGATGTTAGTTGTGGTAGGATGTTTGGGAAGTTCACGTGGCAGGAGGACGCTGTAGATCGCTCTGGCGTTCCCGGGCAAGTAGTATAGGAGTGAGAGTCGATGCGTAGAACCCGACGGTTGCAATGGTGGATTGTAGGGGTGGCGCTGGCTTTGCTGGCGGCAGTGCAGGGGGCGGAGGAAGCCTGGGCCCAGTCGCGCACGCCGGACAGGCCGCGGCGCGCCTCACTGCACGTGGAGCGACCGCCGGCGGTGGTGGAGGGGGGGCCGTGCGAGGAGACGCTGCGCGTGCGTCCAGGGCAGACGTTGGGCGGGATCGCGCTGATGTGCCGCACGACGGTGGCCGATTTAATGGAGCTAAATCCGGAGATCGAGAATCCTAACATCATCCACGTGGGCCAGGAGCTGCGTATTCCGGAGCATGACGGGCCGCCGATCTATACCACGCGGGTGACCGTGCCCCGGGCCGAGGCGCTGCCGGACGGGGTGGGGCCGGACGAGCGCTGGATCGACGTGGATCTGGATGAGCAGATGCTGGTGGCCTATGAAGGGCACGAGCCGGTGTTCCAGAGCCTGGTGTCCAGCGGGCTGCCGCAATATCCCACGGTCGTGGGCACCTTCCGCGTGGAACGTCGCTATGAGCTGAAGGATATGGACGGGCGGCCGCTGGGCTTTGACTATTTTTTGCGTGACGTACCCTACCAGATGTTTTTCTACCGGGCTTACGCCATACACGGCACCTACTGGCACGGTAATTACGGCACGCGCATGAGCCACGGCTGTGTGAACGTGCCCACGCCCGCGGCGGAGTGGCTGTTTGAGTGGTCGGAGATGGGGACGGTTGTGAGGGTGAGAGGGTAGAGGAGTCACAGCCGGATTATTGTGCTTCGAGCGGAAGAGAGCGTGCAGTAACCCTTGCCGTAGAACTTCACCACCCTTCTTGACTTCGTTTCAATTTCATGTTAATGTAACTAACATGAAATTCGACGAAGAAACCGCCCACACCTCATCCGCTGATAGAGAGAAATATGTCCGAAACGCGTACCTATCGTAAGAAGGCGCGAGCGGAATCTGAAAAGGCCACCGGGGAGGCCATCCTGGAGGCAGCAACCGCTGCCTTCGCGCAGGAAGCGTTCGACCGCGTAACGTTGCAGCGCATCGCCGATGACAGCGACGTGACAGTGCAGACTGTGCTGCGACGCTTCGATTCCAAAGAAAAGCTCTTTGAGACGGTAGCGGAGCGGGAGACGGCTCGCATTCTTGCGTCGCGCGAAGTTGCAGATGACGCCGGGTTGCCGGCTGCGCTCGGGGCTCTCTTGCATCATTATGAGCAGGATGGAGATATGATCTTGAAGCTCGTCGCCCAGGAGCATTTGTTCGATCCGGTCCGCGAAATAGTGGAGCGCGGTCGACGCGTACACCGCGAATGGGTGGAAAAATATTGTGGCAATTTGCTCAGAGGGAGCCAGGGTGCGGAGCGAGCGCGGCTGCTGCATGCCGCGATCGTTGCCACAGACCTGGGTACCTGGAAGTTACTTCGTCGCGACCTTGGCCTGGAACGGTCGGAGGTTGCGGCGGTGATGATGCGTTTACTGGATGGTCTGAAAGGAGAGAACTAATGGCCTCGATTCTCATTTACACCTCGCCTGCCCGTGGACACCTATTTCCGATCCTTGGCGCGGCGCTCGAGCTTCGATCCCGTGGGCACGATGTTCATGTTCGAACGCTGGCGCCGGAGGTTGACCGGGTGCGCGCCCTCGGTCTGTACGCTGAACCGATCGCCAGGGAGGTTGAGGCGCGCGAGCTGGACGACTGGCGGGCCGAAAACCCGCTGCAGGCGCTGGATCTGGCGATGAATACGTTCGGCGACCGGGCAGTTGTGGAGGTTGACGATGTCCGGGGAGCTCTTCGCGTTACGCAGGCGGATGCGCTCCTCGTGGACACCAATAGTTGGGGCGCGCAGGCGGTGGCCGAAGCGTCTGGCCTTCCCTGGGCCACGTTCCAGCCCTATTTCACAGCGATACCCGCGCCTGGGGTTCCTCCCTTCGGTCCAGGGCTGGCTCGCGCCACCAATGTCATCGGCCGGCTGCGCGACGGGATCCTGCGGCGGATCATTTTTTCCAAGATGAATCGGGCTGCGCTTCCGCCAATCAACCGTACGCGAGCGCGTCTCGGACTCGATCCCGTGGCGAGCGTGACCGAGTTTCAACTGCGTCCGCCCAGGGTATTCTATTTCACCGCAGATGCTTTCGAATATCCGCGGGATCATTGGCCCGATAACTTCCGCTTTGTGGGGCCGGGGACGTGGGAGCCGCCCGTGGAACCGCCGCGGTGGCTGGTCGATATCGAGCGGCCCATCGCCCTGGTGACGTGTTCGACCGAGCGTCAGAATGATCGCGAGATTGTGGAGACAGCATTACGTGTGCTCCCAGAAGAGGGATTCTTCGTGGTGGCGACGAGCGCAGCGTACGCACCAGAAGAGCTCGAGGCGATCAGCAATGCGCACTGCCGGCTGGAGCGGTTTATTCCTCACGGGCCGGTAATCGAGCGCGCGAGTGTCGTCATCTGCCACGGAGGCATGGGGATCACACAACGGGCCCTGAGCCAGGGCGTCCCGGTGGTGACGGTTCCCTTCGGGCGCGATCAGGTTGAGGTCGCCCGGCGTGTGGAGTACACTCAGAGCGGTGTGCGCCTGATGCCCGGTGATCTGGATGCGGTGACTCTTTCGGCGGCGGTGAAAGTCGCCCTCTCCATGCGCGATGGCGCAGAGCGCCTTGCCGAGGCCTTTGCCAGTGCGGGGGGAAATTCTGCGGTCGCCGATGGGTTTGAGGAGCTGTTAGGAGCATCTACCGGCGCTGCCAGAGCCGAGCCAGTGCTTGCTACCGTGTAGAAGACGGCCCTCTGACTGCCAACCTGCAACCCGACACGTGACACCTGAAACCTGACACTACTCCACAATCCCCATCGCGGGCACCATGCGCTCGTACGGCTGGCCGGGTTCGCCGCGGCGGTCGCCGGGGATCAGGGCGCGCCGGCCGTGGTGGTAGGCCTGCGTGGAACCGCCGCCGTCGAGGTTGAGGGCGCTGTGGGCACCGGCTGCGCGCAGGGCCTCCGCCAGCTCGCGCAGGGTGGCGCCGAAGCTGTCTACACCGGGCAGCCCCATGCCGTCGTTAACGCCGGCGACCATGACCAGAATCAGGTCGCCCTGCTCGTCGATGCCCAGACCCACGCGGCCGGCGCGGGTGCGGTCCACGTCCGTTTTGTAGTTGGTGGGCACCACGCCGATCTGATAATCGCCGTTGGCCAGCGCGCGGCTGGGCCAGAACTGTTCTTCCGCTTCCAGGTAGTCGTCGTCCAGCGTGATTTGGCCGTCTCGTAGCAGGATGGGGCCGGTTTGCAGGGCCTGCACGATCTCGCGATGCTCGGGGCGGGCGAAGGCGTACGCCAGCAATAGATCGCTCTGCAGGCGGCGGCGCAGATTGTGCTGCGCGTCGGGCGAGAGGGCGCCGGGCGCGATGGAAATGACGAAGCCGTTGTGCGGCAGGGCCAGGCCGCCGCCCTGCTTGAGACCCACGATGCGGCGGTCGACCACGGTCAATTCCAGCCGTTGGGGATCGGAAGGGGTGTGGCCCACGACGCGGCCCTGTTGTGCCACGCCGTAGTAACGATTGTAGAGCGTAACCGGTGCGGCGTTGGCGTCGTTGAGGGCGAAGGGCAACTGATCCGGGGTAGCCGGCCGGTCGTCAGGTACCAGCTCCAGGCCGGTGGGTAAACGAATCTGCATGTCGTTCAGGCCCAGACGGCCCACGCGCCAGCGCCCGTCGCTGTGTTGCCAGATGGCGCCGCGATGGAAAAGGGGTGGGCGGTGGATGACGCCGCCGGCGGCCCACAGGCTGTGCGCCTCGCCCAGGGCGGAGTGGCGGCTGCAGACGTCGTCGTGCTCCAGCAGGAAGTAAGCGCTGTTGAAGACCAGAGCCGGGGCGCGCCTGTGCCCCCGGCGAGTGCGCACGAAGTCACTCAGAAAGCCGCAGGGGGCCAGGGGCACCAGATCCTGGTCCACGGCGAAGGGTACGTCGGAAAAGTCCAGGGGGCGCGGCCGCTCGCTGCGCAGCAGGATGCGGCGCCGACCGGTCAGATACCGCAAAACGGCAGCGGCGCGCTCTTGCCACTGCGCCCGAGCAGGGGGCACGGCAGGCTGCCAGTCGCCGCGCTCGTAGCGAATCCAGCCGCGGCGAAAGAGGGTGCGCATGGTGTAGGTGATGAAGGAGTTGGCGCTGAACAGGCGCTCGTCGTCGTCGGTGGTGCTAGGGAGGTCGGGAAACAGGTCGGCTAGGGGCCGATCTTCGGCCAGCGTGCCGAAGGCCACGATGGTAGGCGACGGCTCGCCGCGGGCCTGGGCCTGCACGTAGCGGTAGTGGCTGATGTCCCGCAGCCGCCGGCGCAGGTTGCCGGGCGTGAGGTCCGTGAAGCGCAGGGCGCCGGGCGGAAAGCGGAAGGTGAGGGTATCGGAGAAGGTGCTGTCGTCGTTAAGACAGCGGTGGTGAGTGGTGGTTAGCATGGGATGGGACACAGATTAAAACAGATTTACACGGATTTTTTCTTTGTTTTTGCCCCGGGGCCCGTTGACGGGCTGGGCGAATTGGACGAATTTTCTCTTACTCTATCCTCTTGCTCTAGCTCTAGCTCTTGCTCCGCCCAGGCCACCAGTTCTTGCGCCTTGTCCGGCGTGTCGGCTTCGGCGAAGATGCGCAGGAGTGGTTCGGTGCCAGAGAAGCGCAGTAGCAGCCAGTTGTCATTTTCCAGGAAAAACTTGGCCCCGTCCAGGTGTGAAACGCGCGCCACGGGGTAGGGGCCGACGTGCGTGATCGTCTCCGCCTGCAGGCGGCGGGGGATGACCACTTTCATTTCGGACGTGGCGGGGCGGTTGACTTCTACCGTGTAGAGGCGACCGGTGATGTCGTACACGCGGCGGCGTAGCTCGGAGATCGTGAGGCCGGTGACAGCCAGCATCTCCACGATGAGGGCCGCGGCGAAGATGCCGTCTTTGCCCAGAATGTGGCCGCGGATGGTGAGGCCGCCGCTGCTTTCGCCGCCGAGCAAGGCTTCCTGCTGCTGCATGGCCTGCACGATGTGTTTGAAGCCCACAGGCGTCTCGTAGGCGCGTTCGCCGAAGTGGGCAGCCAGGCGATCCAGTAGATGTGTCGTGGCCAGGTTGCGCACCACGCCCCCGCGCAGGCCGCGCACCTCGTGCAGATAGGAGTAGAGCAGCAGCAGCACGTCGTTGATGTGGATAAACTCCCCCTGCTCGTCGACGATGGCGATGCGGTCGGCGTCGCCGTCCATGGCCATGCCCAGGTGATAGTCGCCGTCCTTGATGGTGGTGATCAGCGTGCCCAGCGCGTTGAGATCCGGCGCGGGCGAACGGCCGCCGAAGAGGGGATCGTGCCGCCCGTGGATGGTGGTCACGCGACAGCGGGCCTCGGTGAGCACGGTGTCCAACGTGGCCTGGCCCACGCCGTACATGGGGTCCAGCACGATGCGCAGGCCGGCTTCGCGAATGGCCCGCATGTCCACATGGGATTCTACGGCGTCGATGTACTCGTTGCTGTAATCCACGCGCCGCACCACGCCGGCGTCCAGGGCCAGGTCCAGCTCGATCTTGACCACGTCTTCGGGCATCAGGCGATTGGCCTGGGCCTCGATGCGGTCCGTTTCCTCGGTGAGCAGCAGAGAGCCGTCGGAGCGGAAGACCTTGAGACCGTTCCACTCCGGCGGGTTGTGGCTGGCGGTGAAGACCATGCCGTAGGCCGTTTGCTCCTCGGCGGTGGCGTAGGTGACAAGAGGCGTAGGTGCGTCCTCAGGCAGCAGGATGACGGGAATGTTGTTGCCGGCGAACACTTCGGCGGCGACTTCGGCCGCGCGCTGCGAGAGGAAGCGGCGGTCGAAGCCCACCAGTACGCCGTCCTTTTCGCGGCCCTGGCGGATGATCTCGTTGGCCAGGGCCTGGCAGAGCCGGCGCACGTTGTTCATGGTGAAGCCTTCGCCGATGATGGCCCGCCAGCCGCCGGTGCCGAAATGGATTTCGCTTTTCTCCTCGGCGCGGTGCGGGCGCAGGTACCGTTTTTGCAGGATGAACGCCGCCTGCTGCAGGTCTTCGGCGGTGTTGATGCCCAGGATTTCGTCGGGATCGTAGCTGCGGTAGCTGGTGACCTGATGCCCGGCGCGAATGAAGCGGTGGATGGTGTCCGTCAGGCGCATATGGCCCGCCTCGGCGCCGGCCTGCAGGCGCTCCAGCACCTGGAAGAGAGGCGCGGCGCAGGCCACGTAGGCCCCGAGGTTGAGCTCGGGAATCTGGCGCAGGGTGCGGGAGGCGTCCGCTTCTTCGATGACGTCGATGATCTGGCCCGAGGCGTCGCGCACAATGCGGCCGTAGGGCAGCTGTTGCTCGGTGACCGCGGTGAAGAGCGTCAGGTCGGCGCCGGTGAGGCGGTGGCGGTGCAGCATGCCCAGGATGGAAGCGGGGCGAAAGAGGGGCGTGTCGCCGTACAGGATCAGCAGATCGCCGTCGTAGCCGGCGAGGACGCCGGCGGCCTGTTGCACGGCGTGGCCCGTGCCGCGCAGTTCCTCCTGCACGACGTAGGTGAAGCGAGCGCCAAGGTGTTGCTGCACGCGCTCGCTGTGCCCGCCGACGACGACGTGGAGATCATCGGGCGTTACGAAGCGCAGCGCGAGGTCGATGACGTAATCCAGAATGGTCTGCTCGCCCAACGGCTCCAGCAGCTTGAGGGCCGGTTTGCCGGGGCGGGCGGCGAGCACGATCGCTTTGAGCGGGCGCTGATTTGGGCCGTGTTGGCGGGAAGCGTCGTCGCGCATCACTTAATTCCCGTGGTGGCGATGCCTTCTACCACGTAACGCTGGGCGGAAATGTAAATAACCAGCAGGGGGATGACGGAGACGACGGCGCCGGCCAGCAGCAGATTCCATTGCGCCCCGTATTCGCCCTGGAACGTCGTAAGGCCGATGGTCACCGTGCGCAGGGAGGGGGTGGTAATGTACAGCACCGGGCGCAGCAGCTCGTTCCAGTTGTGGATGAAGGCGATGAGGAAAAGGGTGGTCATCGCCGGCAGCGAGACGGGCAGAAAGACGTCCTTGTAGATGCGGAAGGTAGACGCACCGTCGAGCACGGCGGCCTCCACCAGTTCGTCGGGAATGGTGGCGAAGAACTCGCGCAGCATGAAGGTGCCGAACGAGCCCACGAGGAAGGAGGGCACGATGAGCGGCAGGAAGCTGTCCAGCCAGCCCAGGCGGGCCATAAGCACAAATTCGGGAATGATGGACACTTCCACGGGAATCATGGTCGTGGAGAGCAGCAGGCCGAAGAGGATGGCGCTGCCGCGGAATTTCATGCGGGCGAAGGCGAATCCGGCCAGCGAGGCCGTGATGAGCTGGCCGATGGCGGCCATGGTGGCTACGAAAAGGCTGTTCGCCGAGTAGCGCAGGAAGTTGTGGCGCGTGAGCACTTCGGTGTAGGAATTGAACATCCCTTCCTGGAAAAGTAGGTCGGGATAGAGCGTGGGCGGCAGCGAGAAGATGGCGCCGCGCGATTTGAAGGTGGTGACCACCATCCACAGGAAGGGGAAGACGGTGAGAAAAGCGAAGAGGGTCAGGATGAGATAGGAAAAGAGCGTGTTCAGGGTGCGCCTGCTCCAGAGCTTCTGCAGCAGGGTGCGACGTCTTGGCCGCGGGTGGGTTCGGGATAGGGTGGGAGCAGTATCCATAGCCGGCTCCTTATATCGTTGAGGCGACCACGCGCCGCCGGAAACGGAAGGAGATAAAGGTAATCGTGCCCACGATGAGCAGGAGGAACATGGCCAGTGCGGAAGCGTAGCCCATGCGGCCGAAGGTGAAGGCGTTCTGGTAGATGTAGTAGGCCAGGGTGGTGGAGGCGTTGTTAGGGCCACCGCCGGTCATCGTATAGGTCACTTCGAACGTGCGGAAGGCGTCGATGAGGGTAATGATGAAGACGAAGAAAATGATGGGCGACAGCACAGGCACGGTGATGTTGAAGAACTGCTGCCGTTTGCTGGCGCCGTCGATGGCTGCCGCTTCGTAGAGGCTGGCGGGGATACCCTGCAGGCCGGCGAGATAGATGAGCATCTGGAAGCCGACCTGTTTCCAGATGGAGACGATGGCCAGGGCGGGCAAAGCCCAGGTACGGTCGGCGAGCCAGGCGGGCGGATCGGCGACCTGGAAAATGGTGCGCAGGACGTGGTTGAGGATGCCGAAGCGGGTGGCGAAGATCCAGTTCCAGACCATGGCCACGGCGACCATGGCGGTGATGTAGGGCATGAAATAGAGGGCGCGGAAGAAGGCAATGCCGCGCAACTTCTGGTTGACCATGACGGCCATGAGCAGCGAGATGATCATCACACCGGGCACGAAAATGAGCGTGAAGAGCAGCGTGTTGCGAAAGACGAGCCAGAAGGTGGGCGAGTTGAGCAGTTCCACGTAATTGGCCAGCCCGCGGAGTTCGGGCGGCGTGCGTACGTTCCAGCGGGTGAAGCTGGCGTAAGCGGCCACGCCGGTCGGCCCCAACCGAAAGACGACGAGGCCCACGAGCATGGGCAGCAGGAACAGGTAAGGGGTCAGTTTGCCATGTTTCATGCGGTTATGAGCGCCCGGTGAGCCGGCGATCACCACCGGCTCACCGGGTCGTTACTGGATATTAGCTAAGGATAGTAACGTTGCAAGACGCTGTTGGCGTGCTCGGTGACGTTGTCCATGGCCGTGTCCAGGTCAGTGACGCCGTTGAAGACGTCGTTGAGCTGGCCTTCCAGGCCGGCGCCGTCAGTGTAGCCGCGCCACTCACCCCAGCCGGGCGTGAATGTGGTGGGGCCGGTGTGCTGGGCCCATTCCAGCAGGAAGCCTTTATTGTCGGGCTGCTGGCCTTCCTCCAGGAATTCGTCGGAGAGCGCTACGGGCTGGTAGATGGGAATCTTGCCGCCGAAGGTCAGGTCGATGGTGCGCTCGGGGCCGGTCATGAAGTTGATGAAGTCCCAGGCCACGTCTGGGTGCTCGCAGGTGGAAGCGATGGCCATGCTGTCGGGCCAGCCATAGGCCGTGTCTTCTGTGGCCTGCGGGCCGCGGGGGATGGGAGCCACGCCCCACTCGAACGCCCCGTCGACGATGTCGCGGTTGTTTTCGATGTTCCAGGCGCCGTCCACCCACATGGCAGACAGGCCCAGGGGGAAGACGTCCTGCTGGCGGATACCTTCCATCTCCGCCGGTTCGGGAGCCACGCCGTGCTCGTGGATCAGGGACTCCAGGAAGGCCAGAGCTTCGACGGCGTTGTCATCAGCGGCCAAGCGAGTCTTGTCCGCGTTGAGGAAGCGACCGTCGTTCTGGTAGACCCAGCCTTCGATATGCGCGTAGCGACCGTAGAAGTAGAAGCCGTACTGGTCGACGACGCCGTCATCTTCTTCGTCAATGGTCAGTTGCTGCGCGGCGTCCAGGAACTCGTCCCAGGTCCAGCCTTCTTCGGGGTAGGGCACGCCGGCTTCGTCGAAGGCGTCCTTGTTATAGAAGAGCACCGTCTCCACAAAGGCGAAGGGGAAGGAGTACATGTCGCCCGTATCCCGGTCGCGCACGACGTCGAAGACGCCCACGTAATAGTCGTCGGGATTGATGTCGCGGTCGACGTACTCCTGCAGGTTCAACAGCAGGCCGTCGCCGTGCCACTGGTCGAAGAAGCCCGCGCTCATGTTAAAGACGCAGGGCAGATCGTCGGCCGCGGCCAGCGCTTCCAGCCTGGTCCAATAGTCGGGGGTGCCGATGACCTGGTAGTCGATGTTGACGTTGGGGTAGGCGTCCATGAACTTATCAACCATGATCTGCTCGGTCTCCTCAAAGGAGGGATCCCACATGTAGTAGGTCATGGTGATTTCTTCTGCCGGTTCGTCGGCTGCGGGTTCATCAGCGGGCTCTTCGGCGTCGGTTTCAGACTCGTCCGCAGCCGGTTGTTCGGTGTCCGTGCCGCTGTCCGCCGGCGCTTCGGTGGGCTCGGCCGCGGGGGTGCTACAGGCAGCCATGAGTGCCAGCACGAGCAGGACAGTCAGTAGTTTGAGATGTTTCATCTTCTAAAATTCTCCTCTGGATTTTTGATTGTTGACTTGCTGCAATTTAGTATCGCACAGGACAACGATTTGCAAAATTGGCTTATGGGCGTCACCTCCTTTGAAGTGGCTGTCACACGGTTGACGAGTCCAGCAGCTTATCCAGGGCCAGCAGGGCCACGCCTTGCAGGCCGGCGCGGCGGCCCAATGATGAACGCACCAACTGTACGCCGGGAACATAGTCCTTGAGGGTGCGCTGCCGGGCAATGGGTTGCACGACGGAGAAGAAGAACTCGTCCTCTTCGAATAGTTCGCCGCCGAGGGCGATCACTTCCGGGTTGAGCAGGTTGATGAGGTTGCCCAGCGCCTGGCCCACCCACCCGGCGGCGTCGGTGACGGCCTCCAGGCAGTGGGTCTGCCCGGCCTGCGCGGCGCGCATGATTTGCGGCACATCCAGGTTGTCGGGCGATAGATCGGCTGCGCCCGGGCCGTTGCTCGCCGCCAGCACGCTTTGCACGCGTTCCACCAGCGCTTCGCTGGAGACGAGAGCCGAAAAACAGCCGCGGTTGCCGCAGCGACAGAGCGGGCCGTCGGGCTGCAAAGTGACGTGGCCCATTTCGCCGGCGCTGGTGCGCCCCCGCTGGTAGATGCGACCATCCACGACGAGGCCGATGCCGGTGCCCGAGCCTACGCTGAGATAGAGCAGGCTGTGGCAGCCGCGCCCGGCACCGAAACGATATTCGCCCAGCGCCGCGGCGTCTTCGCTGTTCAGCACCAGGACGGGGGCCTGGAATTCGCGCGCCAGGGATGGGCCCAGAGCCAACCGGCTGATGTTCATGTTGGCGAAGACCAGCTCGCCACGGGTGGCATTGACCAGGCCGGGCACACTGATGCCAATGGCCACTGCTTCGCGCAGCTCGACGTCGGGGGAAGCGATCAGATCGTGAATGATGTTGCTAACGGTGGTCAGCATGCCCTCGTTGCCTTCGACCTCCTGCTCGCGCATCACTTCGGTAAGGATGTCGCTCTTGAGGTCCAGGGCCGCGGCCCGTATTATGCGCCCCCTATAGACGCCGGATACATCCACAGAGATGACGGTGCCGCCTTTGGGATTAATCTCCAGTAAGATGGGTCGACGACCACCGGTAGAGGCGCCCATGCCCACTTCGCGCACCAGACCACTGTCGATGAGGTCGGAGACGGCGGCGGAAGCGGTGGTGGGGCTCAGACTGAGGTCGCGGGCGATGTCGCTGCGGGAGACCGGCTCCTGCTGGCGAATGAAGTTGAGCACGGTAGCGCGGTTGGATTGTTTGATCGTCTGTAAGTTCTCGACGGCCATCGAGTCCCTCACTCCTCGATGCTGAAGTAACGGCACTTAGTTTTTCCAGTGGAACAAGTAAGTGGAGTATAGCGCAAGGGAGGCGTGAGGCAAGTTTAAAGTGTCACGTTTCGGGAACCAGCGGGTACCAGATTGAAGGGTAACGGGTTTTGGTATCAGGCGTCGGCGTCGTCGCCGAGTTGGAGGCGTTGCCAGTGCATGTCGTCGTAGGGGCTGGCTTCCCAGGCGTCCTGTTCGGTCGAGGAAGGGAGCCATCGGGGAAGGGGAATGTGTAGGAAGCGCGAGAGGGCGGTGACGTATGGTTCATACAGTTGCCGCAGCCCACGCAACTGTTCCTGGGTCGACCCGGGGTCGGCTGGAGCGGGATAGATGTCGTCGAGAATAGCCTGGAGCTGCGCGTAGGTGCCGGGGGCGAGCCGGTTGCGGTCTGGATAGATGGGCTCGACATCGAGTACCTGCACGAGGTCCACGGCGGTGTGGCGGGCCATGGCGAAAGTCAGGCGCGCCTGGCGCTGGACGTTGCCGGGGCCGCGGCTGAGCATCAGGGCGCTGGTGTCGAGGATGGTGGTCAGCGTGGCCAGCCAGGATTGGTGGTCGTGGAGGGAGCGGAAGAGGGCCAGCGCAGGGTAGGACATGTGACTTTCCAGTACCTCTGCGGACCATACTTCCCACTCAGCCAGCAGCGCCCTGACGTCGTGCTGTTCGTCACAGCGGCGCAGCAGTTCGCCGGCGCTGGGCGGCGAGCCGGCGCGTGCGTCCAGGAGGGAAATGACGACTTCGCGGCGGGAGAAAGCCTGGTAGAGAGTGGGCAGGTAGCTGATGACGAGGGCCAGGAAGGCGAAGCCCACGCCAGCCTCGGCGACGGCAAGCAGGCGCGCCAGCGCACTGACAGGGCGGACGTCGCCAAAGCCCAGGGTCAGAAAGGTAACGCCGCTGAAGTAGAGGGTGGTGCCAAAGGTGGGGCCGGCGATGGGATCGTTAAGATCGGGGCCAAAGCCCCACAGTAGCAGAGCGAAGCCCAGAATGAGGCCGGTGGCCCAGATGGCAGTTTGCATCAGGAGGGCCAGAGGGCCAAAGAGGCTGAGCAGCGTTTCGCGGGCCCCGCCACGGCTGAGGCGCAGGACAAGCCGGCGCCAGCCGGGCCAGAGTAGGCGGTAGAAGACCCAGATGACGCGCAAGCGGCTGGTGACGCGGCGCGGCAGGACGACGGTGCGGAAGGTGTCCCACAGAGTGTAACTGATGAGTAATAGTCCGGCGAGGGCAGCCAGGAGGTCGAGCACGATGTTCATAATGGTATTGTACTGGATGGGGGTGGGGAAGCACGTTGTGGTGTGTCAGGGTTCACGTGTCAAGTTTCATGTGTCAGGTTTCAAGCTGCAGGTTGTGGTCGTCGGTGGTCTGCGGTCGGCGGTCCGTTTATACTGTGATGCGGGCAGGGCTTGATTGCTGTGAATTGTGTGAAGGAGAGGACATCGGTTATGACTTTGAGAGTCTGTCTGGCAGGGGCGACGGGTTGGGCGGGATCGGCGTTGGCGCGTGAGATTGCAGAAGTGGATGACGTGACACTGGCAGCGGCGGTGTCGCGCACTCACGCGGGGCGCGTGCTGGGCGAGGTGCTGGACGAGCCGCGCCTGACGTGCCGCGTGTACGCCACGGCGGAAGCGGCGCTGGCGGCGGAACTGTGTAACGTGTTTGTGGAGTATACGAAGCCGGACAGCGCCAGAGAGCATGTGCTGGCGGCGCTGGCGCACGGAGCGCACGTGGTGGTGGGCACGTCAGGGCTGACGGAGGAGGATTTTGCGCAGATCGCGGCGGCGGCGGAGGAGGCCGGGCGGGGAGTGCTGGCCTGCGGCAATTTCGCGCTGACGGTGGTACTCTTGCAGCGCTTTGCGGAGATGGCGGCGCAGTATGTCGAGCAGTGGGAGATTATCGACTACGCCGGCGCGGGCAAGGTGGACGCGCCCAGCGGCACGGCGCGAGAGCTGGCCCATCGCCTGTCACAGGTGCGCCGCCCAGAGATGACGGTGCCCCTGGATGAGGTAGCAGGCCCGGTGGAGACGCGCGGGGCCACGCTCGACGGCTCGCAGGTGCATTCCGTACGCCTGCCGGGCTACACCATCAGCCTGGACGTGATTTTCGGCCTGCCGGACCAGAAGCTGGTGTTGCGCCACGAGGCGGGAAGCAGCGCCCAGCCGTACGTGGCGGGGGCGCTGTTGGCCATTCGTGAGGTGTCAGGGCTGGTAGGGCTACATCGTGGGCTGGATACGGTGATGGCGCTGTGAGCAGTGGTGCAACGCGTTTGTACAGAATCATTTTTTTCCGCATGAGTGGCACAGGAGAAACAGATAATGGGTAACGAAGCGAGTCGTGCAGGAACGCCGGAGAGAGACCATGATGCGGTTCGGGCGCTTTACGCGCAGTTGCTGGACCGCTGGAACGAGCGCGACGCGCCGGGGTACGCGGCGTTATTCCACGAAGAGGGACACGTCGTGGGCTTCGATGGTAGCGAGATGCACGGGCCGGCGGAGATCGAGGCGACCATAGGCAAGATCTTTGCCGACCACATGACGGCGCTTTACGTGGGCAAGGTCAGGGACGTGCGCCGGCTGACGCCTGGCGTGGCGCTGTTGCGTGCTGTGGTGGGTATGACGCCGCGCGAGCAGGCGCAGCTTAATCCGGCAGCCAACGCCGTGCAGAGCGTGCTGGCGACGGAGCAGGGCGGGCAGTGGCGAGTGGCGTTTTTCCAGAACACGCCGGCGCAGTATCACGGGCGACCGGAACTGGCGGAGGCGCTGACGGAGGAATTGCAGGCGCTGCTGTAGGGGATGGGGGCACCGATCTGCGAAATCGGTTTACGTGTTGGCCAGCCAGCGGCGCAGGCGTTGTGCGTAGGCCTCGGGTTGTTCCAGGTGCACGGTGTGGCCGGCGTGGGGCAGGATGGCCAGCTCGGCCTGGGGCATGAGCGCCGCCATCTCGTGAGCGATGCCCACGAATTTGTGATCAAGATCGCCGGCGATGAGTAAGGTGGGTAGCGTCAGCCGTGGTAACTGTTCCCAGAGCGACGGTTGCACGCCAGTGCCCATGCGGCGCAGGCTGCGGGCCAGGCCGGCGGGGCGATTGCGCAGGCGTCCGGCGCGGTGGGCGCGGCAGACCTCGTCCGGCAACTGCTGCTGGCTGGCGAAGAGGGGCAGCGCTTCCCAGCGGTCGACGAAGGCCCTCATGCCCTCACGCTCGATGAACTGCGCCAGCGCTTCGTCCTGGGCTACACGTTCCTCGCGGGCCTGGGCGTCACGCAGTCCGGGGGAGGCGCTTTCCAAAATAAGCGTGCTCCAGCGTTCCGGGTGTTTCAGAGCCAGGTAGAGGGCCAGGCGACCGCCCATGGAGTAGCCCAGCAGATGAACGCTGGCCAGTCCCAGATGCTCCAGCAGGGCGGCGATGTCGCGGGCTACGGCGGGCATGGTGTAGGCCTCGTCAGGCAGCGGGTCGCGGTCCATCGTGCGTCCGTGCCCGGGCAGGTCCAGGGCGATCAGTGTGTACTCAGAACCCAGGGCGTCCATCAAGCCCGCCCAGTTGTTGCTGCTGCCGGTGAAGCCGTGCAACAGCAAGAGTGGTGGGCCGTTGCCGGCGACCCGGTAGTGGTAGGTGTGGGTGGAGGTGGTGAAGGTTGGCATGGGGGGATTATAGGTTGCAGGTTGCAGGTTTCAAGTGTCAGGTTTCAAGTGCCACGTTTCAGGTGTTGATTGCCGCCGTCTGCGGTCTGCGGTCCGCGGTCGCCTTTCTGTACTGCCCGTTACTTTTGCGGCGATTGGCAGACCGTTATAATGTGCGGGTGTTGAAAGGAAATCAAGCCGGGGCGGGCTCAAGGAGAGAGGTTAGTATGAAGCGATTGTCTGCAACGACTGTTCTGTGGCCGGTGGTGGGGGCCTTGCTCCTGGCGCTGGCGGCGGCGCGGGTGGTCCATGCACATGAGAGCCGCATGGTGGGTCCTTACCAATTTGTGGTGGGATTTGCCAACGAACCGGCGTTTGAAGGGCAGGCAAATGGGGTCCAACTGCGCGTGAGCCGCACCGATGGCCAGGAGGCCGCGCCGGTAGAGGGGCTGGAGCAGACGTTGCAGGTTGAAGTAACGCACGTAGAGAGCGGGATAGCGGACGTGATGGCGCTGCGCGCCGTCTTCGGCGATCCGGGCCACTATACCAACGACTGGATTCCCAGCGCGCCGGGCCAATACCGCTTTCGCTTCATTGGCGATGTCGAGGATCTGGCGGTGGACGAGATCTTTGAATCAGGGCCGGACACCTTTAATTCCGTAGAGCCGGCGGACGAGCTGTACTTCCCCGAGCCCGTGCCCGCTGCGCGTGAACTGGAAGGGGGCGTACGCGGGGCGCAGTCGGCGGCGGACGAGGCGCTGGGCGCGGCGCTGGACGTGCAGGCACAGTTGAGCACGCTGCGCACGCTGGCGCTGGCGGCCATCGGGCTGGCTGTTGCGGCCATTGTCGTTGGCGCGGTCGCATTCCTGACCGCGCGCCGTTCGTGAGCCATACATGTTGCCGGTGAGCGGGCGCTTGCGCGCCGTCTCTACTGCTCTGGGGCTGGGGGCGCTGCTGGCGCTCGTCTTGTGGGCCGCGCGTCCGGTGCAGGCGCACGCCGCCTTTGTGCGCTCCGACCCGCCGCCGAACGCCCAACTGCCGGCCCACGTTCACGAGGTTACCATCTGGTTTAGCGAGCCGCTGGAGCCGCAGTTCAGCGAGATCCAGGTGTTGAACAGCCAGGGCCAACGCGTGGACGAGGGGGACAGCCGGGTGCACGAGGACGATCCCACGGCGATGAGCGTCTCGCTGCACACCCTGCCGCCGGGCACGTATACCGTGGCCTGGCGCAACGTCTCCACCGTGGACGGCCACGCCCTGCGCGGCTCGTTTGTGTTCTCCTTTGGCGATGGGGTGGAGAGCGGCGCGGGCGCGGCCCGGCCGGATCCTGCCGGCGGTGCGGGCGCTGGCGCGTCAGCGGCGGAGGCGCTGGCGCGGGGGCTGGTATTGGCCGGCGCTCTGGCCCTCGTGGGCGGGCTGGCCTTTGAGTTTCTTCTGTTGCGCCCCGTCTTCTTTGCTCCACGCCGCGATGGCGCGGTGGCGCACCTGGGCGCGACGTTGGTCCGCCGCTCGCGCCGCCTGCTGTGGATCGCCGCCGTCGTCTTCGCCGCCGCCTCTGTGTGGCAGTTGCTGCTGCAGACGGCGACGGTCTTTGGCGCGCCGGCGGGAAGCGTGGGCTGGATTCAGGTGGACGCCGTATTGTCCGACAGTGCCTGGGGCCAGTTGTGGATGGTGCGCGGTTGGTTGTTCCTGGTCGCGGCAGCCGGTCTGGGCATGGCTGCCTCGCCCGTGGCGCTGGAAGGGGAGCTGGAAGAGGAAGACGCGATTTCGCGCCTGGCGCGTTTTGTGGCCCTGGCGGTGGGGCTGGCCCTGCTGCTGACCATCAGCCTGAGCAGCCACGCGGCAGCCATGGGCCCGCTTCGCGCCCCGGCCCTGTTCTCGGACTACGTGCACCTGCTGGCTGCCGCCCTGTGGGTCGGCGGATTGTTCCACCTGGCGCTGGGCGCGCGGCCCCTTTACCGCGAGGTGCAGGCCAACGGCCGGCGGCAGCTGCTGCAAGAAGTGGTGAACCGCTTCTCCACGCTGGCCCTGCTGAGCGTGGGCATGCTGGTGATCACGGGCCTGTATAGTACGTGGGCGCAGGTCACAACCGCCCCGGCGCTGGCCACGCCCTACGGGCTGACGCTGCTGGGCAAGCTGGCGCTGTTCCTGCCTATGCTGGCCCTGGGCGCGCTGAACCTGTTGCGCCACGCGCCGCGGCTGCGCGCGGAGGCAAGCGCGGGTCGCTGGTTGCGTCGCGCGGTCAGCGCCGAGGCCTTGCTGGGGCTGGCCGTCCTGCTGGCTGTGGGCCTGCTGACCAGCCTGGAACCGGCGCGCCAGGCAGCGGACCGCGAAGGGCTGGGGCAGCGGCGCGAGCTGACCTTCCAGGAGACGGTGGAGCGCACGGACATTTCGCTGGCCGTCGAACCCGCGCTGGCGGGCGAGAACCGCTTCGTGATCACCCTGCGCGACCCGCAGGGCCGGCCGGTGGCCAACGCCGACGAGGTCTTGCTGGAGCTGGCGTACCTGGACACAGAGCTGGGGGAGACGAGCGCGACGGCGCAGGCGACCGCAGACGGGCAATACGTGGCCGAGGACCTCCTGCTCAGCGTGGCCGGGGAATGGCAGGTGGGCGTGCTGGTGCGCCGGCCGGACGCCTTCGACGCGCGCGCTGCGTTCCGTTTCGACGTGCTCGCCGGCGCGGGCCCCACGCTGGACGCGAGCCGCGGTTACATCTTGTGGGGACTGGAGCTGGTGTTGCTCGGGGCGCTGTTCCTGGGCGTTGCTCTGTGGCGCGGCGGGCGCCGCCGCCAACCGGCCCTGACCGGGCTCGGCGCAATCGGTCTGGCGGCGGGTCTGGCGCTGGTCGCCGGCGGACCGCTATTGTTGGAAGCGCAGGAAGCATCGCAGCGCAACCCGATTCCCCCCACGGCGCAATCGGTGGCCCGCGGCCAGGCGCTGTACGCGGACAACTGCCAGAGCTGCCACGGGCCGCAGGCGCAAGGTGATGGTCCGCTGGCGGAGACGCTGGAGAGGCCGCCGGCCAACCTGGCGCTGCACGTTCCCCGCCACGCCGACGCCGAACTGCTGGCGGTGATCGGCAACGGCCTGCCCGCCTCGCCCATGCCCGGCTTTGCCGGACAGTTGAGCGAGGAGGAGATGTGGCACCTGATCAACTACTTGCGCAGTTTGCCGGACGAGTAACTGGTTGTCAGGTTGCAGGTTGCAGGTTGTCAGGTTGTCAGGTTCCAGGTTGGCAGGTTAACGGCGGTCTGCCGCCGGCCGTCTACGGTCAATTCAGTTCGGCCGCCGCGCCACGGTGCACGATCTTGTACACTTTGCCCGTCTGGCCTGTGGGGCCGGGCGTCTCCGACGTCAACAGGTATAGCTCGCCGTCACTGTCCTGGCCGAAGGAGAGCAGGTACTCGTTCAGCCGGCCGTCTTCGGCGTTGGCAATCGTCACTTCTTGCACGGGCCACATTTCACCCTGCGCTTGCTCGTCGCCTGCGTCCGGTCGCAGTGCGAGCAGCAGCGTGCCGTCGCCCTCGCCGAACGAGGTGCTCCAATCGCCGAAGAAGTAGTGGCCGACGAAGTTGGGCAGCGCCGAACCGCGATAAACGTAGCCGCCGACCACAACCAGGCCCAGACCGCCTTCCTGGTTGCCGTTCAAGTATTCGATGACGGGGTCAATGAGCGGCTGGCCGTCGGGCGTCTGGTCAGGACACTCGTCCAGCTCCTGGCCGGGGTTGGCCGCGTCAAAGCAGTGCGTACCCTCTTTCACGCTCCAGCCATAGTTGCCGCCGGCCTCGACGATGCTGACCTCCTCCCAGCGGTCCTGCCCCGCGTCGCCCACGAACAGCTCGTTGTCGCCGCCCATGTCGAAGGAAATGCGGAAGGGGTTGCGGAAGCCGTAGGCCCACGTTTCGTCCAGCGCCTCCTCATCGCCCACAAAGGGATTGTCCTGGGGAATGGCGTAGGGCTGTCCCTCGTCGCCTTCGTCGTCCACGTCAATGCGTAGGATAGATCCTAAGGGGTTCTGCGGGACCTGAGCGTTGCCGCCGTCGTTGAAGTCGTACCAATCGTCCACGTGGCCTTCGCCTGTGTCGTTAGCCCCGCCGCCGTCGCCCAGCGGAATATAGAGGTAGCCGTCCGGGCCAAAGGCGATCTGCCCGCCGTCGTGGTTGCCCTGCGGCTGGTCCACCTGCATCAGCACCCGCTCTGAGCCGGGGTCGGCCACGTTTTCGTCATCGGCTGACACCTGGAACTCGGAGATGTGGCTGGTGTGGTCCCATCCCTGCGGCGCTTCCCCGCGCAGCGGCGCGCTGTAATAGACGAAGAAGCGGCCGTTGTCGGCGTACTGCGGGTGCAGAGCCAGCCCCAGCAGGCCGCGCTCGTCGTAGCCTTCGTCCAGCGTGACCATTCTGTCGCGCACGTCGAGGAACGGCGTGTCCAGCACCTGCCCCTCGCCGTCCAGGACGTAAATGAGTCCCGTCTGGTCCATCACCAGATGGCGTCCGCTGCCGTCTTCCACAGGCGCGATGGCCAGCGGCGCGGTGAACCCATCGGCGACCAACTCCAGATCCACGGCCCACGTGCGGCCCTCCGGCGTGGGCTCTTCGGCGACCGCTGTGGCCGTGGCCTCAGGTGTAGGCGTGGCCGGTTCCTCTGCCGCCGGTTCCGTTTCCTCCGGCTCAGGCGTATCGGTTGGCGCGGGCTCGGTGGGCTCAACCGCCTCTGTCGGCTCAACCGCCTCTGTGGGCTGAACCGCGTCTTCCGGCCCTTCCACGACTGCCGTGGGCGTGGCGGCGCCTCCGCCGCAGGCGGCCAACAGCAATAGCGCGCCGATCAGCAGCGCGAAGAGGCGAACAACTCGTTTTCTATCGCGTCTCATATCCATAGTGTGTGGCTCCCGGTTGGTGGTTTCCGTTACTGTGCTTACATATAAGGGCGCGGCGCTGATGTGGCAATAGGTCGCGGGCATATTGGCGGGTATAAGATCGGTATAGGGGAGGAGATTGGGGCGCTTGGTGCGCTTGGGAGACTGGGGACATCAGGGAGCACGAAAATGTTGTGATCGGGCCGGCCTTTAATTGGGACATATGTCCCACCCGCGCCCGTGTCCGGTGACATAGGGTGGCTCGGTGGGGACACCGGCCACAGCAATTACAACCTCTTGGTGCTCCCGACATCTGCGGGTCTTTATGAATGGGTCCGTATCCGGTAAAATGGATCTAATCT
>DATHSI010000027.1:0-5528 GCA_035464315.1 Candidatus Sulfomarinibacteraceae bacterium
TCCAGGGGCGCCCGTGGTTGCAGCGCCAGACGACGGCCGGGCCCCAGCGGGATGTGGCCCACCCAGCCGCGCGAGGTTAGTTCCCACTGCTGGCCCGTGCGCGGCGAGGGAAAGGCCACCTGCAGCACCCCGAGCTCGTGATCGTACCGCTGCCACAACAGCCTGCCCACGTCCTCGCCCAGAGCATCCGCCGGCAACCGCCGCGGCTCGTATTCGGTGAGGGAGATGGTTTCAAGACTCATAGTGGAGTTAGCGGGGATTGGGGCGCCGCTGGCTCTAGGGAGATTGGTTGATTGGAGATTTGAGATTGGAGAGCCGATGGCCAATCCCTAATCTCCAATCTCCGATTTCCAATCTCTAACCTCCTCACCCCTTCGCCGTCTGCCCTCCATGCGCTTCGAAAAACGCCTGCAGGTCATCCACACGCTCCTTTTCTACGTCGGCAAGCACCAGGACGGCGCCCTGTTGCGCCTTGCGCAAGAAGTAGGAACGCGCTTCCTGGTCCAGGCCATAGATGAGGTCCACGTCGTACGGCGCAGCCAGGACACGGCTGGTGCCGGGCTCGGGCACCGCGCCGACGTCGGCGTCCTCATCGGCCTCGCCGCCATTTTCATACACTTCCGTGGGAATATCTGCAAACTCACTCTGCGCCAGGGCATCCAGCGCCGCCGTGGCTTCTTGCTGGCTCTCAAACAAACTGGCAACTGTGGTCATGCTACTCACTCCTTGACGGTCATCAGCGGACATTAGCCGGTTCCATTGTTCCCCATTATAGTGGCGCAGACGAGCATCAGAGTCACATTTAAGATATAAATCGCTCTGTGAGGCCAATCGTTGCAAAGCTGGCGCAATGGCCCATAATGGTTTCCAGGGTTCTTTTTATCAGTCGCAAGCGGTTTGCACCATGTATGCTGCCATGAGCTTTTCCGACGAGCTAGAGCAATTTACGATCAGCGTGCCCCGCGCCAGCCTGCTGTTCGCGCGCGAAATCGCCTACCCGCAGTTGAAGGTGAGCGATTATCTGGCGCGGCTGGACGCGCTGGCGGACGACGCGCGCCCGGCGCTGCAAGGAGCCGAGTCGCCCGCGCTGGCCCTGGCCCGTTACCTGTTCCTGGAACGCGGCTTTCGCGGCAACGCCGCGGCTTACGACGACCCGCGCAACAGCTATCTCAACGAGGTGCTGGAGCGCCGGCTGGGTATTCCCATCACGCTGTCCGTGGTCTTTGTGGCGGTGGCTCACCGCCTCAACCTGCAGGCGTACGGGGTGAGCCTGCCGGGCCATTTCGTCGCCGGCGTGCGCGAGGGGCTGGACGAGGTGCTGCTGGATCCCTTTTACATGGGCCGGCGGTTGGACCTGGATGATTGCCAGCGATTGGTGCAGGAGACGACGGGCTACGAAGGGGAACTGGATCCGCAGTGGTTGCGCCCCGCACCGCCGCGGGACATCGTGGCCCGCATGCTGAACAACCTACGGGTAGTGTACGTGCAGCGCGAGCGTTGGCCGGAAGCGCTGGCGGTGATGGAACACCTGCGCCAGGTTCAACCGGACGCTCCCGAGCACCTGCGCGACCTGGGCCTCATCCACTACCAGCGCGGGCGCCTCTACGACGCGGCCCGCTACCTGGAGGCGTACCTGAAGGAAGCCCCGGATACACCCGAAGCCGGCGCCATCCGCCAGAACTTGCAGCCGGTGTTTAGCCGCTGGGCGAAGATGAACTGAGAATAGAGATTGGAGATTGGAGATTGGCGCCAATCTCCAATCTCCGATCTCCAATCAACTATGAAAATTGGCCTTGTTTTTCCACAGACAGAGTTCGGAACGGACCCCACCGCCATTCGGGAGTATGCCCGGGCGGCGGAGGAGTTGGGGTATACGCACGTGCTGGCCTATGACCATGTGTTGGGGGCCAACCCGCAGCGACCGGAGGGCTGGCGCGGGCCGTATACGTATCGCGACCCCTTTTACTCTCCGTTTCTGCTGTTCAGCTACATGGCCGCGGCCACCGAGCGGCTGGGCTTTGTGAGCGGCGTGCTCATCCTGCCCCAGCGCGAAACGGCGCTGGTGGCCAAACAGGCGGCGACGCTTGACGTGTTATGCCAGGGGCGTTTGCGACTGGGCATTGGCGTGGGCTGGAACCCGGTGGAGTACGTGGCCCTGAACCAGGATTTCCACACGCGCGGGCGTCGCCAGGAAGCGCAGGTGGCAGTGATGCGCCGCCTGTGGACGGAACCGCTGGTCACCTACCAGGATCGCTGGCACAACATCCCGGACGCCGGGCTCAACCCGATGCCCGTGCAGCGCCCCATTCCCATCTGGTTCGGCGGCAGCGCGGACGCCGTGATCCGGCGCATGGCGCGGCTGGGCGACGGCTGGCTGCCCAACGAGCGCCGCGCGGCCCAGGCGCAACCCTTAAAAGACAAACTGCAGCAGTACCGGGAGAAAGCGGGCCGCAGCGATACCCCCTTCGGCATCGAGCCGCGCATGGTCTACGGCGACGGCGACCCCGATCAGTGGGCCAAAGTCATGGAGGAGTGGCGCTCTTTCGGAGCCACCCACCTCTCGCTAAACACCATGCACGCCGGCCTGCAGGGCGCGGAGGCGCATATACGGGCGATGCGGCGGTTTGCGGAAGAGATGGAGATTGGGCAATAGCTGACCGGCGGTCAGCTATTGCCCAATCTCCGGCACACCAACTCCCCCTTCCCAATGGGCACAATCAGCGCATCTACGCGCTTGTCCTGCAGGGCGTGGTCCAGCATTGGTTGTAATGTTTGGCGGTGGTTGATGGCGTTGTCCGCGACGAGCAGGCCGCCGGGGGCCAGGCGGGGCACCAGCAGGTCGTAACAGGGCCGGTAAATTTCCTTTTCCGCGTCCAGGAAACAAAAGCCGATGGATTCATATGGCGGCAGGGCCTCTAGCGCGTCGCCTGCTACCAGTTCCACAACATCCTCAACCTGCGCCTGGCGAAACGTCTCGCGCGCCAGCGCCGCTTTCTCCGGCAACAGCTCAAACGTGGTCAGCCGCTGCGCGCGCTCGCGGGCCGCCAGGGAGAGCCACAGCGCGGAGTAGCCGGCGCTGGTCCCGATTTCCAACCAGGGACCGGCCGGCGCGCTGGCTGCCAGCAGCGCCAGAAAGCGGCCCGTCTGCGGCGGGATCTGGCGCAGTCGCTCCAGCCGCGGGGTGCCGTCGCCGCGGTCGCGGGCGTCAATTGCTTCCAGATGCTGCATCCGTTGCAAAATGGGAGGGGGTATGTCGTGGAACATAGCTACGGGCGCAGGCGCTCAGGCGGGCCGGTTGCTCTCGCCGCCGTCTCCGTTGGGAGAGAAGGTATAGCACCACGCCTCCCCTTCCAGAACGGTGGTCCCATCCTGGCGCGTAATGACCACTTTCAACTGCGTGACCGGCTTGCTCTCGTGCACGCTGAGCACTTCCGCCTCGGCCGTAATCGTATCGCCGATGTATACCGGCGCCGTGAACTGCCACTCCTGGTTGAGGAAGACGGTGCCCGGCCCGGGCATGTCCATGGCGACCAGGGCGTGCAACAGGCCCGTGGTCAGCCCGCCCTGCGCCACCAGCCGGCCGAATCTGGTGCCGGCGGCAAACTCCGTGTCGAAGTGCAACGGGTTGAAGTCGCCGGTCAACTCTGCGTACGTCTGTACAGCCAATGCGGTCACGGTCAGGCTACGTGACGCTTTCTGTCCTACGGTTACGTCCATCACGTCCCTCCTTCAGCGAACGCTCTCAATGAAAACTGCCTGGAGCTTGCACGCGGTCAAGCGCTACAGCAATATAGTAGCCTGTTACCAACATTGATGCCAAAGGAGGAAAAATGTCACGGATACGTCGCGGCTGCGGGTTGTTTTTCATGGGTTGGATCTTTATCGGCGCGGGGCTCCTGGCTCTCTACGTCTTCGGCCAGCAGTACACGCTGTCCTGCAGCCGGCTGGAAATGGAGAACCCGGATTGCGTGCGTGAGGCGCGCTGGTTGGGTCTGATACAGACCGGGGAGCGCACCATCGAGAGCCTCTCCGGCGCCAGCGTAGGCGAGAGCTGTGACGAGGACGGCTGCACCTATCGCGTCAATCTGCACGCGGCGGAAGGACAGGTACCGCTGAGCGGTTTCTACAGCTCGGGTCGCAGCGAGAAGGAGCGCCAGGCCCAACGCATCAACGACTTTGTGGCCGAAACGGATATCAAAACGTTTGAGCTGGAGACGGAGCGCAGTATATGGATCGTGCTCTTTACGGGCATCTTCATCCTGGTGGGTCTGGGCCTCATACTCAGCGCGCCGTTTAGTTTGTTGCGAGGGGGGTAGCGGGTTGCAGGTTGGCAGGTTGCAGGTTGCGGGTTGGCAGGGTGTGCCGGAACTTGTGCGTGTTTTGCGTTAATATATGCGGAAGGAATTGTCGCTGTGGTTTGTTAAGCAGGAGCAGAGCGTGGCGACAAGAGTTCGTGTCCAGTAATCCACCCCTAGAAAGGAGAATACCCCTATGTACACGCAGTTTCGTTACAGCCGTCTGTTGTACCTTGCTCTGCCGCTGATCGCGCTGGTTCTCGGCGCCTGTGGCGTGGCGGAGCTTTCGCCGCAGTTTAGCCACCAGGGCCGGCTGCTGGACGGCGACGGCAACCCCGTTCCTGATGGAAACTACAACGTAGAGTATCGTCTGTTCCAGCAATCCAGCGGCGGCACGGCCGTCTACACCGACACGCAAACGGTGTCCGTGGAAAACGGCCTGTTCACCACCTCCATCGGCGCCAGCGATGAAATAACGCCCAGCATCTTCTCTGAGCCGACGTGGATGGAACTCACCATCGACGGCGAGACGCTCACGCCGCGGCAGCGGCTGCAAGGCGCGCCCTACGCCTTCAGCCTCGTGCCTGACGCCGTGGTCCAGGGCAGCGTGCCCATCACGCGCACGTTCCAGGGGCAAGATAACACAGGCGCGGCGATGACCGTCTTTAATACGGACAGCAGCGCCACAGGCGGCAACGGTCTCGTCGTGGTCAACGCTGCGTCGCCGGCATTTGATACGCCCGATCCGCGTCAGAACGTCGCCGCTCTGCAAGCTATCGCCACCGGTGGCAGTGCGAACGAAGGTGGTTATGGGGCGATTATCCGTGCCGAACAGTACCGTGGCCTGTATGCCAAAGGCGCCACTAACTTCTATGCTGCCGTTTTCGACAGCAACATCGGTATCCAGATCACTGGGGGCGGCAACTGCAACGGCTGCGCCCTGGCTTATCCCGCGCAAAACGTGGGCAACACGGCCATCGAGAAGGGCGATCTGGTCGCCGTCTCCGGCGTCATGGTCGACGAAGAGTTTGACATCCCCGTGATGCAGGTCTACAAGGCAACCAGCGCCGAGGATCCCATCGTTGGCGTAGCCACGCAAGCGCTGGAGCGCAACCCGATGGTGGACGTCGCCGGCGCGCGGATGGGCGGCTATGAAGGCATGGACGGCCCGGCCGACGCGGGCGGCTATCTCTCCGTGGTCGTCGAAGGCCTGGTGCAGGTGAAGGCCTCTTC
>DATHSI010000028.1:0-2098 GCA_035464315.1 Candidatus Sulfomarinibacteraceae bacterium
ACACCCTGGAGCGCGCCTTCCCGGTGGAGGGCACCGTGCTCCTGCAGCGCTTCATGGATCACCCCGATCCGGCCACTAAGTGGGCTGGCTTCACCGCCCCGGCCATCGCCGAGATCGAGATCGATGGCTCCACCCGCGTGACCATCGGCGACGAGGCCAGCTTCGACGTCTTCGTCGAGTTCGAGGGCGAGCCCTATGCGGTTGACGACGTTTTGCAGGTGAAGTACCTGCTCTTCGACGCCAACGGCGCAGTGGCAGAGGTCGGCGAGGCTGTGGCCGTCGAGGATGGTCTGTGGCAGATCATCCTCAGCGCCGATACGACGGGCAGCCTGGTGGCTGGCTCCAACCGGCTGGAGGCTATCGTCATCTCCAAGCTGGTGGCCGTGCCCAGCTTCTCGGACATCCAGTTCGTCACCGCCCAGTAATCCAGACCTGACCCCCTGGCCTGCGTTGCCGGATGGAGCCCCACGTTCTGTCCGGCGACGCAGCGCCACACGGTATGCTCTGGCATGTCTGACGAGAACAGGGGCGAGGCGTCGCCTCGCCCCTGTCTGCGTCTGGCGATCCACCGACCTGGTGGGGCGGCATCGCGGCCAGACGAAAACCCTCGTGCAGGTCTTGCTGAGGGCGTGCTGAAGCACACTTGCACCGCACTTGCGAGTGCAGGTGTCTCCCCTCGCGTGGCGGAGACCCTTCGCCAAGCCTCAGGGTGACACGTTTGTTATAGAGTAGGCGTAACTGCTCAGGCATGGCATTGGAAACCGGGTTTTTCTTTGTGCGCCAGCGAATCTGTGTCTGCACACACCGTACTTGGGACCATGACAGTTGTCTTAGAGACAAAAACCCGGTTTCTGACCGGCCGGCTGAGCAGTTACGAGTAGGCTATGAATTCTTACTGAGAGGTGTGGCATGGCGGAAGCATCCCTGACCCCGCAAGCGGCCAGCAAGCCGTCTTTCAAGAGCAGCCCCTTCTACACTACCCTGAGCCGCGTCCTGCGCTACACCGCCGTGCGCGTGATCGCGCTCTTTGCCACTGTGGTGGTCGGCGTCTACCTGACGATCCTGATTGCCAACATGGGCGGCTTCGTGGACAACATTAAACGCGGGCAGATCCGCGAGCAGGTCTCGGTCTCAGTCGGCCTGGACCCGGCCAACCGTACGCTGACGCCGGCGCAGCGCAACGAGCTGATTGCCGCCCAAATTGCGACCGAGGAGGAGCGGCTGGGGCTGAACCGCCCCTTCATCCTGCGCAGCTTCAGCTCGTTGGGCGGCGCGCTGACCCTTAACCTGGGCCGCGCCGAATACCTGACCAGCGATACCGGCTCCAAGCAGGTGCGCCTGATCATCCTGGAGCGCCTGGCGCCGACCCTGGTGCTCTTCGCCACCGCCAATATCGCGCTGTTCTTTTTCAGCATCTTTGCAGCCCTGGCTCTCTCGCGGCGCTACGGCAGCTTTGCCGACAAAGCCGTCATCGCCCTGGCGCCCACCTCAGCCGCGCCGGGCTGGTTCTACGGTATTTTCCTCTTGCTGATCTTTGCCGCCGTGCTGGGGGTGCTGCCCTTCGGCGGCATGGTGGCCGCGCCGCCGCCCACCGACCGCCTGCAGTATGCGCTCAGCGTGGCCAAGCACATGATCCTGCCGGCCACTGCGCTGATCCTGGGCGCGGTCTTCCTGACTATCTACAACTGGCGCACCTTCTTCCTGATCTACTCCAGCGAGGACTACGTGGAGATGGCCAAGGCCAAGGGGCTGCCCCCCGCCACCATCGAGCGCCGCTACATCCTGCGCCCTACGCTGCCGACCATCATCACCAACTTTGCCTTGCTCCTGATCGGCATCTGGACCGGCGCCATCATCCTGGAGACGATCTTCAACTGGCCGGGGCTGGGCCGGCTGATCTTCCGGGCCATCGGCCTCTTCGACACGCCGGTGATCGTGGGCGTGACCGTGATCTACGCCTATCTGCTGGCCATCACCGTCTTCTTGCTGGACTTCGTCTACGCCCTGGTCGACCCGCGGGTCAAGGTGGGCGGAGGAGGTGTGAAAGCATGAACTCGCTTCGTGAGATTCGCAAATATCCCTCGGCCATCGTCGGTCT
>DATHSI010000029.1:0-3772 GCA_035464315.1 Candidatus Sulfomarinibacteraceae bacterium
TCCTCTTTTCGGCTACTGAGGGCAACGGTCGCAACGAGCTCTTCGAGATGTTGGTGGCTGCGCTGCCTGAGGGACCGCGCTATTTCCCCGCCGATCAGGTCACCGACGCTTACGTGCGCGACATCGCGGCGGAGATGATCCGCGAGCAGATCCTGCTAAAGATACGGGAGGAGATTCCCTACGGCGCCGCTGTGCGCATCGAGGAGTTCAAGGAGCGGGATAACGGCGTCATCTATATCAACGCCACGATTTACGTGGAGCGGGAGTCGCACAAGAAGATCATTATCGGCAGTCGTGGCTCGCAGTTGCGCGAAATCGGGGCTGCGGCGCGCAAGGAGATCGAGCGCCTGGTAGGCACTCGCGTCTATCTGGACCTGTGGGTCAAAGATGCTCCCGGCTGGCGCACGGACGAATCAGCGTTGCGGCGGTTTGGCTATGCAGAGTAGAGATCGGAGATTGGTTGATTGGAGATTGAAGGCGCGGATTCACGCGGATGAACGCAGATGGACGCAGGCTTGAAAGAAAAAATCAACGTCTATCTGCGGCCAGTATCAAATCTCCAATCTCTGATCTCCAATCTCTAATCCCCGACCTGAACCTGCTCTTCCTCCTCGGTATCGACATCCAGCTTAATATGCAGCTCTTGCAATTGCTGCTCGTTGACACTTGACGGGGCGCCGGCCATGAGGTCGGCGGCCTGCTGCGTCTTGGGAAAGGCCATCACCTCGCGGATGTTAGGCTCACCGGCCATGAGGGCCACCAAACGGTCGATGCCGGGCGCGATGCCGCCATGAGGCGGAGCGCCATATTCAAAGGCTTCCAGCATGTGGCCGAACCGTTCCTCAGCCTCTTCGATGTCCAGGCCAATCAGCTCCATAATCTTGCGTTGCAAGGGGCGTTCGTGGATACGGATGCTGCCGCCGGCGACTTCAAAGCCGTTGCACACCAGGTCATATTGCTGGCTGAGCACTGCGTGCGGGTCGCTATCCAGCAGCGGCACGTGTTCTGGTTTGGGCGCCGTGAACATGTGGTGGCTGGGCGCATAGTGCCCGTCTTCCAGTTCGTCCTCAAAGAGGGGGAAATCCACGATCCAGCAGAAGGCCAGTTCATTGTGGTCCTTGTACCCCAACCGCTGGCCCATCTCCTCGCGCAAGGCGCCCAACACGGCGTGTACGACCCGCGCCTTGTCGCTGGAAATCAAGATAAGGTCGCCCGGCGCCGCGTCCATGCGGTCTGTGATTTGGATCAACTGTTCCACGTTAAAGAACTTGGTGATGAACCCGCGGATTTCCTCCGATTCGGCGTCGATGGCCAGCCAGGCCAGCCCTTTGGCGCCCTGTTCCTTGGCCAGCGCCTCCAGCTCATCGATCTGGCTGCGGCTATAGTCGCCGGCGCCGGGCACGCGAATGGCCTTGACAGGCCGGCCTGCTGCCACGTTTTCGCTGAAGACGCGGAAGGCGCTGTCGAAGACGATGTCCGAAATTTCTACCAGTTCCATGCCAAAGCGCAGGTCGGGGCGGTCCGTGCCGAAGCGGGCCATCGCTTCCTGGTAGCTGAGGCGCGGGAACTCATCCCACTTGAGGGGCACCTGGCTGGCCTCGCGCACCATGCCCACCATCATTTCCTCGGTCAGTTCCAGGATATCGTCGCGCTCCACGAAACTTATTTCCAGGTCCAGTTGTGTAAACTCCGGCTGGCGATCGGCGCGCTGGTCTTCGTCGCGGAAACAGCGAGCGATCTGGAAGTAGCGCTCAATGCCGGCGACCATGAGGAGCTGCTTCAACTGTTGCGGGCTCTGTGGTAGCGCGTAGAACTTGCCCGGGTGCACACGGCTGGGCACCAGATAGTCGCGGGCGCCTTCCGGCGTGCTCTTGAACAGGATGGGCGTTTCTACCTCCACGAAGTCGCGCTCGTCGAGGAAGTCGCGAATGAACTTAATTGCCTTGTGGCGGATAGTCAGGTTGCGCTGCATGCGCTTGCGCCGCAGGTCAAGATAGCGGTACTTGAGGCGCAGAGCCTCTTCGACAGGTTCTTCGCGGTCGATGACAAACGGGGGCGTCCGCGCCGGGTTGAGTACCTTGAGCTCGTCGACGTGCACTTCGATGTCGCCTGTAGCCAGGTCAAGATTCTCCTGGCCCTCCGGTCGCTGTTGTACGATGCCCCGCACCTGTAATACATATTCAGGTCGCACCGCTTCGGCAGTTTCAAACGCTTCCGGCGCGCGGCCCGAGTTGATGACAACCTGTGTTTTCCCATCGCGATCTCGAAGATCGATGAAGATGACGCCGCCCATGTCGCGGCGACGGTTAACCCAGCCGGCCAACGTTACTTCTTTGTCTACGTCTTCAAGGCGCAATTCACCACAGGTATGAGTTTTCAGCATAGGACAGTCCTTCCTTACAGTAGGGAGATCAGAGATTGGGGATTGGAGATTAGATAATAGCAACTACTCTACAATCGCCACTCTCTGACAGTGGTTAATTCAGAATGGGAATTCTATCATGGCTGGCGATGGCGGACAATGGGCGTGCGCCGAGACCTTCCGGAGCTGGGGGAGTGACATCTGGAAGGCGCCTGTGACAGGACGCCGGCGAGCTGCTTCAGCCTGGCAAGAGACGAACTAGCGTATGATGAGAGGCAGGAAGCGCCTATTCATTTCTGGGTCTGGGTCGGGGTCTGGATCGTCCTCCCGTTCCTTCTCGAAGGCTCCGATGTCGCAGCGCGCCAGTCCGTCGCCGTTGCCGTCCAGCGGGCGAGCCACGCCGCGTTGGTCGCTCTGGGGACAGATGGCGGGGTGGCCGGCGTCGATGGCCGGGCTGCCTGCCAGCAGAGCATGGGTCAGGGTCGGGCCGCCGTTATCCGCTAGTTCGGCCAGGCCCGGTTGCGTGGTAATAACGTCGCCCGTGACTGTGTCGAAGCCGCAACTTGTGTCGTCCGCCAGGTTGTGGCCACTGCTTTCCAGGGCCACGAGCGCTTCACAGTTGCCGCCCACGTTGCGGACGAAGAGGGTGTTGACGAAGAGGGCGTTGCGTCGTTGTAGATGCCGCCGCCCTCGGTGGCTTCGTTATCGGCGAGGGTCACGTTGGCAAAGGTGGCCTCCGTATCCTGGTGGTTGCGCAGCCCGCCGCCGCGCTCGCCGGCCGCGACGCGGATGACGTCACCTGCGCTCGCCGCGGCCATCGCGCCGTTAATAGAGTCGAAGCAGCCGCCACCGCCGCCCGGCTTGACGCAGATTATGGCCGCTGGCTCCTGAGCGCTGGCCATCGTCTGGCGCAATCCTACAAAAAGCGTGATGGCCAGAGTGACGGATAGCAACAATAGCGACGTTGTTCGCCGATGTTCTGCTCGCGTTGAGAACTTCCTATCTGTGCTCATACAACTTTGTCCTGGTCGTACGACTCAGCCAACACCATCGGAGACTGAGAATTACCGTTCACCGGTAACCAGGGCTCGACTGCCACATGCGCCAGGCGTAATAACGGTGCCTGCCAGATATGTTCTTACACTCATTCGTCCAAATTTGACCGCTTTATACGGTTCAGAATATTATGCAGGCGATCCTTAGACGATCCCTTGATGGCCCTCACTTGCGCAAAGTGTCCACGATCTCCTCCAGGCTCATGTTTGCGAACGGCGTTGGTTGTGGCTGCGTGAGAGCATCGCCCTCGTTTGCTCTCAGCTTGGCGACGAGCGCTGCGGCCCCGTCCCGCGCTTTGCGGTCGGCGCCCGGCTGAGTCGGCGTCCAACAGCCGCTCGCGCAGTTTCTGGGTGG
>DATHSI010000030.1:0-3039 GCA_035464315.1 Candidatus Sulfomarinibacteraceae bacterium
CACCAGCCGCGGCGTCTGGCTCCACTTGGCGCGGCCGGAGACGATGAACTCGTCCACGATGGCCTGCGCCGTGTTACTAAAGTCGCCGTCCTGCGCCTCCCAGATGACCAGTTGCAGCGGTTTGGTGATGTCATAGCCATACTCAAAGCCCAGCGCCGCGTTTTCAGACAGAGGGCTGTTGTGGATTTCGAAGCCGGCCTGCGCCTGCGGGATGTGTTGCAGCGGCGCATACGTCTCGCCCGTCTCTGTGTCGTGCCACACTGCGTGGCGCTGGCTGAAGGTGCCTCGTTCCACATCCTCGCCCGTCATGCGGATGGCAGTACCGTCGGCCACGATAGAGGCCAGCGCCAGGTCCTCGGCGGTGGCCCAGTCCACGAGGGCCTCCTCGCCCTCCAGCGCCTGCCGCCGCCGCTCCATGCCGCGCGCCACTTTGCGGTGCAGGTTAAAGCCCTCCGGCGCCTGCAGCAGAGAGCGGTTCAGCTCCAGCAACAGATCGCCGGGCACGCCCGACTGCACCCGTTTGGCCGCGCCGGGCGGCGGCGGCTCCAGCGACGGTTCCGGAATATCCTCTTCCGGTTGCAGGGCTTCCATCTTCTGCTGTAGCCGCTCCATCTGTCGCTGCACCAGCGCCGCCGCCTGTTCCTCGTCAACCTCGCCGGCTTCCACCAGGCGTTGCGCCCACTGCTCGCGCACGGTGGGGTGCTGCTCCACAGTGGCGTACATGCGCGGCTGGGTAAACGAAGGCTCGTCCCCTTCGTTGTGCCCGAAGCGCCGGTAGCCGATGAGGTCGATGAGGAAATCTTTTTGGAAGCGATTGCGGTAGGCAATGGCCAGCCGCGCCGCTTCCATACAGGCCACGGGGTCGTCGGCGTTCACGTGCACAACCGGAATCTTGAACCCTTTGGCCAGGTCGCTGGCATATAGCGTACTGCGCCCGGCTTCGGGCAGCGTGGTATAGCCCAACTGGTTATTGGCGATGATGTGGATGGTGCCGCCCACCTGGTAGCCGGGCAGGCGCGAGAGATTTAGCGTCTCGGCCACAATGCCCTGCGCGGGGAAGGCAGCGTCGCCGTGAATGAGGATGGACAACGCCCGCGTGGAATCAAAGTGCGGCTCGCCGGGCGCGCCGGCGTCGGTGCCCGCCGCGCGCGTCATGCCCAGCACCACGGGGTTGACGTGCTCCAGGTGGCTGGGATTCGGCGCCAGCGACACCAGCAGCTCCTCTCCGTAGCCTTCGCTCACCACGTGCTGCGTACCTGAATGGTACTTAACGTCGCCCGTCCAACCGAGTTCCTCCAGCGTGTGGAAGTTGCTGGCCGGATCTTTAAACTCAGCCAGGATCTGCTCGTACGGCTTATTCAGGACGTGAGCCAGCACGTTCAGCCGGCCGCGGTGGGCCATGCCCAGCAGCGCCGAGAACACTTCTTGACGGTCCGCGGCGTACAATATCTCGTCGAGCATAGGCACCATCATGTCCAGCCCTTCGATGGAGAAACGGGTCTTGCCGGGAAAAAAGCGGTGCAGAAAATGCTCAAAGACCTCTACTTCGGTCAGGCGCTCCAACAGGGCGCGCTCATCCAGGGGCATCGCGGGCGGGCGGAAACGACCACTTTCGGCAGCGTCGCGCAACCACTCTCGCTCCTCGGGCACGCGAATATGCTCGTAATCGTAACCCATATGGCCGCTATACACGTCATAGAGGCGCTGGACCGCGTCCCAGGCGTCGCTCGCATCACGGCCCGGCGGCCCGCTGACGATGCCCGCCGGCAGCCGGCGCAGGTCGGCCTCTGTCAGGCCGTACGTCTCCAGGCGCAAAGCGGGGTCGCCCGGCGGCTCGCTGCCCAGGGGATCCAGCCTGGCCCCCAGATGCCCGTACTCGCGGATCGCCTGCACCAGATTGACGGCGGCGCGTACCTGCTCCACGTCCACCGCCGGCGCGGCGGCCCGCTGTCCGTCCAGTGGCGGCTGCCAGCGGCTGAAAAAGTCGCGGGCGTCGTCATCGACCGATTGCGGATCTTGCTGGTAGCGTTCAAACAGCTCCAGCACGTATCCGGCGTTCGGTCCGTGAAACTCCTCCCAGATGGTCATGCGTTTTCCTTTCCTCTCTTCTACCACACTCTCTCTTCTATTATACGGCCTTTCGTATCATTTTCATTTGTGGGGGGAGAGTGGTGTGTTGGTTGATTGGAGATTGGAGATCGGAGATTGGGAATTGGAGACTGTACGCGGTCCAGCGTGTCGGTACGACTAAGCCGCGGTTCGCCGTCAGCGGTCTGCGGTCAGGCCCTGCCGCCAATCAGCCCTCGCGGCAAGAACAGGGCAGCCGTGATGGCCAGCAGCGGCAGCAGCGCCGTGCCCTGTAGCGCGGCGTCTAACGTCGTGTGGTCAGCGATGATGCCCATGATGTAGCTGCCCACCGCGCCGCTGAAAAACATGAAACCCAACGTCAGCCCCGAGGCCAGGGCGCGGCGGTCGGGCATCAGCGCCTGGACAATGAGCACCACGATGCTGTGGGGCATGCCGCCGAAGAAGCCCGCCAGCAGCAGGATGGGGAAGCGCCACAGGTCGGGAGCCGGGATGTAGTAGTAGATGGGCGCGATGAGGCCCACCATAGAAAGTAGAATCACCGGTTTGCCGCCGTAGCGGTCGGCCAGGCCGCCACCCACCACCCCACCGATGGCCGAGCCCATCATGAACAGGCCCGCAATCCAGCCCACGTAGCTGGCGGAGTAGCCCCACTCCGTGAACAGCTTGGGTGCGAAGTTCTGCGAGCTGAAGCTGACGGTGTTATAGGCGATGACCACGACGATGAGCGCCGGCAGGATGCGCCGCAGACCGGCAGAGGCCGAGCTGCTCTGGGGCGCGGGCGCCCGACCTGGCGCAGGCGAGCGGCGCCGCACGTCGTCTACCAGCCAGCGCCAGCCGCCGAGAAAGGCGAGCATGGCCGCCGCCGGCAGAAACAGGTAGCCGGGACGGCCAAAGAGATCGAGCACCCCGCCCGCCAGAATCGGCCCGGCAAAGAGCCCCATCTGCCCGGCC
>DATHSI010000031.1:0-3143 GCA_035464315.1 Candidatus Sulfomarinibacteraceae bacterium
GATGCTCAGAGACGCGGGCAAAAACAGCGCCGGCAGGGTAAGTAACCCAAGTGCGAGCCACAGGCCGGCGCCAGACCGGTGGGCGACCAGAACCACGACAGCAACCAACAGCCAACCTGCGACGGCAATGAGGAAGGGCCAGGCGCTCCCCGCTCCCAGAAAAGCGGTTGATAAAAACCAACAGACGACGGCCTGCCCCAGGAATGCGAGCAGAATGAGCAGGTAGAACAAATTGCGCTTCATACTCGCCCCCTATTTTCATACGCACGCTTTCAAACACGCCCGCGAGCACGGGGCATCTTGCGCAGTATCCTAGCGCACAATGAGGAAACCCAGCACCTCGCCCAGACTGCGGAAGACGTTGGCGTAGAAGTTACCGCCCAGCTGGCGGAACAACTCAAACGGAGCGAACGGCGCGCCGATGAAGGGGCGCAGGGTCCACGCCATCTGGCTGCCGACGAAGGCGTAGACGAACATCCAGATGATCAACACCCACTTTCGCAGGTTGGTCCCTTCCACTTCGTCCGCCGACACCACTTTCATTCCCTGGTAAAGGAACACCACCCCCATCAGCCCAGAGATGGCAAAGATGGCCACGTTGAGCAGCTTAAAGAACTGGTACTCGCTGGTCGTCAGCAAGAAAAACAGCGTGATCGGCGCGAAGCTGAACAGGAGCACCGAACTGACGGTGATCGCCGTCAGAATGAGCGTCAGATTCTGGCTCAGGCTTTGGTTCGACCCAAAGAGCAGGTTGAAGAAGTAGAGGCTCGGCGCGCAGACGAACAACGTCGCCAGGAACAACATGGGTAACTTGGCTGCCGAGCTCATCGTCTGCCACAGGCTGTGGCTGGAGCCCATCACCGCGCCGTAGAGCGCCAGAAAGGCCACGCTGGAGATGACCATCGAGCGCATCTTGCCCCTGAGGTTCACACCCTCCCGAATTTCTGCGAAGAAGTCGTAGCGCGTGCGCAGAATCGTTTCGATAATTGCGAAGTCCTCTGCGCGCGGCCCACGTGTTGTACCACCAATACCCGTTGTGACCTCACCCATATGATTTTTCCTCCGTTACCAGTGCGTAATACTTGGATACACGACGAAAATGACGGTAAGAAGCCAGAAGAAGAGCCAGCCGACCAGCGCAAAGCGCCAGCGGTGAAAGTGGAGGAACGGTACGATGAGCGCGATGAGAGCCACAATCCAGAAACCGGGCCGCGCCAGGAGCACTGACCATTCAACGAAAGACCCGTCGGGGGCAAAAGCCAGCCAGCGCAGGATGAGAGCGAATACGATGGGCAGACCCGTGATTGCCACCGCGTCCACTACCTCTCGACCCTCGTGCACCTCCTGCAACTCTACAACGACCTCCTCCACCCCAAACTTCTCCGCCGCCTTCCACAGGGCGACCTGCTCGTCCTCCCCCTTAGCCACCGCGTCGGCGACCGCGTCTTCAAGGTGCGTACGAATTTCGGCAAGGACTTCGTACTCGGTTTCTTTGCTGAGTTTCAGCTCCTTTCGAAGCTGCGCCAGAACCTGATCAATGGTCACTTCGTCCATAATCGTCCGCCCGTAAGAAAGCCTCCAGCTTTTCGACGAAAATGTTCCATTCGGCGGCCTGTTCGCCCAGCATCTCCCGCCCCAACGCGGTAAGCGAGTAATACTTGCGCCGCCGTCCGCCAACCGTTTGCCACCTGCTCGCCAACCAGCCATTCTGTTGCATGCGATGTAATGTTGGGTAGAGTAGGCCTTCTTTCATCTCGAAATAGCCGTTGCTACGCTGCTCCAGTTGCTGCGCCATTTCATACCCGTACATTGGGCGTTCTGCGAGGAGGGTGAGAATCAGAAATTCGGTGCTGCCCTTGCGGATCTGGTCTCGAAGCGACATTGTACTGGAACCCTAAGTTAGTTAGGTATTAAATACTATAGATGAGTTCCAGGTCCATGTCAAGAGAATAGACCCTGCTTCTTGCAGTTTGCCTTACAACCACGCAGCCTTGAGAAACCTGTACAGGAAATTATTGCCGAATGTTCAAAACGATGGCTTCCTACTCTTCAGCAACAGGAACCAGCGACTCTGCGATGTTTACTGCCTCGGCTAGCGATGGCGCTCCCTCCAACCGATAAGTCATCGTGCCCTCCGACCACACCAGTACGCTGCCCACGAGGCGTTCCACTGCAGTTCCGTCGCCGGCCGGCAGCCGCAACAGATGCTCTCCCTCAATCCAGTAAGCCGGCAGGCCGTTCACCTCGACCTCCACCAGGCTCTCGTGCGATGCCCTTTTCATCCCATAGTCCGGTACGCCGATCTGATAGAGAACCAATGCTGACGTCCCCATTCCCTGCGGCTCGAACCACATAAGAACCACAACCTGTTGAGAACCGACGTCAGGCAATCGCTCCAGATAAATGTCGGGAGGTTCAAGGGTGGTGGATGCGGCAGGCAGGCGGACGGAAAAGCCAACCACCGCTTCTGCCTGAGCGAGCGTCATCGGACCTTCTAGCGCAGGGAGGCGGGTGGCAGTGGGCGTGGGCGTGAACGTTGGCGCAGGCGTAGGCGGAGCCAAAACGATGTCTGGAAAAGCCGGCGTTGTACGCCGCGAAACCGGGCCCTGCGAGGGTGCCGGTGTTCGTGTCGTCGTCGGCAGTGCGGTTGGGGCAGCCGTGCGCGTGATCGGCTCTGCCGCCACGATGGCTTCTGTGTCTGACTCCGCTGCTGTGTGTCCCACCGCCTCTTCCCTTTCGCTCACGAAGATGGTAATGGCGCCGACGTGCAGGAAACGCGCCAGAGCTGCGCGCACCTCAGGAACAGCCAATAGTGCGACCAGCATCACGAAGGCCACAAGGACTGCCACTGCCAACCGGCGCCTGCCGGTTGGTGCCGGCGCACGAGACATCTCATCCCTGCCCAGCCGCTTTTGCACCGCCGCGTGGATGTCGGGGGTAACCGGATACGGAAAGGAAGCAGCAGCCTCTTGTAGCCTTTGCTCCCACTCGACTTCTGCACGATCACTTTCTACGGTCATCTCCACTCCATTCCTTATACAATTCCAGAAACTCCGCCTCGATCACTGCCCGCAGCGCCTGCCGCGCGCGATAGAGTCGCGACTTCACGGTGCCCGGCGCCACGTCGAGCGTTGCCGCCATCT
>DATHSI010000032.1:0-12521 GCA_035464315.1 Candidatus Sulfomarinibacteraceae bacterium
GACCGCGGCGTGCGGCTGGCCAATCTGGGCTACCTGGGGCACATGTGGGAGCTCTATGCCATGTGGACGTGGGTTCCGCTCTTTCTGCTCAGTTCCTATCGCCAGAATGGGGGGACAGGCTGGTTCGCGCGGGACCCGGAAGTGGCGGCGGCAGTGGTCGGTTTTGCCGTCATTGCCGTTGGGGGTGTGGGCAGCCTTCTGGCGGGTCTGATTGCCGACCGCTGGGGGCGCAGCCGCACGACGGTGCTCAGCCTGTTGCTCAGCGGCTGCTGCGCCGCGTTCATCGGCCTGCTTCACGGGCGCAATCCGCTGTTGCTGAGCCTCGTCGCGCTGCTGTGGGGCTTTGCCATTGTGGCCGATTCGGCGCAGTATAGCGCGGCGATCAGCGAATTGTCGCTGCGAGAGTATATAGGCACGGCGCTGACGCTGCAGACCAGCATGGGCTTTTTGCTGACGCTGGCTTCGATCCGGCTCATTCCTCTGCTGGTCGAGCTGATCGGCTGGCAATGGTCGTTCACCGTGCTGGCGTTGGGTCCGGTAGCCGGCGTCTGGGCCATGCGCAGCCTGCAGCACTCTCCGGCAGCGTTGCGCCTGGCGGGCGGGCGCGGCTGAGCGGGGCGGAACGGCTCGGCTACGATAGTGAGGAACGATATGACACGAGGATTAGAGGCATTCGAGGAAACGGAACGGCTGATCGTGGTGGCTGCTCATCCTGATGATTTGGAGACGATGGTCGGGGGCACGGCAGCGCTGCTCATCGAGCGGGGCGTGCGTGTCTTTTCCGTCAACTGCACGCTGGGCGATATCGGCGCCGAGGATCCCAATGTGGCCCGGCTCAGCCTGGCCAACACGCGGCTGCAGGAGACGGAGGCAGCCGCGCGGTTGATGGGCGTCGAGCGCACCTTCAACCTGGGTTATCACGACGGCGAACTGCTGCCCGGACTCGAGCTACGCGCTCAGTTGGCGCGCCTCTACCGCATCACGCAGGCGGACACGTTGTGGACATTTGATCCCTTCTGGACGGGCCAGATCCATCCTGATCACCGCGCGGCGGGACAGGCTGCTTTGGACGCCTTCATGCCTTCCAAGATGCCGCTCTACCGTCCGGAGCAGTTAAACGAGCCGGACGCCGATCTGGGCCGCCTGCAGCGTATCTTCGTCTTTTCCACCGATCGCCAGCCTGACGTGTTCGTCGACGTAACGACGGTGTATCAGATGAAGATGGCAGCGTGCATGGCCCACACCAGCCAGTTTCCCCAGGGCGAGCAAAGCCTGGAGTGGATGAAGGATCTGGATGCGGAGCGCGGCGAAAAAATCGGCGCGCCCTATGCTGAGGCTTTGAAGCAGATCGGCGTGTGGTAGCGGCGCTTTGTGAGAAGCCCCATAATGGTGGGCCCAAGTGAATGGCACAAAGATGCGCGTCAGCCCCCTTTTGTGTTAGGATCTATCTTTGAAGGTAACAATCTGTTCTGGCAATAGAACGCCCGCGGTCGCGGGCTTACCCGACGATGAAGGTAGCGGACGAAACGGATCTACGGAGACTTAACAGATGAGCGACGTATTGGAACTTTGGGAGCAACCTGACGCTGAGAACCTGTACATGATAGCCGGCTGGCGGCAGTGGGCTGACGCTGGCTCCATCTCATCAGGCCTGCCACGTTATCTGATCCAGGAAACCGGCGCGCACAAGATTGGCGCTCTTTACTCCGATGATTTCTACTTGTTCCAGATTCCGGGCACTCACGACCTGGTGCGTCCCGTCGTTCGTTTTGAAGAAGGTTATCCGGAGTCTTTGGAAGAACGGCAGAATGAACTCTATTATACGGGCGATGAGAAGAACGGTATCATCATTTTCCTGGGCGACGAACCCCACCTGTATATCGAGCGCTACCTGGGCGCGTTGCTGGATACGGCGCAATCGCTGGGCGTGAAGCGCATAATCGGCCTCGGCGGCGTCTACGGCGAGCTACCGTACGATAAAGAGCGGCTTGTTTCCTCCGTGTACAGCGTGGAGCGTCTGAAGCCGGAACTGGAGGCGCTGGCGGTGACCCTGTCCGACTATCATGGCGGCGCCAGCATTGGGTCCTATCTTTGCCGTCGCGCCGGCGACCGTGACCTGGAATACGTGGGTTTTTACGGCTTCGTCCCTACCTACGACTTCTCTAATGTGCCGCAGATTGGCAACGCCATTCGCATCGAGAATGACTACACAGCATGGCTGGGGGTCATGCGCCGCCTGAACTATATGCTGGAGCTCGATTTCGACCTGGCCGACCTGGAAAATAAAAGCGAGCGCCTGGTGCAGGTAGTCGATGCCAAGGTGGAAGAGTTGGACGACATGGCGCCCCAATTGGAGGTGCGCGATTATCTGGCGCGCATCGAGGAAGAGTTCACCGAAGTGCCGTTTGAACCGCTGGATGACGTGTGGGAGGAGGAGCTGCGACGCCTCTTCGATGAGGATAGCGAAGCCGGGGACTAGGGCGAAAAGGGGCAATTTCGTAGTATGGTGTTGGCCTCTGAAGCTCCCATGAGCGGCAGGTCGGAGCTGTAACACAATGAACCAACGAGAGTGGACGTCTGCTTGCAGCTGGAGATTGGCGCTGTGCGCGCTGCTGACTGTGGCCATTGTTGGCTGTGACGCGGTAGCGTCGACGCCGGCTACACCCACCGACCGCGTAGTTGCTTCGCCTGCTGCCACAACGCCTGCTATTGTGGCCACTGCCGCGCCGGCCGAGACCGACGAGTACAGCCTGGCACGGCAGAGGATGGTGGACCAGCACATTGTGGGCCTGGGCGTCACCGACGAGGCGGTTGTTGCAGCTATGGAAGCCGTGCCGCGCCACCATTTTGTGCCTGAGGAGTTTCTTTCACAGGCTTACAACAACCATCCCCTGCCCATCGGTTTTGGTCAAACCATTTCCCAACCCTACGTGGTGGCCCTGATGACACAGGCCGCCCTCGTGGACGGTGATGACGTCGTGCTTGAAGTCGGAAGCGGTTCCGGCTACCAGGCAGCCGTGCTGGCCGAGATTGCCGACCACGTGTACACGGTAGAGATCATCGGCGGGTTGGCCGAGCGGGCCGAAGACACCCTGCAGGCGCTTGGTTATGATAACGTTACCGTGCGCCACAGTGATGGTTACTTCGGGTGGGAGGAACACGCGCCGTACGATGCCATCGTAGTCACAGCGGCGCCCGACCACATTCCGCAACCACTAATTGACCAGCTGAAGGTCGGTGCACACATGATTATTCCTGTGGGGCCAGTGGGCGGATTTCAGACCCTGTGGCGGGTGACGAAAGTCAGCGAGGACGAAGTGCGCACTGAGGATCTTGGCGGCGTCAGGTTTGTGCCGCTGACGCGCCAGGAGCAGGAATGAGCCCCAACGCCAGCAGCGCGCCGGCATAGGCTGCCGCGCCCACCCAGAGCACGGCCGAGAATCCCCACGAGAGAGCAATCATCACAGCCAGAACAGCGCTGATTACTGAGAAGCTACCGTTGATGGCCCAGGCCCAGGGCACCAACGACGGGTCGTAGCGTTCCACGATGCGCAGCCCGCCTGCGAACGGTATCCCCATGAAGTAGCCCAAAGGGGCCAGTATGAGCACGGTCAGCGGGATGCGAGTGGCCGGGGGCAGGCGCAGCGCCAGTGCGGCGAACGGTTCCAGGAGCAGCGGGTACAGCGCAGCCAACAGCACCAGCGCGCCCAAGGCCCAGGGTAGCCGCCAGCGGGGCACGGTGAGACTGCCAAGGCCGGAAAAGAGCAGTACGGAAAACAAGACGACGGCGAGCGCTGTTACCGGTTCGTCCAGGACCAGGATGAAGCGCTGCGCCAGAGGGACTTCGATAAAGAGAAAGCCCAGACCCAGACCGGCGAAGTAGACGAGGACCCGTAGCCGCCAGTAGCGGACGGACACGCGCCCTCCAGCGCCGAACCCGCGCCGCCGCCACAGTAGCGGCCCGAAGATCAGGGCTGCCGAGGCCAGCAGCACCAACAGCAATAGCGCCACCAGCACGAAATAACCACTGCCGCCGAAGGGCTGCCACGTCATGCCTAGCGTGGCCAGAATCTCGGGCGTCTGCCTCCATTTAAAGTAGTGAAAGAAGAAGGGCCGGTCATCGACCGCCGGGCGAATGTCGTAGCGGTAGTTTTCGTAGGTAGCCTGGGGCTCGCGCAAAACGTCCTGAAACAGCGTGTAGTACGCTGCTTCAGGCAGCACGTTATAACGATTTAGCTCCTCCTCCTGGATACCGTTGAAATAGACGGCGTCAAAACTTCGCGCCTGTAAGAAGTCGCGCACCGTTGCCATCTCTGCTTCCGTAAACGGTTGGGGACTGGCGAGGAAGGTCATCGTGCGTAGCGTGCGGAAAGCGATGATCTGCTGCTCAGGATCGTGACCGGCCGCGCGCAACGCCTGCGCCAGCATGCCGAAGGTGCGCGCCGATTCGCTGGGCGGCGTTTGCAGCCAGCGGGTGATCACGAGAAGCCCACCGTCGGTCAGCACATCCAGGTAATCGCCAAATGCTCCGACAGTGTAGGTGTAATCTTCGGTCAGGCTGTAGGCGCCTGACGTAACCGGGCGGTGCGGATCGGTGAGGGCTACGACGAGCACGTCTGGGCTTTGCGTCTGCGGTTGCCGGGCAAAGACGCGGCCCGATTGATCGACGATCGTGACCCGCGGGTCGCTGTACAGGCCCCCTGTGAACTCCCGATAATCGTCGCGCACCGCCTCGACGACGAGCTCGTTTTCCTCCACAGCCGTGACGCTCTGCGCGCCGGCAGCGAGGGCCAACAGCACGTCCAGACCGGCGCCTGCTTCCAGAACCAGGGTGTGCGCGCCGGGTCGCAGCCGGTAGGCGATGCCCTGGGGCATGGCGTCCGCCAGCGCCGCGGCTTGCGCGGAATCCGGCGCCACGCCGTTGATAGGCATGAGGCTGTCTCCGTCGAGAAGGAGTCCAACCTGAGGCGGCAAGGGAGCCTGAGAGAGCAGGCTCAGGCCGGGCATGATGTGAATGGTGCTGCTTTCCACGACGTCCACGCGCGCGCTGGCGCTCCAACGCGTCAGCACATGGCGCGCATCCAGCGATTGGGAGAGGGTGGCCAATGACTTATAAGGGCTGAGCCTTAGCGCCAGGAAGGAGGGTCGCTGGATTGCCAACCACAGCCCGCCTAACACAAGGATCGCCAACAGAGTGCCGGCTGCGGTAGATTGCCTGCTGCGCACGGCGCGGCCGTGCAGCACAAAAAGGAGACCGGCTGTGGCGCCCATGACGGCTGCCAACATCGTGGCCCCTTCACCGCCCAGCACGGCGAGAACCGGCAGGCTGCCCAGGCTTCCCACGGCGGAGCCCAGAAGGTTGGCGCCGTAGACACGGTGCGAACCGCCGCTTTCTCCGGCAAGCATCAGTTCGCGGCCCACGACGAGACCCGCAAAGATGAACGGCGCTGCTGCCGCCAGGAAGTAGAGGGCCAGGAAAAGTACCTGCCGCCGGTCCCAGGCGATGCTGAAGGAGTCGAAGGGCAGATAGTTGATGATTAGAAAAGCGCCGGCGGTGCTGGTCCCAAACCCCAGGCAGAGCCATGCCGCGGAGAGCGGGCGGTCAGCAGCAGCGCGTTGCGCAGATTGTAAGCTGAGGATGGAACCGCTGGCGCCGGCTCCGAGCAGGGCCAGGCTGATGGCCATGAAGGCGAAGTGGTAGAATTGTTGCACGGCGAACAGGCGTAACAATGCCAGTTCGAGCAAAAGCGTTGCTGCAGACAGTAGGAAGATGGCCAGATAGTAAATCATGTAGCCTGTGCAGCGGTTATGGCGCTATCAGGTGGTTGTTTGCGGCAATCATAGGTAGCTGGCCCCGCCCGCTGCTACAGATGTTCTGCTTGCATGCTCAGTCGCCTCAGGCGTCTTCGCGGTCCGCGCGTGCTTCGGCAAATTCCATAAAGAACTCGATGGAGCGCGGGTTGCGCATGGCCCCGGGATTGGCCGCTTTATCCAGAGGACGCCCCAACAGGATCTGGCGCACGGGCAGCTCCATCTTCTTGCCGCTGAGCGTATAAGGGATCTCGTCTACGGCCACGATCTCATCAGGTACGTGGCGCGGGGAGACCTCTTCACGCAATGCGCGCCGGATTTTCTGTTTCAACGCTTCGTCCAGTTCGTACCCCTGGCGCATGACCACAAAGAGGGGCATGAAGGAGTCGCCGCCCAGCGCTTCGGTATCTACGACCATGCTATCGGCGATCTCCGCGAATGTTTCGACCACCCTGTAAATTTCACTGGTACCCATGCGCACGCCCTGGCGGTTGATGGTGGCGTCCGAGCGCCCGTAGATGACGCAGCCGCCACGTTCGTTGATCTTGATCCAGTCGCCGTGACGCCAGACACCAGGATACATCTGGAAATAACTGTCGCGGTAGCGGCGGTTGTCCTCGTCGTTCCAGAAGAAGAGGGGCATCGAGGGCATCGGCTTCGTAATTACCAACTCGCCAACCTGCCCCACCACTGCTTCGCCGTCTTCATTAAATGCTTTCACACTGGCCCCAAGGGAGCGGCTCTGAATTTCACCGGCATAGACCGGCAGCGTGCGCACGCCCCCAAGAAAGCCGGTGCACAGGTCTGTGCCGCCGCTGAACGACTCCAGGGCCAAATCATTGTGGACGTTTTCGTAAATCCATTGGAAGCCCGCGGGTGACAACGGCGATCCGGTGGAACCCACAGCGCGAATGTGGCTGAGATCGAAGCTTTCTGACGGGTTAATGCCGGCTTTCATACAAGCGTGAATGAAGGCTGCCGAGGTGCCGAAATAGGTGATGCCCGCCTCGGCGGCCAGTCGCCACAAGGCGTAGAGGTCGGGGTAGTTGGGGCTGCCGTCATAGACGACGATGGCAGCGCCGCTGAGCAGGGCGCCCACCAAATAATTCCACATCATCCAGCCGGTGCTGGTGTACCAGAAAAAGCGATCGCTCGCTTTCAAATCCATGTGCAGGCTCGTCTCTTTGACGTGTTCCAGGACGACGCCGCCGTGCCCGTGCACGATAGGCTTGGGCAGACCGGTGGTGCCGGAGGAGTAGAGCACCCATAGTGGATGGTCGAAGGGGACCTGCTCAAAGGTCAGAGGCGCGGATGGCTTGCTCCCAGCAAGGGCCTCTTCCCAGAGGAGAGTGTTTTCCAACGTTTCAGCGACCGAACCGTCGCCCACGACAGACACCAGGATGGTTCGCTGCAGGGTGGGAAGCGCCGCCTGCAACTCCTGCAGGATGGCTGTGCGCTCATACACTTTGCCGTTGTAACGATAGCCATCGCAGGCAAGAAGCACGCTGGGCTCGATCTGCTGGAAACGGTCCAGCACGCTGCGGCTGCCAAAGTCGGGCGAGCAACTGGACCAGATTGCGCCCAGGCTGGCTGTTGCCAGCAGCCCCACGATGGTCTCGGGGACGTTGGGCATGTAGGCCACCACGCGGTCGCCGCGCGTGATCCCCATCTCTCTGAGCGCATGCGCCAGCGCCGCAACCTGGCCCTCCAGTTCCGCGCGGGTGATGGGTCGTATCGACTTGCCCTCTGCCTTGAAGTAGAGAGTGGGCTGCTCCCGTGGCATGCGGCTCAGGATATTCTCGGCGTAATTCAGGCGCGCACCCACAAACCATTGGGCGCCAGGCATGCTGTCGTCGGCCAGGATCTGTGAGGGCTGGCGCGAAGCTGCCAGGTCAAAATAGTCCCAGATGCTGCGCCAAAAGGCGTCCAGATTGCCGGTGGACCACTGCCACAAGTCATGATAGCTGTCGAAGCTCAGGCCGTGTTCCTGCTTCAGCCAGCGCTGGTAGTGTGTGAGATTGGCATTTTCGATGGTGGCGGGTGATGGTTGCCAGAGGAGGGTTCCTTCGTCAACGTCGTTCACTGTTTCCATACATTCTAGTTTGCCCCGTTTTGGGCCAGGATGTCAAATTAGTATGTCGTGCAAAGTTACCCGGTCTTTGACGCCTTTTGCAAAAGGGATTATTCTGTCACTGGTTGTTCACTTCAACAATTTCCTATGGGTGGAGCCGCGGGTTGAGAGTAGCCGGCGCTCTCCCGCCTTGTGTGACCAAGTAACACAAATACAGGAGGCTGAATATGTGGCAAGACTTCAAGGAATTCGTTGCGCAAGGTAATGTGCTGGATCTGGCGGTTGCCGTCATCCTTGGTTTGGCCTTTGGCGCCATTGTCTCATCGCTGGTTGATGACATTATCATGCCCCTGATAGGCGTTATCCTGGGGGGCATCGATTTCAGCGAACTGGCTATTCAATTTGGCGAGGCGACGATCGCTTACGGCAACTTCATCCAGGCAGTGGTCAATTTCCTGATTATCGCCTTTGTGATCTTTCTGATCGTGCGCGCTGCGGAAGCTGTGCAGCGACCGGAAGAAGAGGCTCCCGAAGAACCGTCGACGGAAGAGAAGCTGCTGAGGGAGATTCGCGATCTGCTGGAGGCAAACCTGCGCCGCTAACTCAGCGTTCGGGTGTGTCGTCTGTGATTTGGTCCAGAACGTCCGACAGGATGCGGATAGCGCGAAGATAGTCGTCGATCACGATGTGTTCTTCTGGCGTGTGGTCCAGGCTGCTATCGCCGGGCCCATAGGCCAGGATGGGACAGTTTCGGGCGCCAGCTCTACGGAAAGGGGATCGAGTTCGACCACTTCCAGCTCTACGCCGCAGTCGGGGCACTCGACAATCTCGCCCAGGAGCAGGTCGTCGTCCAACGTTACGGTTCCGGCGCATTCGATACATTCAACGGTGTTCATGGTGGTTACCTCCTTGGGGAAACCTGTCTTATGGAAACAAAAAAAACGGGCTCGCCGCCGCCGGCAAGCCCGCTGTAGATACCTGTTCGCTGCGAAACAGCTAGTGGCAAGCGTCACTGACCGGGCGCGGGGCCGGCAGAGGTTTCTTGCCTTTTTTCTGGGAGTTGTTATAAATGGTTGCGTTTCGCATAACTACTCGTGCTTCGCGGAATTTCTTACTTGATAACAATTGCATAAAAAAAGCCCCACCTGGTCTGGCGGGGCGTTAAGAATTGCCTGTGGAGTGTGGGCAAGCGCTAACGGCCATAACAGGGTCTGGGAATAGGTCCGTTTTTCTTGCCTTTTTTCAAAAACTGGTCGTTTTGTCGCATATGGTTCTGGAGTATAGCGGAGGGGGGGAGCGTATGTCAAACTCAACGCATTGGTCGTTGGTGTCTTGGGCGCGTATTGTTTATCTGTGACGAATTTTTAAGGAGGGGTTCACATGGGTTTCCGGAGTAAAAGGCGGTTTGGTGTATTATTGGGTAAGGGATCAGGGATTTTTCTATTGGTGATGCTTCTGTTTGCTGGCCTGGTGGGCGCTGTCTTGGCCCAGCGTGCGGTTATCACCGACGAGGACCTGGAGAACACAGCAACAAATGACGGTGAGGTATTCCCGGCTGAATATAGTGGCCATACTGTTGGGATTAACGGCAGCGCTGGTGACGTCATAGGCCAGAACTCGAAAATCTACGTGGATGCCGGCGGCGACGAGGATGCCTTGCATTTCGGATTCGTTCCGGCAGGAAGTGGCATCATTGGTTACGTGATCATCTATATCGATTCCGTCGACGGAGGGTTCAACAGCACAGTTCCCCTCACAGCTGACGGCAGCAATCTTCATGAACACGGAATCGCGGCTACCGGCGGGTCAGATCTTTACTTCGCTCCAAATTTCTATGCGGATTATGCTGTGAGTCTGACTTCTCAGGCCGGGCATTTGTATGAGCTGGCTGATGATAATTCCCTCAATAATTTGAAGTCGGTCAACCTTCAGGAAGGCCAGAGCGATCATGAGGGCGAATACGAAATCGATTTTCTGATGAGCGACATCGGTCTTACCGAGGGTGGAGCGTTCAAATATGTGGTTACCCTGGTCTATCCGCAAACTAATCTCGTTTATCGCTACAACGAGTTTCAGGGCGTGAGCCTGGACACGTTTAATTACGACGGAAACTGGAAGGGCGACACCACCACGACTGAGAGTTTCAATCTAATGGATGATGATTATAATCTGTTCTCCGCAGGCGGTCCCACGCACGTTGGCTCTCTGGCGGCAAGGGCCAGGAGCGTCGAAAGTGGCGTGGTAGTTCTTCTATGGCCACTGCTGCTGGCGCTGCTGACTGTGCCCTTTCTGCTGCGGCGGCGCTGGTAGCCGGGCTTATTCCGTTCCCAGCCCTGCTTCCCTGGCGAGTACAATCGCCGCCGCGCGGTCGGACACCTCCAGCTTGCTGAAGATGTTCGACACGTAATTGCGCACCGTCTTGGGGCTGAGAACCAGGCGTTGGGCGATAGCTGTGTTGGTCAGGCCCTGGGCCATTAGCGCCAGCACCTCGCGTTCCCGCGCCGTGAGTTCAGGGAAGGGCCCTTCTGAGTCCTGTACGGGGCGCGTCATGAACTGCCGCATGCGTTGGGCCACGGCGGGGCTGAAGATGGCCTCGCCGTGGGCCACGGCGCGGATGGCGCGCAACGTTTCCTCTCCCTCGGCGCCCTTGAGGATGTAGCCACGGGCGCCGGCGCGCATGGCGGCGATGACCGAGTCGTCGTCAAACATGGTGATCACCAGAATGGCCATCTCCGGATTGGCCTCCGTGATGTGGCGCGTGGCTTCCAGCCCGCTCAGTTGGGGCATGTTCAGATCCATGAGGATCACGTCCGGTTGCAGCTCGGCAGCCAGCGCTACCGCTTCTGGACCGCTGGTGGCTTCTCCTACAACTTCCGTGTCCTCCTCTGCTTCCAACAGGGCCTGCAGGCCGAAGCGAAATACAGGATGGTCGTCGGCAATCAGAATGCGAATCGGTTCGTCCATTTGTGCCTTAGTCTCGCGTAATGCTGCTAACGTTCTCGTCTGGCGTCGTGCGTTCATGCGGTATTTGCGGCAGCGGTAGCACGGCGGTGACGCGCGTGCCGCCGCCGGACGGCGACTCGACATCAAAGGAACCGCCCAATTCCGCGGCTCGTTCGCGCATCGATTGCAGCCCTACGCCGGCGCGGTAGTCGGGCGCGATGCCGCGACCATCGTCCGCTATTTCCACGCGCAACGCCTGCGGTTCGCTGGCCTGCACCATGGCCAGGCGCACCGTGCAAGTATCGGCCTGCGCGTGGCGCAGGACGTTGTTGACAGCTTCTTGCGCAATGCGATAAGCAGCAACCTCCACGGCAGCGGGCAGTGGCGGCAAAGAAGACGGAGCTTCCACCGTTATGCTCAGGCCATTCTGACTTTGCCGTGCCGCGCCTTCGCGCAAAGCGCCGACCAGCCCCAGTTCATCCAGGGCCGGCGGTCGTAAATCATAGACCAGTCGCCGTATATCGTGAACGGCGGTTTTAGATTGAGTTTTGAGGTCCTGTAAGAGCGCCTGCGCTCGTTGTGGGTCGCGCGTCAGAAGTTTGCCGATGGCGTCAATCGTCAGTGTCTGGCTGGCCAGGTGCGGGCCGAGGCCATCATGCAGGTCGCGCCGCAGCCGGCGACGTTCTTCCTCGCGTGCCGTGACTAACTGTTGGCGCGAGCGTTGCAGATCGGCTGTGAGTTGCACGGCGTGAACGGCCGTGCCGGCCTGGCGAGCGATGTTGCGCAAGAGCCGCTCGTCCGCATCACTGAACTCTTCGTCTGGCCCGCGCCGGGCCACCTGTAGTTGGCCGACTAAGACGCCCTGATGGCTCAGGGGATAGGTGATAGGATCAGGCACGGGCTTGCCGTATGACTCCACCGTCGTCATCCGCCCTTCCTGCTTCACGGCGATGGCAGCATAGGGTAGCTTAAGGGTCTGGGCCACTGTTTCCACGATGGTGGGGTAGATCATTTCCGGGGCCAAGGTGCTTTCTAGCCGCTCCCCCAGGCGCGCCAATACCTCAAACGGTTCATCACGTTCGCCGTACATGAGGCGGTTCACAGCCCGTTGCAGTCGCTCGCGCAAGGGTTGGAACAGGATTGCTACCAGGCCGGTCGCCACCAGGGCCACAAAGAGGTTACCTCCGGCCTGGAAGAAAGTACTGAGCAGGCTGACGACGACGGTATACAGTGCGATCACAACGGTCGTCAGACCGCCGTAGACCAGCGCACGATTGAGAAGTGTGTCGATATCGAAGAGATTGTGCCGCAGGATGGAAATGGCGACAGCCAGCGGAAAGAGGATGCCGATCAATCCCATCACGTTTGAATCGAGCGCAGGGACGCCAGCGACAGCCGGTAGGAAGTAGAGGGCGACGGCTATGCCAGCCACAAGCATAGCAGCCAGTACCAACAGTCGGATCTGCTGCCGGGTGACGCCACTGGTATTTGTGCGATACTGCCAGATCACAGTCATAAAAGACAGCGAAAGAAAGACCGCCGCGTGCGGGCCCGTAAACCATTCCCAACGGCCCATCCAATCTATCAGGTTCGCCGCCTGTGATCGTGTAACAAGAAGATAAAGGGAAAGAATAAGATAAGGTAGTCCGTAGATCATCGGCGCCACCCAGCGCTTCTTGAGAAAGCCCACCGGTTG
>DATHSI010000033.1:0-18409 GCA_035464315.1 Candidatus Sulfomarinibacteraceae bacterium
ATTTCTGTCATTCCCTCAATTCTCCTCACATGAATTTGAAAATGAAGCCAGACTGATCTGTTCTGTTGGGTGTCGTATGGAGGCGACACGTTGATCTTACCGTAGAGTGGTATAGGTGTCAATCGGGGCTTTACAATTTGCCTAATTTTTGAAATAATAATACACACCATAGTTGAGCTGAGTCGAGGGGGCGCGTTCGCTGGGCCCTGCGCAGAACATTTGCTGTGGGGTAGGTAGGGCAACACCACAAAATATGAGCAGCCCGGCGCACGTGGAAGCGACGGCGGCGCGCGAGGGGCCACCGTCTTACTGCAGGCGACCGTTGCGCTCTGGGACCAGATAGATAAGGGGCAGGCTGACCAGAGTAACTGCCAGTTTGACCAGCAGATTGAAGATGAAAATGTCGGCCACGACGGACCACGGCGCAGTCAGGAAATGGTCTTGCAGGCCGGGCAGCGGGGCGAAGGCCAGCAGGGCAAAGATAGCATTGTCCACCGGCACGCTGATGCTGTTGCTGACCAGGACGCGCAACCATTGGTATCCGCGCGTGATGCGCGTGACGAACCAGTGATACACTTCAGTGTCCGTCAGCTCGCTGACCACCTCGGCGATGATAGAGGCCATGGTGATGCGCCACAGCGGCCCCCAGACCATGCTGTAGGCTCGCCCAAATTCGCCGCCGGGGTCGGCTTCCAGGTCGGTGGGCACGCCGGCGGTCCAGTTTGTGTAGAGAACCATGAAGATGTTGACGGCGGCGGCGGTGATGATCAATATCTGTGTGTTGCGCTTGCCCAGTTGCTTGTGAACCAGGTCGCGCAGGGTGAAGGTGATGGGATAGATGAAGGTGCCCATGTCCACAGCCAGTCCGAAGACCTGGCCGATCTTGACGCTGGTCATGTCCGCCAGCATCTGGGCGGCGATATAGGCGGAGACGACGACGACGGCGACGCCGGGGATAGCCGCCGGCGCTCCAGCAACGGTTACGCGTGTGCTCTTTTCCTGGTTCACGAAGTCAACGTCCTTCCCTTGATTTGATCTTCCCCTCAAATCATATGGCTCATTGCGCGAGCTTTCAAGGCAAGTTGCCGGTTATTCTGTCCCGGCGGCGAGCAGTTGCTGCACGCCGGTGCGGTAGCGCGTAAAGGTAGCCTCGTAGGCGGCGCGGTTGGCCGGGTTCGGTTGGATACGGCTGGTTGGCGTCCAGCTCGGAATTGCGGCCCTTTCCAGCCAGAGGTTCATGGCGCGTCCGGCAAGAAGCGCCGCGCCGCGTGCGGGCCACTGACCGGCGGGGGCCAGCGCCAGGGGCGCGCCGCTCAGATCGGCGATGATCTGGGGCCAGGTGGGGCTGCGAGCCGCGCCGCCGGCGATCAGCAGCCGGTCCACGGGCAGCCCTTTTTGGCGGGCGCTGTCCAGGGCCCAGCGCACTTCACAGGCAGTACCCTCAAGCACGGCGCGGACCATGTCGGCGCGGCGGTGATCCAGCCGGAGGCCGAGAAAGCCGCCGCTCGGCGCCCGTTGCGGTAGCTGGGCGCCGGCGCCGGGGGGCACAAAGAGCAGGCCGCGACTGCCGGGTGTTGTATCGGCCAGCGCGTTTTCCATCTGTGCTAACAGATCTGGCTGATCCTCTGAATTCTCCACCGGAGGCCACGCTTCGCGCAACCACCAGGTGAGCGTTGCGCCAAAGCCGCCGAGCAACTGCGAGATTGTCCAGCGTTGGGGGACGGCGTGGAAGGAGAGGTCCATTTGTAGCGGGACGTCGTCCATGGCCGAGCGCGAGGTAACGCCGGTAAGCACCCAGGCTGTGCCCGCCGATAGGAGGAGCTGACCCGGTTCGGTGACCCCCATGGCTGCTGCGGCGCAAGCTTGGTCGTGGGCCCCGCTGACCACGACCGTTTCGCGGGGCAGGCCAGTGGCGGCGCTGGCTGCGGGGGTCAGGCGGCCCAGCGCGACGCCGGAGTTGCGTATGGCAGGTAACATTTGCGCGGTGATGCCGGCCAGATCGCACAGCGCCTCGCTCCAGGCAGCCTGGCGCCAGTCCAGCAGCAACATTTCCGAGGCGCTGGAATGATCGGTGACGAAGGCGCCGCAGAGCCGGTGCAGGATGAAGTCGTTGAGACCCATCACGCGCTCAGCGGTGGCGAACAACTGGGGGCGCTGCTGTCTGAACCAGGCCAGCATGGGCAGGGGGAAACCGGGGGTGAGGCGCCAGCCGCTGCGCCGCCAGATCATCTCCTCCAGCCCATCAGCGCGCCATTGCCGAACCACCTCCTCGGCGCGTGTGTCCAGCCAGGTGACCATGGGATAGAGGGGGGCACCATCGGCGCGGGCCAGTATGAGAGAGCCGGATTGGGTCGCCGGCGCCAGGGCGCGCACGCGCACGGGGTGGCGGCTCACCTGTTGCAGGACGTCGCGCACGGCGTCGAGCAGCGCCTGCCACACCTGTTCCGGATCCTGTTCGGCCCAGCCGGGACGCGGCGTTTGCAGCGGGTAGCTCCGCTGGGCGGCAGCCAGTTGCCCGCCCGCCCCGTCAAGCAGGACGGCCTTCGTGGCCGAAGTGCCCACGTCCAGACCGAGCAGGGCGTCCATTACAGGGGGGCGCGACACGGGGCGTGGCTCAGCACAGGACGATTTCGCCGTCTACCTCTATCTGGCCGATGCCGGTGGCAGAGCCGGTTATGGCGGCTACCTTCTGTTCAAATCGTGTCATATGTAGATGACCTCGTCGCGGCTTTGCTAACACGCCCACCGGCAGCGGAACAGGGCCATTATCCGTGCTCCGGTTTGCGGTGGCCAAAACGCTCGCCGCCATCCACGGCGAGAGCTTCGCCGGTGACATAATCAGCGTTGATGAAGTAGAGGACCGCCTGTGCGATGTCCTGGGGATTGCCCCAGCGACCGAGCAGAGTTCTATCTGCACTGCGCGCGATCCGCTCCTCGTCGTACTCCGCCGGGGGCAGGACGGGGCCGGGGGCCACGGCATTGACGCGCACCGCGGGCGCCAGCTCCAGCGCCAGTTGTCGCGTCAGGCCCAGCAGGGCCGATTTGCCCACGCTGTGCGCGGCGAAGTCGGGCCAGGGCTCCCAGGCGGAGAGATCGATGATGTTGACGATGGCGCCCGCGCCCTGTTCTAACATGCCCGGAGCCACGGCGTTGGCGCAGTAGAAGGCGCCGTCGACCAGCACGCGGCTGACCCGCTGCCAGGCGGCGACGTCGTCCGTGGGGAAGGGCGTGGGCTCCCAGCGCGAGGCGTTGTTAACCAGAATGTCTATAGCGCCGAACCGCTCGGTAGCGGCGGCAACCATGCGCCTGACCTGCTCCCAGTCAGTGATGTCGGCCTGGAGAGGGAGTGCGTCCACGCCGACCGTGCGCGCGTCGTCTGCTGTTTGCTCGGCGGCAGGAGCTGAACGGTTGTAGTTGATGATCACGTTGGCGCCGGCGCGGGCCAGGGCCAGGGTGATGGCCTTGCCCACGCGCACGCCGCCACCGGTAATGAGCGCCGTTTTGCCTGCAGGGTTCATCGTTTCTTCCTTCCTACTCTACGACGACCCCGGCCCGTTCGAAGAGGTTGGCGCACACCTCTCGCGCCTGGGCCAGCACCTGCTTTTCGTCCAGGCACAGGAACTCTTTCTCGCGCATTAACATCTCACCGTTGACGATAACCGTGTCCACGTCGCGCGCGCCGGCATTATAGACGATGGCCGAGGGCACGCGGTGCACGGGCATGGCAAAGGGACTGTCCAGGTCCAGGAGGACCACGTCCGCTTTCTTGCCCACTTCCAGCGAGCCGATGGTCTGGGGCAGGCCGAAGGCGCGGGCGCCGCCGCGGCAGACCATCCAGAGCACGTCCTCGGGCAGCAGTACGGTGGCGTCCAGTTTGTCTACTTTGTGCAGCAGGGCCGTCACTTTGAGCACTTCCAGCATATCCTGGCTGTTGTTGCTCCCCGGTCCGTCGCTGCCCAGTCCCACGGTGATGCCGCGCGCGCGCATTTCGGGAATGCGGGCCACGCCAGAGGCCAGGTACATATTGCTCACCGGACAGTGTACGACCACGGCGTCCGTTTGCGCGATCAGCTCGATTTCTTCGTCGTTGAGCCACACGCTGTGCACAAGTTGCAGGTCGGGGCCCAGCGCGCCGACGTCCGCCAGCCACTCGATGTGGCGGCTGCCGCGCGCCTCCAGGTTCATGTCTACCTCGGCTTTCGTTTCGGCCACGTGGATGTGCGTGCCCGCGCCCCATTCCTGTGAAAGACGATAAGTTTTCTGCATCGTTTCATCACTGCAGCCCCAGGGAATGAGCGGGCCGAACTCCACGCGCAGCCGGCCGTCGCCGCGCCCCTGCCAATGGTCGCGCAGGCGCGCCGTCTCGGCCACGATCTGTTGCGGCGACTCCACAAATTGCTGCGGGTAATTCTCGTCGGTCCAGCCGCGGGCCAGCAAGAAACGCACGCCGGTCTCCTCGGCGGCGCGGCACACGGCGTCATCGTTTTGTAGGTCGGTGTGGATATACTGGTGGTCGATAACGGAGGTGGCGCCGCCGCGCAGGTTTTCCATCAGGCCAACCATGGCTGCCACGTACGCTTCTTGCTGTGACAGGGCCGAAGCGACAGGCCAGATACAGGCCTCCAGCCACTCCAACAACGTCTTGTCGTCGGCCAGGCCGCGAATGAAGGATTGGAAAAGGTGGGTGTGGGCATTGACCATGCCGGGCATCACGGCCATCAGCGAGGCGTCGATAACCGTCTTTGCCTGGCGATAGGCTAACGGCGGTTCTCCGGCGGCTACCGCCGCAATGCGGTCGTCTTCGATGAAGACGTATCCAGGGTTGAACACATCCTGGTCGTCGTTTACGGTAACGACGGCTCCCTTTTCAATAAGAATTGTGGACATAGCACCTGTTCTTCACGCGAAACAACTTCAAGGATTGCGTCGCGATTTGCTCTAGGGCAGGGGCGGTCGCGGCTAGACCACGCGATTGTGGATAGGCTGCCCTTCAATATGGTTGACGATGTTGGTGTAATCCTGGGCTCGTTCCTGCGCTTGCATGGCCGTGGCGCCGGCAGCGATGTGCGGGGTGAGCAAGACGTTATACCGTTGCTTTGCCAGTTCGATGAGGGGGTTGTCGGGACGGATCGGCTCCCATTCGAAGGTGTCCAGGGCCGCGCCGCCCAGTTTGCCGCTGCGAATGGCCTCGGCCAGGTCCTGCTCGTTGATCACGCTGCCGCTGCCGCAACTGACGATGCAGGCGCCGTCCTTCATCTTCTGGAAGAAAGCGTCGTCCAGCCACATATTCGTGCTTGGGAAGTAGGGCAGCAGGTTAGCCACGTAATCGCTCTGGGCGAAGAGGTCGCCAACGTCTGCGTAGGTCAGGTTCAGCTCCTCTTCGACCTGCGGGGGCAGGCGGCGGCGCTTATTGTAGAGCAGGGTCACGCCCCAGTTCTGTAGGCGGCGGGCCAGTTCCGTCCCGATTTCGCCGAAACCGATGATGCCCACCGTCTTTTGCCACAGGCCATCAACGCCTTCGCGAGCGGACCAGTTGTAGGCGAAGGTGTCTTCGTCCGTACGCTTGCTCTCGCCCCACTCGGAGCTGGCCTCCAGGGCGATGGCCTCTGTTTCGCGCAGCTTCTTGCTGAGGGCCAGCATCTGTAGCACCAGATGTTCCGCTACGCGGATGACGCTGGCTACGGGCCAGGAGCAAACGACGACGCCCGCTTTGCGCGCCGCTTCGACGTCGATGTCGTGGGTCAGGGAGCCCAGGCGCAGAATCAGCTTCAGCTGTGGCGCGGCCTGGATGATCTCCTCGTCGATGACGCCCACCCGCTCTGAGATGAGGTACTCGGCGTCCTGCAGGTGGGTCATCAACGTCTTTTTGTCTGGCTGGCGTAGCATTGTAATATCCAGGCGGTCGGGTGCTGCACTCAGCGCGGCTTCCTGGTGTCGCTCGCCTCGTTCAGTGGTGAATACTGTCTTGTAGCGTTGCATAGTGTGCTTATAGTAGCCTCAGGGTGAGCGTGAGTCAATTCACGGTTTACAAAACAGGCACATATTGAAATGTGAGCACACGCGTTGATTATTGCTGCAGCTCGCGCATGGCATCCTCCACCGACGCGTCGCGGTGCAGCATGGCGGCGACGGCGGCGGTCATGGCCTGCGGATCGTCGGCCTGGAAGATGTTACGCCCGATGGCTACGCCGCGCGCGCCGGCGTCCAGCGCGGTGCGAATCGTCTCCAGCATGGTGCGCTCGCTCCCTTTACGCGCGCCGCCCAGTATGACGACGGGAACGTAGCAGGTTTCCGTCACGTGCTCAAAACCAGGCGCGTAAGGGATCTTGACCCAGTCGGCGCCCAGCTCGGCGCCCACGCGAGCGGCGATGGCGATGCTTTCGGCGGTGCGTAATTCGGGCGCGCTGTCGAAGCCGCCGGGCACCATTTCACCCATCACAGGCAGGCCCCAGGCGTGCGCCTCGCCGATCACTTGCGCCAGCCGGTGCAAGGAGTCTTTCTCCTCGTCGCCGCCGGGGAAAGCGGAGAGAGCCACGGCGTCGGCGCCCAGGCGCAGGGCGTCCTGCACGGTATAGAATTGAGCGCCCTGACCCATGTCGCCCAACACGGTGCCGCCGCCATCCAGGCGCAAGATCAGGCCCAGGGAGGCGATCTCCTGCGCGAAGCGGCGGGCAGTGCCGTATGTGGTGAGCATGGCATCGGCGCCGCCGTCTACAATGCGGCGTAGCGTCGGTCCGGGCTGTTCCATTCCCTGAGCGGGACCGTCGATCATGCCGTGATCGAAGGCCACAATGAGGGCGCGGCTGTCGCCGGCGAACACCTGTGAAATTCTGCGTGTCGTTGGCATAGTTGTCTCCTTAAATAAAGCGCACACGGCCGTCCCGGCGGGCGCCGCCGGCCTCGGTGACGCCCCCTTTTTCCTTGATGTAGGTCACCAGCTCGTCTCGCAGGAAAAGGTGGGGATCCAGGTGTGGCAGTTGGGTCAGGTCGAAGATTCTTGGCTCATAATAACGGCGGGCAAACGCCTCCCAGGAACGGGCGGGCCGGCGCGTGAAGTTGCTGCAGGCCATGAGGAATGAACGCTCCCACTGCTCCTCGATGGGCCGGTCGTTGAGGGAAATGTCTACGGCGCTGGCCGCGGCTCGCGACTGGCCCAGCTCGATGGTATAGCGTACGTGGTGGCTGAATTGCAGGAAGCCGCGCTCGGTGTGCGGCTCATCCGGCCGGTCGGCGCGGCGCGCGTTGTCGTCGAGCAGCTCCTGCAACTGCCGCCCGGTCAGCCAGCAGAGGCGAATGGCGTCGGGGAAGGGCATGATGCGGAACCAGTCGCTGAAGACCAGGTGACCGCCGGTTGGTAATCCACAGCGGATGCAGGAGGTGTCGATGGCGGCGAAATCGACGTTGTAGCCGTTGGCGCGGGTGCGGTAGACGAGGGCGTCGGTAATGAAATTGGCCAGCGCCGATTCTTCGCTGCTAAACAGGTTGCGTACGGCGTCGGTGGTCAGATCGGGGTGATCGTCGACTGTGCCCAACGGTTCGACGAAGTAGGGCTCGGTCTTGCGCACAATGGGCTGTACGATCTCCGCCTCAAATTCCTCGTCAACCGCTAGATTGGCCGTTGGCGTCAGGCGCGCGTTGGTCACGGCGGCGCATCCGTTGCGCAGCATGATATCCACTTCGCCCACAAAGGTGCCCAGGGTGCCGGCCTGTACGATGGGAATGCCGTTGACGATGTTGTTGGCCGTCAATCCTTGCTCGTTCAGTACGTGGTGTGTGTGCCCGCCGACGATGAGTTGCACGGAGCGGGGCGGTAGGCTCTGGGCCAACTCCACGTCTCCGGCTTCGCTGACGCTGCCCGTCGTGCTCTGCAGGTTATATCCAAGGTGGCTGAGGACGATCAGTACGTCGGCCAGTGGACGAATGGCGGGCAATATGTTGTGCGCCACCTGCACAGGGTTGACCACGTGCAGACCGGTGTCTGCCTGTGGTTTTACGGCAGCCGGCGTGCTGAGGCCGATGACGCCGATTCGAACGCCCTGCACCACAAACAGGGCAGCGGGGCAATAGGCGTCCTGCAGATAGCGAGAGCCGGTTAGATTGGCGGAGAGGATGGGGAAGTGAGCGTCGGTGCGGATGGCGTGGGCCAGCAACTCTGAGCCCATGTCCAGGTCGTGATTGCCCACGGTGCTGGCGTCAATGCCCGCGGCGGAGTAGAGGCGATAGCCGGCGTGCATTTCGTAGGAAGCCGGATCCTCGCCGAGCAATTCGTCCAGGACGGTGCCCACCAGGTCATCTCCGGCGGAGAGGGCCAACACGGCCATATTCTCCGTTTCACGGGCCTGAGCGCGCAGGCGGCGTATGCGGTGGACGATGCGTGAAAAGACCGGAATGGCAGGCTCGGTGTGGAAGCGAACCACGTGGCCGTGCAGGTCGTTAATGTGCACCACCTTCAGGCGGAATACGGTCTGATCCAGGTCGTCGCGTTTCTGGGGCAGGGTGACGCCGGGCGCGGGCAGGATCTCTTTTACCCGTTCGCGTGTGGCGTCACCCTCAAAGAGAAATACCTGGGCGCCGGCCATGCCCGCTGGATTGGGTTGCCCGTGAATGACCTTTAAGATAGGCGGTTCACTCAAGAATACGTTCCTCAAACGTCCGCGAGGCCGGCGACCGACACCCGAGATGAAAGGCTACCGGTAAGCCTCCTGGAGGTTGGTTCCTGTTGTGGCGACGCGCCATCAGGCGACGTGCGATAACATTTCCTGTTTGATGGGATAGACGGGCGGCTCGCCGGCGAAAAAACGGCGCAGCTCTTCAACCGCCAGTTTCCCCATGCGGCTGCAATCTTCGATACACCCGGCGGAGTGGGGCGTGACCACCACGTTCTCCAAACGGCGCAGGGGGCTGTCGGGCGCCGGCGGCTCCGGATCGGTCACGTCCAGGAAGGCGAAGAAGCGGCCCTTTTGTAGCTCTTGTATCAACGCCTCTTCATCAATTAACGTACCTCGCGCCGTGTTGATCAGCAGAGCATCGTCCTTCATCATTGCCAGGCGCTTGGCGTTGAGCATGTGCATGGTCTGCTTGTTGGCCGGGGCGTGCAGGGAGACGACGTCTGCCCGTTGCAGCAACGTCTCTAACTCTACTTTCTCGACGCCCAGCTCGTCGGCTTCCGCGCCGGAGACGAATGGATCGTAGAGCAGCACCCGCGCTTCGAAGGGCTCCAGCAGGCGAATGACGTGCCGTCCCACGTTGCTGGCGCCGATGATGCCTACCCGCTTGCGGTAGAGCTCGCGTGAAGGCCACCATTCGGTTTCGCGCCAGCCGCCCTGACGCACGTGTCGGGCCAGGGGCCAGACGCGTTTCATACCGACGATCATCAGGCCCAGCGTGGTTTCGGCCACGTCCTGGGCCAGGGCCAGACCGGCGCTGGTGACCTGAATGTCCCGCTCCCAGACGGCGTCTGAGACAAATCGTTTGACGCTGCTGCCCATGTGGGCCATGGCTTGCAGGCGCGGCGCCGCGGCAACGACGTCGGCGTCCAGCTGCGCCACGCCCCAACTGCTGATGCAGGCGTCGGCCTCTGGCAACAAAGCCAATAGCGCTTCTTTATCCGCCGGTTCCTGGCCCGGATGGTGGATAACGTGGGCGAAAGCATCCAGAGCGTCCCACGCTTCCTGGTTGAACATGCGCTCGTAGTGGTCTTTTCCGATGGTGATGGCGACGGTTGGTTTCTCCATGAACTGTGTCCTTTTGATTGGTCTGTCGCGGTTAGCTCTTGACGGCGCCGCGCGTAATCCCTTCCACAAACTGTTTCTGCGTCATGATAAACAGGATCAGGATGGGGATGATGACGAAGATGGTGCCGGCCATCAGCAGGTTCCAGCGATTGCTGCCCTCCTGCGTCTCCTGGAGGTAGGCGAGGCCAATGGGCAGGGTGCGCATGGTGACCTCGTTAGTCACGATCAGGGGCCAGAGATAATCGTTCCAGCGGCCGACGAAAGAGACGAGGCCCACGGCAGCCAGCAGGGGCCGGCTGACTGGGGTGACGATGCGCACCAGGATCTGGAAGTGGCTGGCGCCGTCCACTTTTGCGGCGTCGATAAGATCCCGCGGCAGGGTGCGGAACTGTTGCTCCAGCACGAAAACGGGAAAGGCGTGCGCCGCGGGGGGAATGATCAGGGCCCAGTAGGTGTTGATCCAATCCAGCTTGGCCAACAGGATGTAGTTGGGCACCAGTTTCATCTCCAGCGGAACCATCATGGTCGCCAGGACTAACAGGAAAAGGAAGCGCTTATACGGAAAGCGGATGAATACAAAGGCGTAGGCCATGAAGGCGGCAAAGACGACTTGAAGCAACGTTGTGGCCACGCCGGTGACGATGCTGTTGATGTAGAAACGGCCGAATGGCGCGGCGTTCCAGGCATCCACGAAATTCTCCAGGCGGATCTCCTGCGGCAGCCAGCGCGGGGGATAAATAATGACTTCGTGCACCGGTTTTAGCGCGGTAATAATCATCCAGAAGAAAGGCAGGCCCAGGATGATGGCCACGATGGTAAGCAGGGCAAAGGGCCACGCCGCGCGCACGCCCTGCCGCACGCCTGCGCGCGATGGTCGTTTCTGCGCGCCTCGTTTGGTTACTGAAGGGATTTGCATAACGAACTAGTCCCCGTACTGTACCCAACGCTCCGAGAACTTAATCTGGAAGAGCGTAATGGCGATGATCACGATAAAGAAAAGGATGGCAAACGCCGAGGCATAGCCGGCGCGGAAGTTGCGGAAGGCAAGCTGATACAGGTGATAGACGTAGGTGGCGGAAGCCGGATAAACAGGACCGCCGTCGGTCATAATGGCCACGACGTCAAATGCTTTGATGGCCTGGATGAAGCCGCTGACCATCAGGAAAAAGATGACGGGCGTCATCAGGGGCAGGGTGACGTGGCGCAACACGGCGAAACCGGAGGCGCCGTCCACCTCTGCAGCTTCATAATAATCGCGGTTAATGCCCTGCAAGCCTGCCAGGAAAAAGACGGAGGAAAAGCCGATCTCCTTCCAGATACCGACGACGATGATGGCCCACAGCGCCAGCGTGGTACTCGTCAGCCAGCGCGGGCCGGCGACGCCCAGCAGATTATAGACGTAGCTGAGAGGGCCCATACGCGGGTCGAGCAGCAGCACCCAGACCAGGGCCGCGGCGGCGGTGGTGGTAATATGCGGCGTGAAGGCGATGGTGCGGAAAAAGGGTTGTCCCGGCACCTTGCGGTTGAGCAACAGTGCCAGCAGAAAGGCCAGCCCCTGGGCGATGAGCACGACGCTGATGGCATAGGTCAGCGTGTTGCTCATCACTTTCCAGAAGTTAGGATCCTCCATCAGCAGGCGCTGGTAATTGCGCCAACCTACGTTCAGCCGGTCAGGGGTTAGAAAGTTCCAGCGGGTGAAGCTGAGGAAAAAGCTGTAGATGATGGGCCAGTAGGTGAAGATGGCGAATAAGATGAAGTTGGGTGCAACGAAAGCCAGAAAGGCGGGCCATTCATGCCGGTTTCTTTTTAGCGCTATCGAGAAGCGCGCAAACCAGCGCTGCATAGTTGCTACTCTCCTGTTGGCAATGAGAGGCCGGCCCGCGGGCCGGCCTCTCACCGTTGTGGTCGGCGGATTTCAGGCCGCGACCGCTCAGAATGCTTTAGGGCGCGAAGATCTCTTCGCCGATTTCCTCTTCAGCCCGGGCGTCGGCAGCGTCCAGCGCTTCCTGTGGGTCGGCACCTTCGATGAAGATCGACTGCCATGCCTGGTCAAAATTGGTGCGCACGGCGGGCGAGAAGTTGGCCGAGAAGTCGCCCCGCAGATAGGGGACCGCCTCATGGATCGTAGCGTAGCGCTCGTCTTCCAGTAGATCGCCGGCAGCTTCCTGCGCTTCCGGCGTCCAGGCCACGTAGCCGCTGCGCTCAGCGTAGTAGGCCAGGCTCTCCGGGGAAATCATGAACTTCATGAACTCCCAGGCCGCGTCGCGCTTGTCCTCGTCGGACGAGGCGATCATGGCGATACCGCCGCCGCCCGGATTGTACTCACGCCCGGCTGCGCCAGCGGGATAGTTAGCCACAGACGGCGTGAAACCTACGGCGTTTTCGAAGATGTCGCCGAAGGGAGCGGGGGAGTCCAGGATCATGGCCGCCTGGCCGTTCATGAACATACCGCGATGGCCGCCCGAGGCGTCGTCGGGCAGAATCGCCGCTTCTTCCTGGATCAGCGCCTGGAACTCGCTGAGTACGTCGACCACGACGGGATCGTTAAGGGTGATGTCGGTGTAATCCTCATTGGTGATCTCGCCGCCTTCGGACCAGATGGTGGAGGTCATGGCCCAGGAGAACCAGCCGGGGATGTAGGCGACGCCGTAACGCTCGACCACGCCGGAATCATTCTTTACGGTTAGCTGGCGAGCGTAGTCGTAGAACTCTTCCCACGTCTCCGGAGGCCCGTCGAGCCCGGCCTCTTCAAACGCTTCCTGATTGTAGTAGAGGACGGGCACGGCTACGTTGAAGGGGAGCCAGTAGACGCCGCCGTCGAACTCACCGGCCGACAGCAGGGTGCCCGGCCAATTGCTGGTGTCAACGCCGTTGGGGCCATCCATATAGGGCTTGAGGTCAACCAAAACGCCCGAATTGTAGAACTCCAGGATTTCAAAGGTGCCTAACTGGCTGACGTCCGGCCCGCCGCCGCCGGCGAAGGCAGTGAGGATGCCGGTGGCCAGATCGCCGTAGCTGCCCTGGAACTCAGTGCTAACGTGGATGCGGTCCTGCGACTCATTGAACATTTCTACGAGCTCGGCCTGGGCCTCGCCGGCAGGACCGGGATTGGTGTGCCAGTAGGTCAGTTCGATGACCTCGCCGGGTTCGTCTTCCTCATCGACGGCTTGTTCCTCTTCCGCCGCCGGTTCCTCTGCCGTTGTCTCTGTGTCATCTGCCGGCTCCTGCACATCGGCGGTGCTACTGCCACAGGCGACGAGCAATAGCAGGGCCAGAAGCATGGCCAAAGAGCGCAAATACATCTTGCTATTCATTTCTCACTCCTTTTATATCGGGGACAGTCTTATCTCGATACTTTTACGCGTGAACGTGTTAGGGATCGCAACCACCACCTCCTTTGCCCGTAGCCGTCCGGTTGATCTGCCGGGCGCCGGGAACGGGTTCTGAATAGCTGACGATAACCAATGCTCAGCCGTGCTGGCTCCTGCGGTGTGCGACATGATGCCAACCGCCGGCGCCGCCCGGCAGGTTATGCGATGCGGTTGTGAATAGGTTTGTCTTCGATGTGGTTTACGATGTTCGTATAATATTTGGCGCGCTCTCTGGCGGCGGCGCTCAGAGAACCGGCGGCGATGTGTGGCGTCAGCAAAACATTGTAACCTTTTTTGGCCAGAGGGATAAGCGGATTCTCAGGCCGCAGCGGTTCCCACTCGAATGTGTCCAGGGCTGCACCGCCCAGCTTGCCGCTGCGAATGGCCTCAGCCAGGTCCTGCTCGTTGATTACGCTGCCGCTGCCGCTGCTGACCAGGCACGCGCCGGGCTTCATTTTGTCGAAGAACGTTTTGTCCAGTAACTGATCTGTTTGGGGGAAGTAGGGCAACAAGTTGGCTACGTAGTCGCTCTGGACGAAAAGATCGTCCATCTCCACGTAGGTCAGGTTGAGCTCGTCTTCGACGCGTGGGGGCAGGCGGCGGCGCTTGTTGTAGAGCAGAGTCACGCCCCAATTGTGCAGGCGGCGGGCCAGTTCCGTCCCGATTTCGCCAAACCCAATGATGCCCACCGTCTTCTGCCATAGGCCATCGACGTCTTCGCGGGCGGACCAGTTGTAGGCGAAGGTATCTTCGTCCGTGCGCTTGCTCTCGCCCCATTCGGAACTGGCCTCCAGGGCAATAGCCTCTGTCTCGCGCAGCTTCTTGCTGAGGGTCAGCATCTGGAGAACGACGTGTTCGGCTACCCGGATCACCGGGACCACGGGCCAGTAAGTGACGATAACGCCCGCTTTGCGCGCCGCTTCGACGTCGATGTCGTGGGTCAGGGAGCCCAGGCGCAGAATCATCTTCAGATCGGGCGCAGCCTGGATGACCTCCTCGTCGACGACGCCTACCCGCTCTGAGATGAGATATTCGGCGTCCTGCAGGTGCGCTTTCAACGTCTCTTTATCTGGACGCTGAAGCATCGCAATATTCAAGAAGTCTGGGGCGGCGGCGATAGACGTTTCCTGGTGGCGTTGGGATCGTTCTGTAGTGAAGACAAGATTGTAGGTGCTCATGAGCGATAGTTGTGCGGCACATTCTCCTCAGTTAGACAGCAATGTTATCTGGGGAACGGGCGTGTGTCAAGAAAGGCTTTATTGTTCAGTGTATATTGAACCAATTACGTACATTGTGTGAAGTAAAACTTCACACGAGGCTTCTTTGCGATCAAATCACTATCAAGCCTTCGCGCGCTGAGGTTAATCGTCAGTGCGCCTCAGTTGTAGCGCCGTTTCACAAAGCGACCGCGCCCCGGCTGGGCCTTGAACTGTCCGTCCTGGACAATAACATCGCCGCGGCTGATAGTGACGGTGGGCCACCCCTGAATTGTCTTATCCTGGTAGAGGGTCCAGTCGACGTTTTCGTGCAGCGTATCACTGTTAATCGTCACTTCTTTCTGCGGATCGAAGACGACGAGGTCGGCGTCGTAGCCCACGGCGATTTCCCCCTTTTTTTGTAGTCCGGCCAGGCGGGCGGGGCTAGTGCAGCAGAGGTCGATCCACTGGTTGAGCGTGATGCGCTCCCTGCGTACGCCTTCGCTGTACAGGGCGGGGAAACGAATTTCGACGGAAGGAACCCCGCCGGGAATGCAACTGAAGTCGTGCAGGCCGGTCTCTTTGTCGGCGCGGGTGAAGGGGCAGTGGTCCGTGGCTACCACTTGCAGGTCGCCGTTGCCTAGCGCGCGCCAAAGCGCCTGTTGCGAGTCGGCGTAGCGGATGGGCGGCGCGCAGACGGGCAGCGCGCCTTCCACGCCAGGCCGGTCGTACAATTCCTGGGTCAGCAGCAGAAAGTGAGGGCAGGTCTCGCCGGTGACGGGCAGGCCGCGACGGCGTGCGGCGGCGACGCGCTGCGCGGCTTCGTCACAGCTGATGTGGAAGATGTGCAGGCGCGTGCCCACCAGGGTGGCGATGTCGATAACGCGACCGACGGCTTCGCCCTCCATGATGGCCGGGCGGCTGCGCGGGTGCCAGCGCGCTTCGGTGTTGCCGGCAGCCAGGTTGCGGGCGATCAGGGCCTGGATGATGGCCCAGTTTTCGGCGTGAACCACGGGCCAGCCGTTGACGTCGCGTACGGCTTCCAGGGCGCGCATCATCTGGTCGTCGGTCAGGCAAAAACCGTAGGCCATGTAAAGCTTGAAACTGGCGCATCCGGCCTCATAAACGTGGGGAAGCTCGTCCAGTTTGTTCATCTCATCGGGGCCAATCGTCATGTGCAGCCCGTAGTCGATGGTCACGCGGGGGTCGGCGGCGGCGCGACGCTCGGCCAATCCTTCCATCATCGTCTGCTCGGGCAGCGACTCTACGAAGTCGATGATGCACGTCGTGCCGCCAAAGGCCGCGGCGCGCGTGCCGGTGAAGAAGTCGTCGCAGGAGGTGAACTGGCCGATGGGCATCTCCATGTGCACGTGCACGTCCACGGCGCCGGGTGTGACCAACATGCCGCCGGCGTCGATTTCCTGCTTGCCGGACAGGTTTGCGCCAATGGCCGCAATGCGCTGGTCCTGCACGGCGACGTCGGCCACGTAGCTCGTGTCCGCGGTGACCACGCGCCCCTCTTTGATTACCAGATCGTAGCTCATGGATGTTTCCTTTGTGCTTTGTGGGTTTTGGGTCCTATGATAGCGTGGTTGGGGGGATTGGTGTATTGGTTGAGCGGAGAATAGAGATCAGAGATCGGAGATTGGTTGTTGCCTGCGGTCAGCGGTCAGGCGCTAGCCGCCGGCGTCGCGCAGCATCTGGGCGTAGGGGTGGGGCATGCCGGTTTCGGCCGGCGTGGCCTCGATGGCCTGGGCGGCGCGTTCGACGTCGTAGGGCACGCGGATGAATTGGGCCTGAAGCTGCCCTTTGGGGGCGGTGAGCGCGACGTAGCAGGCGCGCGGGTCGCCGTCCTTGGGTTTGCCCACGCTGCCGGCGTTAACCACGTGACGCCCGCTGGGTAGCACGCGATGGTACGGTTTGTGCGTGTGGCCCACGACGAGGACGTCGACCTGGGCCTGGTCCATGATGCGTTCCAGGCTACTGTCGGGCCGATCTTCGAAGAGGTATTCGTTGACGCGGCGCGGGCTACCGTGAGCCAGCAGCACCTGCAGCGGTCCCAATTGCAGAGGAATGTGGGCCGGGAGCTGTCGCAGATATGCTTTGTTCTCGTCGCTGGTGTGCGCGTTGGTCCAGGCAATGGAGCGGTTACCCAGGGCACGCTCGCGTTCGGTGCGGTAGGCGCAGCCGCAGTCGTCGCTGCTGTGGCCCACGCCCTGGTCGTAGTTACCCATGAGGGTGGGGATATCGCGCTCCCGAATGGCATCGACTACTTCGTTGGGAAAGGTGCCATATCCCACGAGGTCGCCCAGGCAGTAGAGATTCTCGTTCATGCCGCGGTCGGCCATGTCGGCGAAGACCGCTTCCAGCGCGGGTAGATTGGCGTGAATGTCGCCGAAGATGGTGATTGAAGTGGGCATGGTCTGCACCTTCTGGAGTTGGATAGAGTATTTGGAATTATAGGAGTTGCTAGGAATGGGGCAAGGGAAGCGGAGATTGGAGATCGGCGATTGGAGATTGACCGCGGTCTGCGGTCCGCCGCCTAGTCTATCCCTGCAACCAGGCCGAGACCTGCTCATACACCATCACTGCGCCACTGATGACCATCAGGGCGATGACCAGGATGCGGAACGTTTTGTTGCTGATTTCACCAAGGACTTGCTTCCCCACGTAGCTAGCGAGGCCGGCCATGACGCCGATGAGCAGGCCGTAGCCCCAGAGGCGACCATAGAGCGCACCGAAAAAGGTGTAGGAGCCGATCTTGGTCAGGCCCACGAGAAAGGAATTGACCGTCTTGGTGCCGATCATGTGCTCCTTCTGCAGACCGTAGTTGAGGTAGAAGGGGTTGAGAACGGGGCCTGTCGCGCCGATGAGGGCGGAGAAGAGGGAGACGACGAAGCCCAGGGGCAGGAAGTGAACGGCCCGGACCTCAAAAGCGCGCTCGCTTTCGCCGAAATTGTACTGGAAGACGGTGGAGATAAGGAAAAGCCCCACGATAATCTGCAGATATTCGATGGTGAGGTTGGCAAAGAGGTAGGAGCCGAGGAGGGCGCCGGCGATGCCGCCGGGTACATAATACTTGGCCACACTCCAGTCGATATCTTTCCAGAACAGGACCAGGCGCACGGGGCGGTTGATGGTGTTGGCCAGGGAGATGACGGGCGCCGCAGTCTGCGCACCGAGGTAGAAGCTGACGATGGGCACCAGAATCAGGGAACCGCCGCCGCCGGCGACGGTGCTGATAATAAAGGCGATGAAACCGGCAACGGCGAGGACAATCCAGTTTAGCATCAGTTATTCTTCCACATTGAAAGGCGCGCGTCAGGTCAGCCGGCGAACAGGCTGGCGATGAGCCCTACGAAAGCGCCGCCCAGAACGATCCAGGCAGAGTTGAGTCGCAGGCGGAATAGGAGAATGGCCGAGATCACAGCCAGCAACGCCGTGAGCCAGTCGATGATGGCGGCGCGGCCCAGTTCCCAGGTCACGGCGGCCATGAGACCCAGGGCGGCTACGTTGACGCCGTCGAGCACCGAAGCCGCTATGGCCGAGTCGCGCAACCGTGGAATGAGCGGGCTGATGGCGGCAACGAAAAGGAAGGAGGGCAGGAAGATACCCACCGTCGCCAGAATGGCGCCGGGCCAGTCGGCGACGACGTAGCCTACAAAGGTCGCCGTCGTAAATACCGGGCCGGGCGTGAACTGGCCGATGGCCACGGCGTCCAGCACTTGCTGATCGGTCAACCAGCCCCGGTTGACGATGAGATCGTTGCGCAAAAAGGCCAGCAACACGTAGCCGCTGCCATAGAGCACCGCGCCGACCTTGAGGAAGACCAGGAACAGACGCTCCAGGCTGACGGGAACTGTCTGTGCCAGGGGGGCGACGGTAGCCAACGAGCTGACCGAAGGTAAGGCCAGCCAGGGCAGGAGGGCGGCAGCGGAGCCCGGTTCCTCTGCGAAACGGCGCCGGCCATATTGCACGAGCATCACCAGCAGCCCGCCGCCGAAAAGGAGTAGTAGTTCGTTATAACCAAGCAGGTAGAGGACGAAAACGGCCAGCCCCACGGCGCCCAAAACGACCCCTCTTACAGCTTTGCGGCCCAGGCCCCACA
>DATHSI010000034.1:0-27616 GCA_035464315.1 Candidatus Sulfomarinibacteraceae bacterium
TATAGTTTATTTGTGGAGCGTCTGTTTCCTTTCCTTTACGGCTCCTCTTTTTTATAACATTCCGGCTGCGCCGTACAGTGCACGCGCAGCATATTTTCGGCCGGGGCAGGTGATGCGCACTGTTTAATGCAACATCTTACGTAACTTAATGATTATTATATTACGTAAGGCGATCAGAACAAGATCGGGGCCGGACGGCCCCGATCTTTAAGAACTACTGACTATAAAGCACAGATGATGAGTTCAGATTGTTACTGCGCTTCGACTTCCGGCGGGACCCGACCTGGCTCTGCAGGAACAGGATAGATTCCTTTGAAGAGATAGGTATAGATCGCGCCGCCGATCAGACCACCGACGATTGTGGACACGGTGGGAATCCAGAAGCCGGCACGCGGTCCGGGGAAAGCGATCTCGCCCCAGCCGGCGAGCAGCGTCCAGATGCGCGGCCCGAGGTCGCGGGCGGGATTGAGCGCCGCCATAGAAACAGGCGCTTCATAAGCCACCAGCGCGCCAACCAACAGACCGATAAGTAATGCGGACATGTTGGCCAGCGGACGACCTTCGTTTGCCGCTTCCACCAGGAAAAAGATGCCGAACAGAAGCACGGCAGTGATGATCACCTCAGAGACAAACCACTGTACGTGACTAACCTGCGCCAATGCTTCAGCCGACGTGCCGATGATGGCCGGATTCGGTGCGTAGGTCGTGTAGACCATAGCGCTTAACTGGCTGCCGGCCTGTCCACGCACGATGCCCTCAGCTGCCTCGAACGCTTCGATGATACCGCTAAAGGCCACGTGGATGGCTGCCGCCGCGACAAATGCGCCGAGAATCTGTGCCACAATGTATGGCAGCACTTTTCTCCACTCAAAGTCGCCAAAAGCGGCCATGGTGATCGTTACGGCCGGATTGATGTGAGCGCCGGAGACAGCGCCTACGGCGTAGACCGCCAGGGCGACTGCCAGGGCCCACATTAACGCAACGGCCCAGAGATCGTATGCACCGGTCCAGACGGAAACCGCGACGGCTCCGTCGCCAATGAGGATCAGGATGAAGGTTCCAACGAACTCAGCAGTGAGTTCGGGCAATAGCCCATTTCTGTTCACGTTCATACCCCCTTTCTGAATAGACAACGGATTCCGATACTTTCATCCTAACAGAAACTAGTACTCGAGTTCAAGTCTGTTGACATGACGGCCAAAACTAGACTAGGATCTAAGCTGGCTCTCCCGCTACGGTAGATTGCCGCAGTTGATAATTTGAGAACAACTATCGGCCCGGGCAGCGAAAACCTGGGGCCAGCGAGGTTCAAAGATGAAAGTGTTGGTTACCGGCGGCGCCGGCTACATCGGCAGCGTTGTCGCTCATGAATTAATCAAAGCTGGTGATGATGTCATCGTGCTGGACAACCTGTCGCAAGGACACCGTGAAGCGGTTCCTGGGGAGGCGTTGTTTGTAGAGGGCGATCTGGCCGATCGCTTGCTGCTCGATTCGCTCATATCTGAGCAGCGACCCCAGGCCATTATGCACTTCGCCTCTAATACTCTGGTCGGCGAATCGATGGAGCAGCCCTTTCTGTATTTGGGCGACAACATCACCAACGGCCTTAATTTGCTGCGAAGCGCCACGGAGCACGGCGTGCGACGCTTTATTCTCTCCTCTACTGCCAACCTCTTTGACGAACCAGAAGAAATCCCCATTAAGGCCAATGAGCGCATCGTCCCTGGAAGTCCCTATGGCGAGTCAAAGTACATTCTGGAACGATTCCTGCACTGGATGGAGCAAATCTATGACCTGCGCTACGCAGCGCTGCGTTACTTCAACGCCGCCGGCGCGGCGTCACCCGATCTCGGCGAGCAGCATGACCCAGAGACGCATCTGATTCCCCTGGTGCTGCAGGTGGCTCTGGGCCAGCGTGACAGGATCGTCATCTTTGGCGACGACTACGATACGCCCGATGGGACGCCCATCCGCGACTACATTCACGTCCTGGATCTGGCTCAGGCGCATATCCTGGCTCTGCGCGCTTTGGACGAAGGCAGCCAAACCTATAACCTGGGCAACGGTCGCGGCTTCAGCGTGCGTGAAGTGATAGAAACGGCGCGGGAGGTTACCGGGCGCGACATCAGGGCCGAAATCGGCCCGCGCCGTCCTGGCGATCCACCCGTACTCATCGCCAGCAGCGACAAGATTCGCTCCGAGCTGGGCTGGGAACCCCACTACCCTGAGTTGCGCGACATTATAGAGAGCGCTTGGCAGTGGCATCAATTGCACCCGAATGGCTACACGAAATAGCGCATCCCTCACCCGACAGGTCAGCCAGGCCTTTCAAGAGATATTTGGCGGGACGCCCTGCTTCATCGCCCGGGCGCCCGGACGCGTCAATCTCATCGGCGAGCACACCGATTACAATGATGGATTCGTCCTGCCGATGGCCATCGACCGCGCCGTGTACATCGCCTTCTGTGCCCGCCAGGACGGGCACGTGCGCCTACACTCCCTGGACCTCAAGCGCAGCGCCAAATTTGACCTCGATGCTCTCTCCCTGCCGGAGAAAGAGGCAGGCGGGAATGCCTGGGAGGCGTATGTGGAGGGCGTGGCCTGGGCCTTGCAGGAAGCGGGCTACAAACTTCGCGGCTGGCAGGGTGTCGTAAGCGGCAACGTGCCTATCGGCGCGGGGCTATCCTCGTCTGCTGCCCTGGAGCTGGCAGCCGCCCGCGCCTTTGCTACCGTATCCGAACTGGCATGGGAGCCGGCAACGATGGCCCGTCTGGCGCAACGCGCCGAGAATGAATGGGTGGGCGTTGCCTGTGGCATCATGGACCAGATGATCTCCGCCTCCGGTCAGGAGGGACACGCCCTGCTCATCGATTGCCGCTCATTGCAGACGGAGGCAGTTCCGCTCCCCGGAGGCACGTCAGTTGTTGTCCTGGATACAGGTACGAGGCGCGGGCTTGTCGAGTCCGCCTATAATGAACGCCGCGCCCAGTGTGAAGCAGCGGCCCGTTTTTTCGGCGTCCCCGCCCTACGTGACGTCGATGTGGACGCCTTCGAGGCGCGCGCCGGGGAGATGGACGAGCTAACTCGCCGCCGCGCGCGCCACGTTATCACCGAAAATGCGCGCACGCTGCAGGCAGTGCAGGCAATGCACCGCGATGATGCTCGGGCTGTAGGCCAGTTGATGGATGGGAGCCACGCCAGCCTGCGCGATGATTTTGAGGTTTCCAGCGAAGCACTGAACACCATGGTAGCTATTGCCGGCGAACAGGAGGGCTGCCTGGGGGCGCGTATGACGGGCGCCGGTTTCGGCGGCTGCGCCGTGGCCCTGGTGGAGGCTCGCGTCGCAGAAACGTTTGCCCGCAATGTGGCGCGCACCTACCAGGAAGCAGTAAACCTGGAACCGGCCGTCTACGTCAGTCGCGCCGCTGCTGGAGCGGAGGTTGCACCGGCTCCCTCCATTCGGGACTCGTGACCTTCATCCTGCCTGGCCCTGCCATTTGTCACTGCTGAGCAACCCATCCACACCTTACACTGTGCGCAGAATAACCGATCCTTTTCAGCATGCGCGTGTAAGGAGAGAAACATGGAGCAAGAAGATACACCAACGCGCCAGTACCAGTATGCAGGTATTGGTCTTATTTTCGGTGCAGCCATCGGCTTCATCCTCGGTGGGCCTGTTGGCGCCGCCATGGGGTGTGGCGTGGGACTGATCGTCGGGGCCATCATCGATGGGCAGCGCCAGAAGTCTACGTCATAAGGATCCTGGTAAGTGATGAGAAAACCAAGATGGATCATTGTCCTCGCCGGACTTGTCTTTCTCTGCGTCTTGTCAATCGCCATAGTCGCCATCTCCAACCAGCGGCTACCCACGCATTCCGCAGCTGTCGAGCATCTGAGCGAAGAGCAGAAAATGCTATTGGCCGAAGCCGCTCACCAGCGGCGGTCCCTGGGTGACACGGTATGGCCCGGCTGGGGCGACGCCGATATCGCGTTTGTCGTCTATAACGAAGCATATGCCTTTCTTGTCGGCTATCAGGGGACGCCCGCGGATGGCTGGCAGCGCGTTCCCGGCGATGAAACTATCGGCGCTGCATGGGAACAAGTTCCAGGGGATGCCTTCTTTGGTGAGCCATATTATCGGCAGGCGCTGGTTGCAGGCGGAGCCCACCCACAGGCCTTCACCGTGCGTGTGGGCGATCAGTGGGCCGCCAGCATGCCCACCAAAGAGTGGCTGGAAATCGATTTTGTACAGCAGTTCCGTGAATCGCTGCCCTCTTTCGTGCGGCCCGTGCTCCCCTACGCGCTGATTAGAAATCTCTTTCTCGGCGGGAGTGAGAAATACATCAGCCTCCTATCCCACGAATCGTTTCACGCCTTCCAGGGGCTAAACGCAGAAGAGCGATTGTTACAGGCAGAACTGGCCAACCGCCGCTATCAGGAACATTATCCCTGGGAGGACAGGAGCCTGGAAACAGCGTGGGACGCCGAATTGACGCTACTGGCTGATGCTGCTGAGGAGGCACAGAATGGCGCCTCCGACGAGCGGCTGGCGGAGATGGCCCGCCAATTCCTGATCCTGCGCGAGCGTCGCCGCGAAGCAAACGATCTCAACTCGATGCAGGTACAGTTTGAGCAACAGCGGGAATGGGTCGAAGGTCAGGCCAAGTACATGGAGCTGCAAAGCTGGCTGCTGGCGTCGGAGGATGACTACACACCACTACCCGATGCGGCCGAGCGCAATGATCTTGCTTCGTATAAGGGCGCCGACGACGCCTGGTCTAAAGAAATCGACCAGATCCGGCGTATGGCGGGCGACCACGGCGATGGCCGTTTCTACTACAGCGGATTGGCACAGGCAGTGCTCCTCGACCACCTGCGGCCCGGGTGGAAAGCGGAGGTTTTGAATGGGGAGGCGACGCTGGAGGCGTTACTATCCGAGGGCCTTGGACCACAGTGACGTAACTCCAGACTAACCCCGCCTCCCCTTTTCGGCTATGCCCCGGTAATAAAGGCGTGGAAGGCCTCGTTGAAGCGTTCCGGCTTCTCAATATAGGGAGAGTGACCGGCGTCCTCAATCACGACCTCCTCATACTCGCCGCCTTGCTCCGCATACCTTTCCAGCACGGCCCGTATTTGCTGCAACATCGGCTGTGGCGGACAGGCCTCGACGCCCGGATAATCGGGCACAGCGCCCATGGCTCCCAGGGCGGCGAGGTCGAACATGGCATTGTCAGAAACTATCGCGTCTTCGGCGCCGCGAAGCCAGAGAATGGGCGGTTTAGGTTCGATCTCCACCAGGTCGCTGGCATCGAAATATTTGCGGCTGAACGCAGGCAGGATGCCGCGCTCGCCCGGCGCGATCCCCGGCCAGTTTTCTGAAGGGACCAGCTCACCCGGATACCAATCATCGCCAATACGGGTAGAGAGCACCGAACTTAACAAAGCTTCTTCTCGTTCCGGCACGAAAGGGGGCTTAAAGTAGAATTGGCGCAGCACGTTGCGGGGCGCCATGGGATCCTCATCGCCTCGCTCTCCTTCACCTAACAGGCGCACAAAATCGGGGTTTATGCCGATGGGCGCACCATCCTCGTGTAACAGCTCTCCCTCCACCCCTTTGCTGCCGCCATATCCATACGGCGACATGGTGTCCACCAGCGTGATACTCAAGAGATCGTCGGCATAAGCGATGACATGTTTCATGACGACACCGCCGCCCATGCTGTGACCAACGATGTGATATTTGTCCAGCCCAAGCGTTTCGACCAGGGCCCGTATATCTTCTGCCATATCGCCCAGACCCTGTGTGGCATCTACCGGCAACGGTTCGGTGTCCCCGTATCCGCGCAAGTCAGGGGCGATTCCCCGGTAGCCATCGGGCAGAGACAGGCTTGTCTCTTCCCAAAAAGTGGCTGACGAGGCGTTCCCGTGGATAAAGAGCACGGGGATTCCATCCGCAGGACCGGTTTCCAGCACGTGGATTTTGATGCGATCAGTCTCTACCATTTTCGATTCGACGCCGGCAAGGGTGGGTATGGTCATAAAAAATTCCTCCTGGTGTAACTCTTCTTGATGACTAATCGGCAGCAGTGCAGCCGCTACCGGTTCAATTTATTGTAGCAAATCCCGGTAACGGGGCAGTTGCAATCTGTAATTCAATTCGGAGGGCCGTGTGCGGGGAGTAATCCGTCAATAGTCGCCGGCGGCGCCTACCTCAGCCAGGCCCGTCAGTTCCTCATCCGGCAGCGGGATGGGATCGCCCAATGAACGCGTCAGGAAATAAGTGTAAGCCGTGTGCTCGATGCGCTCCAGGTTTATCAGCGCCTTCTCCAGTGTGCGCGCGACGGAAATGCTGCCGTGGTGGCTCAGAAGAACGTTGTTGTGCTCGCGGATCGGCTCGCGAATGCTTTCCGCCAGAGCCACCGTCTGCGGGCGCGCATAGGGCGCGGTGGGCACCGGTCCCAGAGCGATGAGCACCTCCGGCAGGTACTCCGTGGGAAAGGGAATGCCCACGATGGTCAGCGCCGTGGCATAGGGTGGATGCGCGTGCAGCACGGCGTTCACGTCCGGGCGCTGGCGATAGACTTCCATGTGCATCGCCGTTTCGGACGTGGGTCTCATCCCCTCGCGGCCTTCAACCATCTGGCCCTCGGCGTCAACGATGACCAGATCCTCCGGCTGCAGGCTCATTTTGTACATACTTCGCGGCGTGATCAAAAAACAATCGTCGTCCAGGCGCACCGAGATGTTGCCATCGCTGGAACGCGCCAGGCGCTGTTTGGCCATAATGTGCGTAACACGCACAATTTCCTCGCGCAACTGCGTTTCACTCATCTGTCTCGACATTATTACCTTCCCTCTTTGCATACTAGCGGGGAATGTCTGTGGCACAGCGCAAGGCCGCGCGGGACATTATGCCTGGCGGCGGCGCAGAATATCGGCATAAACGGCCAGGATGACGATGGCGCCGGTGACCACGATCTGCCACTCCTGTGGCACAGAGAGAATACGCAGGCCATTGGTCAGAACGCTGATCACAAACGCGCCAATAATCGTCCCCAGGATGGTGCCTTCACCGCCGCTGAGCGATGTGCCGCCGATCACCACGGCGGCGATGGCGTCCAGCTCATAACCCGTGCCCAGCGCCGGCTGCGCCGAGTTGAGGCGGGCGGCAATCACCACACCGCCCAGACCGGCAAAGCCGCCGGCAAGCGCATAAACCGCCGTCTTCCAGAAATCAACACTGACACCGGAAAGCCGGGTGGCCTCTTCGTTGCTGCCGATAGCATATGTATAGCGGCCCAGCACCGTCTTGTTCAGGATAAGGTGGGCAACAATTGCAGCGCCGAACAAAATGAGGACAGCATTGGGGATGTTGAATCCGGGGATGATGCTGCCCAGGATCGAGCCCATGGCGATCTGCGAAAACATCGGCGCGTCGTTGAAGTAAATAGGCTTCAGGCCGGAGATGATTAACGCCAGGCCTTTGGCGATATACAACATGCCTAGCGTGGCTACAAAGGGGGGGATCTTCATCTTCGTAATCACCACGCCGTTCACCAACCCGGCTAGTGTACCAGTTGCCAGACCGGCAAGGACGCCTATGGGGACCGGCAAGCCCCAGAATGTGACGAAAACCGCACTCATAACGGCGGACAGCGTCATCACCGTACCCACGGAGAGGTCGATGCCGGCGGTGATGATCACGAAAGTGGCGCCTAAGGCCAGCAAGCCATTAACGGCCGTGGCCAACAGAATGCCCACAATATTACTGAACCGCAGGAAGTTAGGAGAGGCCAACGAGAAGATGATGATCATGGCGATGAGCCCGGCAAAAGCCGCCAGCTTTTGCGCAGCATCCGAACGGAAGAATGTTCTCTTAGGAGCCGTTGTCGTTTCGACTATGGCGCTCTTGGCTTCGGTCATACCAATATCTCCCTTTGCTCTCCGCTGTTCCACTTCTCCTCAAGCGCAGTTGCACACTTCTTGCCGACTACTTCATATACTAATCGACGTGCAACTGCCTAATCGGTGCGCTCTGGGCATCTTTCCTTCGCAAAGAGTTTCCTTAAGCGTACTTACGCTGATTCATGGGTCAACTCTTCTCGCTGAGTCGCGTAAGCCATTATCTTTTCCTGCGTCGCCTGCGCAGCAAGCAACTCACCGGTAATGCGCCCCTCACACATGACGACCACGCGATGGCTCATTCTCAATATCTCGGGCAACTCCGACGAGATCATGATGATGGCCTTCCCTTCCCTGGCCAACGTGTCCAGTAATTTATGTATTTCACTCTTGGCGCCCACGTCAATGCCGCGCGTGGGCTCGTCAAAAATAAGGATGTCGGTGTCCGCCGTGAGCCACTTGCCAATTACCACCTTCTGCTGGTTGCCGCCGGAAAGGTTCTTCACTTTCTGGTCGACGGAAGGCGTGCGGATGGACAACATATTTACATAATGCTCCGCCGTTGTCTCTGTTTTTGCCGTATTCACGGTGCCAATCGGACCGAGAAAGCGGTTCAGGGCTGCCATTACAACGTTGGTCTTCACATCCATCCCCAGCGCCAACCCATATCGCTTACGATCCTCGGACAAATAGCCAATACCGGCTCGCACCGCATCGCGGGGACTATGAATCTGCACTTCCTCGCCGTTTACGTAAATCTCTCCGGAATCGATCGGGTCGGCGCCAAAGATGGCGCGCGCCACTTCCGTGCGCCCTGCTCCCATCAGACCGGCAAACCCTACGATTTCACCCTTCTTCACCTGGAAACTAATGTCTCTAAATGTTCCCATCCGGGACAGATTGCGTACCTCCAGCGCCACCTCAGCATCGCCGTTTTCAGGCACTTCGGGCACACTGTGCATGATGGTCCGGCCTACCATCATGCGGATAATGTGATCGATGTTGGCATCTTCGGTGTCCACGGTATCGATGTAATGCCCATCACGCATAACCGTGATGCGGTCCGAGATCTGTTTCAGCTCCTCCAGACGGTGCGAAATATAAATAACGCCCACACCCTTGTCGCGAAACTCGCGAATAACCCCAAATAGATCGTCGATTTCACCCTCAGTCAACGCTGCCGTGGGCTCGTCCATAATCAGGACTTCGGCCTCATAAGAGACCGCCTTGGCGATCTCAACCATCTGCTGCTTGGCCACAGTGAGCGAAGAAACACGCGCCCGCGGATCGAGAAAGATATTCATCATCTCGAACAGTTCTTCTGTCTCGCGGTTGATTGCTTTTTCGTCAAGGATGAAACCGCCATAGCGGCGCGGTTCGCGCCCAATGAAAATGTTCTGCGCCACGGTCAGGTGTGGCATCAGGTTCAGCTCCTGATGGATCATGCTCAGACCCAACTCCTGCGCGGCGCGTGGCGAAGAGATGTCTACCGCTTCTCCCTTATAGTAAATATCGCCGGCGTCACGTTCGTAGATCCCGGCAAGGATCTTCATCAAGGTGGATTTCCCCGCCCCATTCTCGCCAACCAGCGCGTGCACCTCACCCGGATACAGTTCAAATTGCGCTTCTGCCAGTGCCTGCACACCGGGGAAGCTCTTGTCGATCCCCTCCATCAAGACTAAGGGTGTCGTCATAAACCAATCCATCACGTGCCGGGCGCTTTCAAAATGCGCCCGGCACGCGTCTATCTACGTGGGTAAGCGGGCGTCACTATTCGTACAACAGCGCCTGGATCTCCTCGTCGTCGATGTTAGAAGCATCGTACCAGTGGAAGCCGGTATCGATAGTCTCTGGCAGATCCTCGCCGTTCATGGCCTGCACCGCAGCCTCAACACACTTGTAGCCGATACCAATGGGATCCTGGGTGATGGCGCCGGCTGCCAGGCCGCCGCGCACAGCCTCAACCTGCTGCTGACCAGAATCGTAGCCAACGACGACGATTTCGCCAGCGCGGCCGGTCTCTTGCACAGCGTTCAGCACCCCAATGGCCGAGCCTTCGTTAGCGCCGAAGAAACCATCCAGGTCAGGATGGGCCTCGATGATGGCGCGGGCCAGCTCCGTGGATCGCAGCTGGTCACCGCCGCCGTACTGGACGTCAACGATTTCAATGTCAGGATATTCTGACTCGATTTGATTGACAAATCCATCGCGGCGATCGATGCCGGTCTGGCTGGTCTGGTCATGGACGATGACGGCCACCTGGCCGGAACCGCCAATCAACTCTGCCATTCTATCGGCAGCGTGGGCCGCAGCTGCGATGTTGTCCGTCGCTGCAGTGGTGACCGGAATGTCACTGTCCACACCGGAGTCAAACCCGATGACCGGGATGCCCTCATCTTCAGCGCGGTCAAGCTGCGCCGCCAGCGCCTGGGTGTCGAGGGCAGCCAGGCACAGCGCATCTGGATTGCGGTCCAGGGCTGTCTGCACCATCTCTACCTGGCGGTCGACCATCGACTCGCTTTCCGGTCCTTCGAACGTAATCCTTACGTCATAATCCTCCGCAGCCTGTTCGGCGCCCTGATTGACTGCCTGCCAGAACTGATGTTGGAATCCCTTGGAAACGATGGCGACATAAGGTTGGTCGCCCGCCTCCCCACCCGGACTCTCTTCCGCCGACGAGCAGGCGCCGAGCGCCAGAATCAGTATCAACAGGCCAAATAAAGTCATTAACAATCTGCGTTTCATTGTAAAAACCTCCTCTCTTCTAGACAATTAACGGAAAGGGTTTCCCAGGATATCACCATACACTTCCCGATCGTGAGGTTCGCAGACATGCAGCGCCGGCAGCCTGCACCGCCGTGACGCCGGCTGGCGGCCTCACGGAAAAGAATCAGGCCATAGGTTCATCTCCTTTCTCTGAAGTTGTAATTGGGGTAACGCCTTTCGTCAGTATCACGTTCCCATACTTGACCGTCTCGCCGGTAATGACGACAGCAAACGCGTTGCTGGCACGCTCATAGAATTGGAAGCGATCAATACGGGCAAAAGGCGCCGCCTGCGGGGCATGACGCTCAACAACAGCGCGGTAGGCGGCCTCAACGTTGGGATCCAGCTGGTCTCCGGGCACAGGGGCCATCATCGTCACCGGACTCTCCATATAAGAATCGAGCGTAAACAGCGGCAGCACGGCATTCAAGAGGTCGGGAATGCGAATACCATCTTTGCGCACGACACGTCTTCCGTACGTTTCAGCCGGGAAGAAGGCATCTGCCAGAACAATCTCGTCCCCGTGGCCCATGCGATAAAGAGTTGAGAGGAGGTCAGGCCCGATTAACGGCGATATCCCTACCAGCATCTCTATTCCTCCACACTGTACTGAACGTGGTTTTTCCAGTGTAATCGATTACAATTTCAATGTCAAGGTAACCAGATTTGTGGGCTTCAATTCGTGCAAAGTGCCCAATTGCGGGGCAGAGGCGGCAACACACGGGCGTCAGGAGAGGTTTTTCGTTGACGCGCGATTTGCAATCGATTACAATAAAACCACTTGTACGCTGGTTTTTGACCACAAGGAGCCCCCATGGCCAGTATGAGAGACGTTGCCCAGCACGCAGGCGTTTCCAGCGCCACCGTGTCTCGTGTCCTCGGCGGCAAACCGAACGTAAGCCCTACAATGCGCAAGCGAGTGCTGGAAGCGGTGCAAGAATTGGGCTACCGTCCCAATCGCGTCGCCCGCAGCCTCCGCGTGCAACAATCAAACATCATCGGTCTCATCGTGACCGACGTCGAACAATCGTTTTTCACTACCATTGCCCGCGCCGTGGAAGATGTGGCCATCGAACACGACTACACACTCTTTCTGGCCAATACCGACGAGAATTTGCGGCGGGAACGCCTCTACCTGGATCTGATGCAGGCCGAGCACGTGGCGGGCGTGATCATCGCGCCGGCGCGCGACAGCGAGACACAACTGGAAGAGCTGATCGCTGACAATATTCCCGTGGTAGCCATCGACCGGCGCATCCAGTCACACGAAGTTGACACTATTCTGGCCGATAATGTGCAGGGGACCTGCAAGCTGGTCAGCCACCTTATCCAGCATGGTCACCGCCGCATTGGGGCCATCGTCGGTCTACCCAGCATCACCACCGGCTGGGAGCGGCAGCAAGGCTACCGCGACGCTTTGCAGGCTCACGATATCCCCGTTGATCAGGCGTTAATCAAACCGATTTTGCCCCGCGAACAAGATGCCTATGAGGCGATGAAGGCCCTGTGGCAATTGGAGCCGCGGCCCACAGCCATCTTCGCCGGCACCGAAGTGCTGACCGCCGGCACACTGCGCGCCATACGCGAGCTGGACCTCTCTATTCCCGATGACGTGGCGCTCGCCAGTTTTGACGATCCTTTCTGGTCTACCCTGGTACGCCCCGCCATCACCTGCGTGCGACAGCCGGTCCACGAAATGGGCCATCTGGCAGCCGAAATGCTGATGCAGCGCCTGGCTAATCCTGAGCGTTCCACGCGTGAAGTGGTCCTCAAAAGCGAACTGATTGTCCGCCACTCGTGCGGATGCCACAACTCATACCCTACATCGTAAAGGAGCAGATGCCTGATGAGTGAGTACAACGTCCCGCAACTCAGCCGGCCCCAGCCGGTCGCCGAAAACGAGGTCGTTCTGGTTGCCAGCGGCGACCTGCGCCTCTCCGCCAACCAGGAATGCTGGCCCGCGCAGAAAGCGATGGAGGAAAAGCTTGAGGCCGTTTTGGCCCAGGCAGGCTACACTGTGCGCCGTGGCCATCCCTACGATCGTGAAGAGGGGCATGGGTTCATCTCCAGCCAGCGCATGGGCATGGACGTGTTCAAGTCCATTGACCCCGAAGCGCCCCTCATTGTGGCCGAAGCGGTCTGGCAGTACAGCCACCACGTTCTGGCGGGGCTGCGCAGCCACCGCGGGCCCATTCTGACCGTGGCCAACTGGAGCGGGCAATGGCCGGGATTGGTGGGCATGCTCAACCTCAACGGCAGCCTGACCAAGGCCGGCGTGCCCTACAGCACGCTGTGGAGTGAGAATTTTGACGACGACTTCTTCATCCAGGGCCTCCGCGAGTGGCTGCAGACAGGCCGTGTCGATCATGACATCAGCCACTGCCGGGACCTGGATCCCCGGGCCCTGCCGCGCGCGGAAGCAGAACTCGGCCGCAGCCTGGCCCGGCAGATGGCCCAGGAGAAAGCGATCATCGGCGTGTTCGATGAGGGCTGCATGGGCATGTACAATGCCATCATCGACGATGAGTATCTGAACCCCGCCGGCGTCTACAAAGAGCGCCTAAGCCAGTCCGCGCTGGTGGCTGCCATGCGCCAGGTGAGCAACGACGAGGCGCAGGCAGTGCGCCACTGGCTGGACGAGCGCGGCGTCACTTTCGTCACCGGCGAAGATGAGGAAGCGGACCTGACAGACGCTCAGATTCTGGAACAGTGCAAGATGTACATCGCCGCTGTGCGCATGGCGCACGAATTCGGCTGTGACGCCATCGGCATCCAGTACCAGCAGGGACTCAAGGACATGGTGCCGGCCTCCGACCTCGTAGAAGGCCTGCTGAACAACGTTGAACGCCCCCCGGTCTACGATGTCCAAAGCGGCGAAGGGCTTTTCGCCGGACAGCCTGTGCCACACTTCAATGAAGTGGACGAGGGCGCCGGCGTTGACGCCCTGGTCACCAATCGCGTGTGGCGGGCCATGAACCTGGACCCGGCGACCACGTTGCACGACGTGCGCTGGGGCGAGCATTACAGCGGCAACGGCGTCGACGACTTTGTGTGGGTATTCCTCATCTCCGGCGCCGCGCCGGCCTCCCACTTCATCGACGGCTATCGCGGCGCAGTCAGCGAGCGCCAGCCGCCAATGTATTTCCGCCTTGGCGGCGGCACGTTGAAAGGGGTCAGCAAACCGGGCGAGATCGTCTGGAGCCGCGTCTTCATCATGGACGACGCCCTGCACTGCGATATGGGCCGCGCCACCGTCGTGGAACTGCCCCGGGAAGAAACAGAACGGCGCTGGCAGGCTACCACACCGCAGTGGCCCATCATGCACGCCGTCCTTCACGGCATCAGCCGCGACCAGATGATGGCGCGGCACAAGGCCAACCACCTCAATGTGGCCTATGCACCGGACGCACAAACTGCGGACAAAGCCCTGGCGGCCAAAGCAGCCATGCTACAGGAAATGGGCATCCAGGTTCATCTGTGCGGCGACGTGAACGTAGGCTAAATCGAGCAATAGGAAGATTAACGTGGAAGAAGCAATTTCATACGTGGCGGCGCCTGACCGCTACGAAAAAATGACCTATCGCCGCTGCGGGCGCAGTGGGCTCAAGCTCCCCGCGCTGACGCTGGGGCTGTGGCACAACTTCGGCGGCGACCGCCCCTTTGAGGACAGCCGGGCCATGGCGCGCCGGGCCTTCGACCTGGGCATGACGCACTTCGACCTGGCCAATAACTACGGCCCGCCCTATGGTTCTGCGGAGGAAACCTTTGGCCGCATTCTGGACAAAGACCTGCGCCCCTATCGCGACGAGTTGATCATATCCACCAAGGCCGGCTACGATATGTGGCCCGGACCCTACGGTGAGTGGGGCTCGCGCAAATACCTGTTGGCAAGCCTGGACCAGAGCCTGCAACGCATGGGGCTGGAGTACGTGGACATTTTTTACTCCCACCGCGTCGATCCCGACACGCCGCTGGAAGAAACGATGGGCGCTTTGGACTCCGCCGTGCGCCAGGGCAAGGCGCTCTACGTAGGCATCTCCTCCTACGGACCGGAACTGACGCAGGAGGCCGCGCGCCTCCTGGGCGAAATGCGCACGCCGTTCGTCATCCACCAGCCCTCTTACTCCATGCTCAACCGCTGGATCGAGGACGAGCTACTGGACGTCACCGAGGAGCTGGGCATCGGCGTCATCGCCTTTTCGCCCCTGGCCCAGGGCCTGCTCACCGACAAGTATCTGGGCGGCATCCCCGAGGGCTCCCGCGCCGCGCGCGAAAGCTCGCTGGATCCCGATCATCTCACGGAAGACAACCTCAACCGCATCCGCGCCCTCAACGAGATCGCCAAACGTCGCGGTCAGTCGCTGGCGCAGATGGCCCTGGTCTGGGCCCTGCGCGATCCACGCGTTACGTCTGTCCTCTTTGGCGCCAGCAGCGTGCAGCAACTGGAGGAAAATCTGGCTGCTCTGGACAATGCGGAACTTAGCGAAGAGGAACTGCAGGAGATCGACCGCTACGCCAAAGAAGGCGATCTGAATATCTGGGCGAGCTCCAGCGACGTGGCCTGAACGGCCAACGGGCCGGCTGAGCCGGCCCGTTGGCGCTGATAGTCACTGCTAAAGTAGTCGCGCAAAACTAGCGAGCGTCGGCCATGGTGAAGTTCATCACCATGTTCCCTTCATCGTCCAGCAACGTCAGCGTCTCGCGCACGATTTCGTAAGAAGCGACATTCTCCAGAGCAAAAATGAACGTCTCTTCGCGCTCCATACGCTCGTCTTCCTCGCAGGCCATCTCCGTGCGGATGACCTCGCCGAGAGAGAGCGTGTCGCCCTCCACGGTGTAATCAGTCGAGTAGCTGTTACAACCGGCCGATCCATTCATCACACCATCGCTGAAAGATGCTGTAATCTCGGCGTCCACCCAGGTAGAGACGACGGCATCATTCTCAGCAATGCCACTCAGCGTCCACTCCGTGCCTTCCAGGGCAACATCTCCGGCCGGTTCGTAGACGAGGTCGCCCTCAGTCGTAAGGATGGTCAGCGTTTCGTCCTCCAACACAAACGATCTGGCAGCGCGCAACATCTCCAGGTAGCGATCTTCCTGTTCCATCAGGCCCTCGCAGGCCATCAACGTTCTCTCGATCTCGCCTACAGAAAACGCCCCCTCCTCGGACGTGTAGGACGCGCCGTAATGGTTGCAGCCGGCTATACCACCAAGCTCACCCTCGGCCATAAAGTCGATCGTGATCCTGCTATCGGCCAGCGGTTGTTCACCGCCATACGTTACCAGATTCCAGCGTGAACCAACCAGGTCCGCCTCTGCCCCATCGGGCGATTCCGTCTCGTCCGGCGCCTCCGTCGCTTCCGCCTCTGCGGTCGGTGTGGGCGCCGTCGTCGGTTCCTCCGTCGGCTGCGCCGCCCCCGGTTCGCCAGAGTCGGTCGCCGGCGCGCAGGCAGTCAATAGCATCAGCGCCAGCACAACCAGCGCAACGAGCGTTATCTTCCTGTTCGGATTAGCAAGACTCATTTCCTTTACGGTCTCCTTCCAGGAACGAAATAGACACCGTTCCTGATTTACATACGGGACATTATTGTCTTCAATCTTATGACGTACGTTAGACGTTAAATGTTCCGCTAAGCTTTTAGCGCTGGCCTACCAACCACAGCACGCGATCATAAGATACTAGATAGTGCACGACGACCACGACGCCAAACGCCAGTCCCAACGAGCGGCGCTCAGCCAGCGCCAGCAAGGCAACGGCGCCGGCAAAGAAGAGCACTTCCAGCAACAGTCGCAGCAGGCCAGGGACGGCGACCGGCGCGTCGCCAGGGTCGCCCGGCACGCGAAACGTGCCCCAGAGGACAGCCGCAAGCAGTGGAAGACCGATAGCCCACACCACATGCCAGGGTCGCTCGTGGGTTGCCCATCCCCAGTAGGCCATCGCCACCAGGCCGGCTATTTCCAGTAGGAAACGGAGCGCCAGATTCAGTGGATTCGCACTCATAACACGCACCTCCTCCCTTGGCAAAAATTATCGGGCTGCAGTATACACAAACGGGCAGCACCGGGCATGCTTACCCGTAGCCGAGCTTTCCATAGCTCGCCAACTCGACCCTGGCTCACCAGAAGCTGCCCTAAACAGGGGTTTCCCCTATAATAAACGCGGGGAGAGCCATCTTGCGACATCAGTAGAGAATAGGCCGGCGCGCCGGCAAAGGACACGAATCGATGTCAGAGACTCTCCCGGATAAGCCCCAGCGCCGGTTTGTACAGACCCCCACCATCTTGGCCGTACGCCTGTTCATATTTGCCCTTCTTCTGCTGCTGGCGCTCTATGGCCTCATCGCGGGCAGCCCTCTGGTGCGCGCCGGCAGCGCGCTGTTTGTGCTCATCAGCGCCGCTGCCCTCTCTTTTGGCCTCTACGTCATGTTCCGCTCTACCCGTCCCCCGCAGCCCCTCCCGGAACCCGATCACGGTTCCGGCGCTGCGGCGGAGGCTTCATTCGTCGCCTACGGCGAAGCGACAACAGACACCATGCGCGTCTACCCGCTGCAAACAGGCAGCACGCTGGTCTCATTTGGCCAGTTTTTCAAGGGAAACGAGGGCTGGGTCGGTCGCCGCGCCGTGTGGAACATGGGCGCTGACGAGGCAACCGTATTCTGGGCTCCGGTACACGCCTACCTCATCGACCATCCCAGGCAGGGCCCCATTCTGGTCGATACCGGCATCAGCCGCGCCCAGACAGAAAAAGGCTACTACTCCGTGCGCGCAGGCGGCCTCACCGGGCTGATCTGGAAAACGGATGACAATTATCTGCCTCCCCATCAGGAGCTCACATTGCAATTGGAACAGCTGGGAGTCACAGTCGAGGACGTAACACAGGTGATCATGACTCACCTGCACGAGGATCACGTTGGCGAGCTGAACCGCTTCACCTCCTCAACGGTCCATCTCTCCCGCGTCGAGTGGGACGACCGCCACCGCATGGGCTACGCTCCCAGCTACGAGGCGATAAAGACATGGAACCACTTCGAATTCGACTCAGGTTGCTTCTATGCCTTCGATGCCAGCAAGGACCTTTTTGGCGACGGCAGCATCATCCTCGCACCCACCTACGGTCATTCCTTCGGACATACCTCTCTGTTTCTGCAAATGGGAGAATACACCCTCTGTCTGGTCGCCGACGCTCTCTACACGTTGCGCCACCTTGACCCGGACTCACTTGCTGCCTTCAACTACTTTGGCCAGGAAGGGTTCGCCACACAGGCGGACAGCGTGCGCCGGCTGGCAGCCATGCAAGACGCGTTACCCGACCTCATTTACATCCCCACCCACGACCCATTCGAGTATACGTTCGAGCTGGTACACTCCTTCCTCAAAAATGGTGCGTTGTCGGCGGAAGAGCGAGACGCGCTGCGTCGTTACCAGGCCAATCTATACGATAACGGAGGTGGCCTCAAACCTGAGGCGCACCCCCGCTTTGAAAAGACGGATGATGGTTACGGTCGGATTGTGGCCGATTTGCCCTGATCGATGCTAGCCGCCGGCCATTGCGCCCACGATGCGAAATGGCTCCTTGCCCTGGACCACGTCCTCTGGCAGCGGCGCGTCCGGTGACTCGTGCGACAGATCCTGCCCACAGGCAAAGAAGCGAATAAACGCCCGCCGTTCCTGTGTCGCGTGATCGCGCACCGTGCCCCGCAGCGTGGGATACCGCGCCTCAAGCGCATCCAGCACCGAGCGCTGCGTCACCGGGCTTTCTACCTGGAGCTGGACCTCGCGGCCCACTTCCGCCAGCGTCTGTAGATGATGGGGTAGCAACACGCGAATCATGGTAGCGTTTGCACCTCCACGGACAACACGCGCGGCAGATCGTGCACAATGGGCTTCCAGCTGTCGCCAGAATCGGCCGAGGCGTACACCTGCCCGCCGCTGGTGCCAAAGTATACGCCGCACGGATCGAGCGTATCCACGGCCATCGCATCGCGCAGAATGTTAAGGTAGCAGTCCTTCTGCGGTAACCCTTTGGTCAGCGCCTCCCACTCGTTGCCCCCGGTGCGGCTGCGATACACGCGCAGCTTGCCCTCGGGCGGGTAATGCTCGGAGTCACTCTTGATGGGCACCACGTAGATGGTCTCCGGCTCGTGTGCGTGAACCGTAATGGGGAAGCCGAAGTCGCTGGGCAGGTTGCCGCTGACCTCGTGCCAGGAGTCGCCCGCGTTGTCGCTGCGCATCACGTCCCAGTGCTTCTGCATGAAGAGCACGTCAGGGCGCGAGGGGTGCATGGCGATGTTGTGCACGCAATGGCCCACGTCAGCATCCGGATCGGGGAGCTCAAAATTGGACTTTAGGCCCTTGTTGATCGGTCGCCACGTCTGGCCACGATCATCGCTGCGGAAGGTGCCCGCGGCGGAGATGGCCGTAAAGATACGGTCGGGGTTGGCAGGGTCCAGCAAGATGGTGTGCAGGCACATGCCGCCGGCGCCCGGCGCCCACAGATCGCCCTTGACCCCACGCAGGGCAGGCAGCTCCTGCCACGTCTGCCCGCCGTCCGTGGAGCGGAACAGCGCGGCGTCTTCAACCCCGGCGTAAACGGTGTCTGGATCATCGTGGGACGGCTCCAGGTGCCATACGCGCGTAAACTCCCAGGGATGCTGTGTGCCGTCGTACCACTGGTGCGTGCCCGGGTTGCCATCATAGACAAATTCATTGCCCACCGGCTCCCACGTCTTGCCGCCATCGTCCGAGCGCTGAATCACCTGACCGAACCAACCGCTCGTCTGCGACGCGTAGATGCGATTGGGGTCGGCGGGCGAGCCTTTGAGATGGTAAATCTCCCACCCGGCAAAGTGTGGGCCGCTGACGTCCCACTCTTCGCGCTTGCCGTCCGACGTCAGAACAAATGCCCCTTTGCGGGTACCTACGAGTACGCGAACCTTGCTCATTATTTCCTCCTTGCCTTTCTTAGCAGTGACATCATACACAATATTGCTCTCATTTGGAACCGTCTCCGTACCTTTGCACCCACAACTAGAAGCGCCAGCGGGTCGCGCCAAACGGCTCGGCGGTGCCCAGGGCATAAACGGTCGCAGGCTTGACCTCGTACACGTAATAGGGAGGCCGGCCCGCACTCGGCGCGCTGAACTCCGCGTAAAGGGCACCGTCGCGCACAGTCGGCGCCCAACCACCGCTGGCGAACTCATCCGCGATGCGCTGCAGCATCGACTCGTCCGTCACCCGTTCGGCCTCCCCTTCGAAGACCAGGTCAAAGTCGTGCGTGGCAATGCTCAGCACGCAGTTTGGGTTCTGCGTCAGGTTCTTTGCCTTGCGCGTGCCCGGTCCGGCGTTGAAATAGAAGGCGCCATCCACCCAGAGGACGCCCAGGGGCATGACGTGCGGCCTGCCGTCCGGGCGCACCGTCGCCAGCCAGGTCGTGTGCCGCCCGGGGCCACCCGTCTCCGGCGCCTGGGTAAAGCCCTCCTCTAGCCGCTGCTGCACCTTTTCCCACTCCGTCAGCTCTACGCCATAACCGCTCAGGTTTTTGGCGGATGCCGGTCTCAAATGGTTCTCTACACTAGTTGTGGACATTATCATCTCTCCTTGCTTGATACCATCATCTCTGGATCTTAACCTTGCTCGTAGGCCCGCTCCAGAGCCGCGATGTCAATCTTGGTCATCTGCAACATCGCTTCCGTCACGCGTTGCGCGCGCTGCGGGTCTTCATCCTGCATTAATTCCCCTAACCGCCTGGGGATGATCTGCCAGGACACACCATACTTATCCTTCAACCAGCCGCAGGGCTGCTCTTCCCCACCGTCGGTCAACGCATCCCAATACGCATCGACCTCCTCTTGCGTCTCGCAGTTGACGTAGAGCGAGATGGCCTCTGTAAAGATGAAGTCGTGTGCCTTGTTACTGTCCATAGCCATGAACTCCTGTCCGTTCAGCGCGAAACGGGCATGCTGCACCGTTCCTTCAACTTCGCCCTGCTCCTCATCGGCTGCTCCGTAGCGTAGCATGGTCAGGATGTTCGAGTCACCGAACAAAGACGTGTACAGGTCCACGGCCTCAGCCGCCTTTCCGTGGTGCTCGCCAGCAAACAGCAAGAACGGCATGACCTTCTGGCCCTCGTAGTCCTCGCCGGCCAGATGCAACTGCCACGTCAGCCCGTACTTGTCCTGAATCCAGCCAAACTTGTCGCTGAACGGGTACTTGCCCAGCGGCACCAGCTCCGTCCCGCCTTCGGCCAGCTTTTGCCACACGGCATCTAGCGCCTCCTCTGTCGCGTAGTTGATGAAGAAGGAGATAGCGGGCGTGAATTTAAACTGCGGTCCACCGTTTAGAGCCATAAACGGCTGTCCTTCGACCTCGAAGGTGGCTATCATCACGCTGCCCTCTGGTCCGGGACCCGCTTCTCCATAGCGGGTCAAGTGGCCCACCCTGGCATCGTTGAAGGCCGACACGTAAAAGTCGATGGCCTCCTCCGCCTGATCGTCGAACCACAGGTACGGTATGATTTTTCCGTTCTGAGAATTGTTGTCTGTCATTTTTACCTCTCCTTTCACATCAACTACATACCTTACAGTTTCTCTGCTCGGGCTCCCCCACTGCCCGCTCACGCCTTAAAGAACTCAACCAACACAGGGGCCTGCGCATCTGGAAACACGTTGTGACCCTGTCCTTCCAGGTCGTGCCATCCTTTGAGGTTTCTTGTTTTATAAATTCCTCCTTGTTTAAGAACTGCTATTGGTGTGGTAGCGAAGGTAAACCACTCCACATTGAAACCGTCTGGTCTCTATAAGCTGAAGGTTAAGCATGTCGTCCCTTGTGGGAAAGAAAGGCAGGCCGCTTCCCAGAACAACCGGATGCACCACCAGACCGTACTCATCGATCAATCCGAGATCAGTGCAGGTCGCAGCCAGCGTAGGGCCGCCTACGTCGAAATTCTTGCCAGGCTTCTGTTTCAATGCCCGAAGCTCGTCGGCAACGTTCTCCTTAACCAGCGTGGCGTTTCCGTGGACCTGTTCCAAAGTGGTAGAAAACACAATCTTGGGTATGTTTTTCCAGACTCTGGCAAAATCAAGTTCATATGAGGTGTGTGAGGCGTCTTGCTCGGCAGTCTCCCAGTATCTCATTACTTCATACAGTCGCCGTCCATAGAGGTGGGCACTGACCTCACGCTGTTGGTCGTTGAAAAACGTGTGCAATTCCTCGTTGACAACAGTCCAGTCCAGTTCACCATTTGGTCTGGCGACAAACCCATCGAGGGAAACGTTCATAAGGTAAGTAAACTTGCTCATGTTCATTCATGCCCTTTCGCAAACGCGATATTTCAGATGCGTTACCGTAGGAGAATCGACCACTCTCAATCGCTCGAGCTCAATATGCTCGTCATTGAATCCATCGAACAGACGGTTGCCGGCACCGAGCAAGACCGGCGCCAGGTGAATCTGTATCTCGTCCAACAGCCCCGCCTTCAGATACTGCTGGATGGCGCTCGCGCCGCCGGCGATAGCGATGTCCCTCTCTCCAGCCGCCTCTCGCGCCTGTCGCAACCCGCTCTCAATGCCGTCACTGACAAAGGTAAACGTTGTGCCCCCTTCCTTTACCAACTTTTCCCGCGGATTGTGCGTCAGCACGAAAACCGGCACATGAAAGGGCGGGTTATCGCCCCACGGCTCTTCCCCTTCGTCGAACATGCGCCGGCCCATCAGCACCGCCCCGACATTGCGGAACGCTTCCTCCTGAATCTCGCTGTCACGGCTGGCCTCGCCGCCCTCCAGCCCGTGCTGCTCGCGCCAGCTTTCCAGTCGATAGACCCACTGGTGAAGCCGTTCACCTCCTTCTCCCAGAGGTTGTTCGGGACCGGCGTTGGGCCCAGCAATATACCCATCCAGTGACATTGAGATATCCGCTTTAACTTTTCCCATAGCATCTCCTCATCGTTGTCTCTACGCTCTAGCCTTCGTAGAAGTCAAGTCGACGTCACGCTGCTAATTCACACCATCAGCCCGTCAACTGATCATCAACTGCTATTACAAACGAAGTAATTTTCGTTACCTTGGCGTTCTTCCCGGTGGGGAATTTCCACCATTCTCTTCGCAGACAAGTTCTGCCACACTTTCCTCCTTAACAGTGCCCGCACGTCTCGGTGGATTGGCGAGTACCGTGTTTAGAACCTTTGTTCTAACACAGTCTAGGGTTTTTACTTCAAAAAGTCAAGCCCAACTTTTAATTTTTAAGTTGTAATAATCCTAAAGTTGTAGGGAATGGAATTTTATGTATACTATAGGTATGAGTAATCGTAGTTATAACCAACTTTGTGGCCTGGCTTACGCCCTGGATATCGTCGGGGAACGCTGGACGCTGCTCATTATCCGCGAGTTGTTTCCCGGCCCGCGCCGCTTCACCGATCTTATGGACGGGTTGCCGGGGATCAGCACCAACTTGCTTACGGGGCGCCTTAAAAACCTTGAAGAACAAGGGATTATCTGCCGGCGCGTGCTCCCCCCGCCGGCCGCGTCTACAGTTTATGAATTAACACCACTGGGGCGCGGGCTGGAAGATGCCCTGGTTGAGCTTGGGAAGTGGGGAAGCCAATTTGTACCGTTTTCACCAACCGACGACGCCGTACTGCATTTGGGGTCGTACGCTTTGACCCTGAAGACCTTCTTTGAGGCAGAACAGGCTCAGGACATTGACGAAACGTACGAAGTGCATGTGGGCGGCGAAATCCTACAGGTACATGTACAGGCGGGCGAGATTGAGGTTCGGCAGGGCCAGGCCCAGGACCCGGATCTGGTTCTGCACGCCGACATCATGACCTATTTGGGGCTACTACAGGGGCACATTGAACCACAAGAGGCCCTCGCACAAAACCTCATCCGCATCGAGGGCGAGCCGCAAACGTTGCAACGCTTCTTAGATTTGTGCGGAATACCGGCGCCTGCTTAGATCAGGTCAGACTCTGGTCAATAAAGACCGCGTTCACCTCTTCTCCCACGCCCGTCTCTGCACAAACTCGGCCCAGGTGATCTGCCCGCGAGCATTGTCCGGCGCGGTGTTATATCCTTGCCGGAAGCCAGCAATCAGTTCCGGCGCCAGGGACAGGTGACCGGCGTCACCCACAGTGGCGAGCGACTGCTTCCGCCCGCGCGCCTCCAGCCACCCGTGCGCCATTTCCTCCAGCGTCATGACTGCCGGTCCTGCCATCTCTGGCAGCCGGCCCGTCGGCTCGGCTGTCAGGTAGGGTAATAGTAGCGCGGCAACATCCTGTGTGGCAATCGATTGAAAAAGCACGTCGTGCGGCACGCGCAACGGGCTTTCATCAACCGAGAGCAGCGGCTGCAGAATAAAATCCACGAATTCGTGGAACTGCGTCACGCGTGCGATGGAATAGGGCACGCCTGACTCCACCACAGCCAGTTCCGTCGCCAGTTTATGCTGGTAATAAGTATAAGGAATCCGCTCAACACCCACGATCGAGATGTAAAGAAAATGCTCAACGCCGCTCCGCCGCGCCTGCTGCAACAGCTGCTTTGTTCCCAACACATCACTCTGGTGCGTGTCGCCCGCAGGATTGCTGGCACAGTGCGCCACGACATACACCCCATCCAACGCCTCCGCTAGCCCCTCCCCCGTCGCCAGGTCCGCCCGCGCCCACTCCTGACCCTGGCGCTGCCTCTCGGGCGCCGCTCGCCGGCTCATCACACGCGCAACGTGCGGTGTCTCCGCCAACTGCGCCACAATGGCGCGACCTAACTGCCCGGTTCCCCCCGTCACCAGTATCAGTGCCATTACGATTCCTCCGCTTCTAGCCTCCCTGCTTCCTTTGGCAACAAGCCGGCCTGCCATAGCTTGGGCCGGTAAGTCAGGATGAGGCCAACGATGAATAAGCTGCTCCCGAGGTACGCCGGCGCTAGGTGGATTACGTCTGTATAGCCAACAATCAGGTGGATACCAATAGCGAAGCCGAAGCCACTCGTAGCAGCCAGCAACAACGCCTGCCACAGACTTCTAGATGGCCGACCGCACAAGATGCAGAAAAAGGCAGTGATGCCAGTAGAGAGAACAGCACCGCCGAAGCCGGCGCGATCATGAGCGATTAGCGGGATCAGTTTTGTGTCAATCGCATCTAAATCATCCACATGAGCGTGCATAAATGCCAGATCCTGAGGCACAAAAATCTCAGTGATTCCAACGAGCATCACCGTTAGCCCACCGAAGATCATACCAACAGAGGTGAGCAAGAGAAGTAACCGCCCTTTACCATGCAGTGTCCTGGCAGTCAAAGGAAGTGAAGGCCGAAATAGAGTACGGATAGACCTTCGAGCATCCATAGCGTCCTCAAGCGAAGAATAACTCTTGACCAGACCAATGACGAAAAGCGGTAGCAACACCAACGTAGCCACGCCGTGCCACGTGTCCAGGTAACCATAACCAAGATATGTGAGAAAACTTCCAAAACCGGTTACGCTCGAAAGCACAAGGGTCCACCAGGCCCACGCGCGACCCTCGGCTAATGGAAAGACAACGAGCCACAAGTACAACACACCAATCGCTACAAGTGCACCCCCGAAAGCTGCTCGATCGTGGATCATGAAGTCGACAATGCGACAATCATAGAACGCACAGAGCTCATTCGCCGTCATACCGAGGTATGCCACATCGTGTGGTAAAAACTGCCGCACAGCTGAAAGAAACAACGCAAAAGCTCCAGAAAGAACCAGTCCAAGCCCCGTAAACAACAGGAGGGGCCGCCCATCACCTACGGCAACCTCTACCAGTCCATGATCTGCTTTTCCAATCATGCTATTTTGTCCCATGAATTAACGTCAAGTGTTAACTGGAGCACTCGAAAGAACTCGAGGAAACTGACCAGATCGTGACGAACAAACGCAGTCCGGAACCCACGGTCAGCCTGGTCAGCCTCTGGCACACAAATAGTATAATTGGAGACGAAACTGGGGGTCAACTTCAAATGTCCCTGATCCCTTTGCGCTTATTCTCCCCTCGTATTGACTTCATCACCAAACCGATCTAAATTGCTTACAGAGTGAGGTTTCAGTTACCGTCTGACACATCTAACCAAATGGAGGATGAGATGGCAACGTATATTCTACTCAGCACATTGACCGACGATGGAGCCAAGACGATCAAGAAGCGCCCGGAGCGCATCCGGGAGGTCAATCAGGAGTTGGAGCAACTGGGCATGCAGGTTAAGGAACAATATGCCGTGCTCGGCCCCTTCGACTTTGTCAATATTGTCGAAGCGCCGGACAACGAGACCATCGCCCGCGTATCCGCCGAAATGGCTTCGCGTGGCAGCGTCAAAATCACCACGCTCACGGCTATCCCCATAGACGACTTCATCCAGAGCCTGCAGGAGCAATAGGGATCGACCTGATTTCCTTGACGACGCTCAAACAGTCACAGCGTCCCAGACAAAAATCAGCGCGCGGTGGGTATTCGCACCGCGCGCTGGCTGTTTCTGCGGAGTTAGCGTCACCTACCTTTTTATGCGCGAGTCCTCATGAGCAGATACTATTAAGACTATTATGAGCGAGACTACGTCTACACAGGGCCCGCCGGAGGCCATTGACCTTCTGATCCACAGCGCCAGCCAGCTCGTGACCTGCGCCGGTGACGAAAATCCACGGCGCGGCGCTGCCATGCGCCAACTAAACATCATCGACAACGGCGCGGTAGCCGTACACCGAGAGCGCATCGTAGCCGTAGGCCACACATATGACCTGCGCGCTCGCTACGAGGCCCACAAGGCCATCGACGCCACGGGCCGCGCCGTGGTCCCCGGCTTCGTGGATTCCCACACGCACGCCGTGTACGGTGGCGACCGCGCCCAGGAATTTGAGATGCGCATCCGGGGCGCTACATACGTAGAAATCATGGCTACTGGCGGGGGCATCCTCAGCACCATGCAGCACACGCGCCAGGCGTCCGAGGAGGCGCTGCTGGTCACCGCGCGCCAGCGCCTGGACCAGATGCTGGCCCAGGGCAGCACCACGGTGGAAATCAAGACCGGATACGGTCTGGACGTACAATCCGAGCTAAAAATGCTGCGCGTCATCGAAGCGCTGGACCGGACGCACGCCTGCGACGTTGTGCCCACCTTCCTCGGCGCGCACACGGCGCCGCCTGAATACAAAGACGACGCCGAGGGCTACACGCGTCTGGTTATTGAGGAGATGCTGCCCCAGGCGGTGGAGTGGTATCAGGCGTCCCACTTTGCCGACACCGGCGTCCCTTTCTTCGCCGACGTTTTCTGCGAGGAACATGCCTTCGACGTCTCCCAATCCCGGCGCATCCTGCACGCGGCCCTGGACGCCGGACTCCGGGCAAAAATCCACGTCGATCAGTTCAATAGCCTGGGCGGACTGGAGATGGCCCTGGACCTGGGCGTCACCTCAGCAGATCATCTGGAGGCCAGCACGCCATCCTCACTGCAACGGCTGGCGCAATCCGACGCCATCGCCGTGCCCCTGCCCGCCGTTAGCTTCAACCTGGCTGACGACAAGTACGCCGACGCTCGCGCCTTACTCGATGCCGGCGCCGCCCTGGCCCTTGCCACAGACCTCAACCCCGGCTCTGCCCCCTGCTACGGCATGCCCCTGGTCATGGCCATCGCCTGCCGCTACCAGCGCCTGCTGCCCGCCGAAGCCCTCATCACCAGCACCATCAACGCTGCTCATGCCCTGAGCCTCGGAATGCGCATTGGCTCCCTGGAACCGGGCAAACAGGCCGATCTGCTCATCCTGCGGGACCACGACTATCGCCACTGCGCCTATTTCTTCGGCGGTAATCCGGTGCACACGGTAATCAAGCGAGGTCAGGTAGTGTGACCGCATCCCACTGAGAGGTATCATATATAGTTGTCAACTATAGTTGTCAACTGTCTGTGTGTGCATATATGATGGCTATGCGAATTACAACT
>DATHSI010000035.1:0-34893 GCA_035464315.1 Candidatus Sulfomarinibacteraceae bacterium
CGCTTTAACACCAGCTCCACCGGGATGCGCGTTCCCCGGACTACTGGTTATCCTACCATGATTTGTGGATCGATGATGATGCGATCGCGATAATGTGGATCTTCATTGGCCATGGGCATTTACTCCAGGCTGATTTTTTTATCTAAATATACGTCTTGTTTTGCCGGCAGACACACTCACCGCGCCGCCTCCCACCACACGCGTTCGCCATCCGTGATCACCTCAATCGTGCCCAGTTGATCTGTGCGCAGGACGGCGGCGCCTGCTTCTGCGGCGCGCTGCAGCACCTCCTCGTGCGGGTGGCCGAACTGGTTGTCTGCACCGGCAGAGATGACCACGATTTGCGGCTGCACGGCTTCCAGGAAAAAGTCGTTGCTCGACGTGCGCGCACCGTGGTGCCCGGCCTTAAACACCATCGCCTGCAAGGGCTGTCCCTGCTGCAACATGGCTCGCTCGCCCGCGCTTTCCGCATCGCCCGTCAGCAGCAGGCTGAAGGCGCCGTAATTCAGGTGGAAGGAAACAGAATTGTCATTGTCGCTTTCCAGCGGCACAGGGCCCGGATGGAGAAAGGTCAGCGTGACGCCGTCGCCCGTCTGCCAGCGCTCGCCCGGCTGCGGCCGGCGCACGGTCGTGGCCTGCGCCTCGGCGTTCTGCAGCAGCACGTCGTAGGCGCGGTTGCTGCCGGCCGGCGCGCCGTTGGTCAGCAGCAGGTCCACGTCGTAGCGGTCGAGGACGCCGGGCAGGCCGGCAACGTGGTCGTCGTCCGGGTGCGTGGCCACGATGACGTCCAGGCGGCGATCCCAGAACGGCACCTGGCGGCCCAGTTGCGCGTTCAAAACGGAGGGGTAGTGGCCGCCGTCCACCAGGAACTGCCGGCCCTGTGGCGTCTGGATGAAGACCGCGTCGCCCTGTCCCACGTCCAGGAAGACCACGTGCAACAGGCCGTCCGGCTGCGTCTGGCGCCATTGCCAAACGAGGATGAGCGCCATCGCGCTGAGGCCCAGCGCGGCCTGCGGCGCCCGCGCCTGCACGGTGACCCACAACTGCTGCCGCTGTGCCTGGGGCCGGCGCAGCAACCAGGTGGCGCCAAAAAGCAGGGCGTAGAGGGAAACGAGGGTGGGCAATCCGGGCGAGGCCGGCGTAACGGCAAAAGGCAGCCGGGCCATCACCCACACCAGTTCAATGGTGTAGGTCAGGAAGAGCCAGGCGGGCCAGGCCAGGATCTGGCCCAGGGCCGGCGCCAGCAGGCCGCCGATGGTAGCCAGGGCGCCCCACAACATGACCCCCGGTTGCGCGGGCAGTATGAGCATGTTGGCCGGCAGACTGGCCAGCGAGATCTCGCCAAAGTGATAGGCCATCAGGGGCAGGGTGGTGACCTGCGCCGCCAGGGTGACCAGCACCGTCTCGCTGAGCAGCGGCATCAGCCGTCGCGCGAAGTCGCGCTGCAGCCAACGTTCCAGCCGGGCGTGGGTCCAGCGGCTGAGCGGTTCGGCGTAGAGCATGAGACCCAGCGTAGCGGCGAAGCTCAGTTGGAACCCGACGTCCCAGAGGACCAGGGGATTGGCCAGCGACATGCCCAGCGCGGCGACAGCCAGGCCGGCGGGCGCGAAGGTGGGCCGGCCCAGGAAGCGGGTGGAGGTGATGTACAGCGCGCCCATGATCGCCGCGCGCACGACGGAGGCGTCGGCGCCCACCAGCAGCGTGTAGGCGCCAACGCCGGTCAGGGCCAGCCAGGCGGCGCGCCGGTGCCCCAACAGGGGGCGGCTGCCGCGCAGCAGCACGCCCGCCAGCAAGGCGATGTTGAAGCCGGAGATAGCGATGATGTGGCTCATGCCCGTGCGCCGGAACGCCTGCTGCAGATCGGGCGGAATGCCGCTGTCGTCGCCCAGCAAGATGCCGCTGAGCAAGGAGGCCTGGGGGTCGGGGAGCAGCCGGTAAATGGTTCGTTGGGCGGCTGCTCTTGCCTGGTAAAGAGTATGGTAGAATGGATTAACCGGTTCCTGAGCTACTATCTCAAGGGCCGGATGGCGTATCAGGCGGTGGATGTCGCGACGCGCCAGGTAAGCCCGATAGTCGAAGTCGGGCGAGGTGGGCGGTTCCTCGAGTCGACCGGTCATTTCCAGCCGGGCGCCATAATGAATGAGGGGAAAACGATGTGTCTGCACCAGCACGAGGCCCTGCACCGGCTGCGCCGGCCGGCCAGGCGGTTGGATGCTATCAACCGCCACAGTAAGGTCGGCGCGACGGTCGTACACCCGGGGTGGAGATATGACCTGGCCTACGAGCGTCAGCTCCTGGTCCACACCGTAAGATGTGATCGGTTCTGCGTTTAGAGTAGGCGAGGAAGATATGGGCAGACCCACCGTGCGCACACCGCCGGCAAAGAAGGCCAGCAGACAGACAGCAGCCAGGCGGGCGCTGCGGCGTTTCCAGAGCACGATGGTTGCCAGCACGCCGGCGACCGCGCCGGCCGACCAGAGCGGGGACGGCAAAGTCGTGGCGGTGGCTATCCATATGCCAAGGCACCAGAGAACGACAACGCGGACAATTGTCATATCACACAAGTTTAGCGGATGTGGTAAAATGTGGTAGCGGTGACATCAAAGCATCAAAGCATCATTGACACAGGCACAAACATCATGAATCACGGGAATGGTCGAGCACCCTGTATTCTCGTCGTAGACGACAGCCCGGAGACGCTGCAAATTGTGCGACAGACATTGCAGAAATCCGATTTTACAGTACGGACCGCAATTTCGGGTGAACAGGCGCTAAAATTGGTGAGCACAACAGGCTTGCCGCACCTGGCCATCGTCGATATCAACATGCCCCCGGGCATGACCGGAATTGAATTCGCAGAACAGTTGTATGAGTTCAGCGATGTTCCTGTTATCATGTTGACGGCGGTGGATGAAGTTAAAATGGTTGTTAAGGCAATCCAGGAGGTTGCCGAGGACTACGTGCTAAAGCCGTTTTTGCCGGGGGAACTGGTGGCGCGCGTGCGACGCGTGCTGGAACGGGTCGGAAGATTTCCGTTCGCGGCGACTTCCCCGGTACCCGTTGATCGGCATCTGAGCGTCGATTTCCCGGCGCGCCGGATTATCACGGAAGATGGCGATTACTCTTTAACGCCGACTGAAGCGCGGCTACTTTATATCCTGATGCGTAACGCCGGCGAAACGGTGAATACCGATTTCATCCTGCGCCGCATGTGGCCGCGGGAACTCACATACGAGGATCGTTTGCACGTATTCGTCCACCGTCTGCGTGCCAAGCTGAAGGAAGTAGGCGAAAAGCATCAGTACGTCGTCTCGGAACGTGGCATAGGCTACCGCTTTCAACCCCAAAGTGAGAATAATGAAGACGACGGTGATGTATTGAAGTGAATGTCCGTTTGCCCCTGTCAGTAAGGGCCATTGAAGAAGCGTTGCACATTGATGGTTTCGATGGCCCGGCTGCACAATCGAAGATGAAGCCACTGCCACGAGCGGATAGCCGCTCGCCGCAACGGGCCGGGCAGCCACGACAGGGCGCAGTGTTGTTGCTCCTGTACAACAAGTCAGACCAGATTTATCTGGTCCTCACACGCCGGCGCGATGATTTGCCCACCCACGCGGGACAGGTTGCATTACCCGGAGGCCGGCGCGAGGGAGCCGAAACATTGCAGCAGACGGCCCTGCGGGAGGCCTACGAGGAAGTAGGCGTCGAGATGGGCTCGATTACCATTCTGGGCGGGTTGACGCCGCTATACGTTGCGCCATCTGACTTTGAGCTTCATCCCTTCGTCGGCTGGCACCGGCGGACGCCGGGGTTTGTAGCACAGCCCGACGAAGTGGCCGAAATCATTGAGGCTCCTCTGTACGCACTGTTGCGCAGCGACGCGCGCGAGGAGGAGATGTGGGAGCGTTATGGCATCCCCATACAGGTGCCCTTTTTCCGAATTGGGCCCCACAAAGTTTGGGGGGCAACGGCGATGATCTTGAGCGAGTTTGTAGAGCGCCTGCAACATGGGCTCGATGCGCGCCGTTGATAGAGGATCACACCGAGAACTGCCGGACGCCGGCGCACCGGACGCCCGCGCGTAGTTAAGTGATAAGATGACGACAAAGATGAAATTCACAGGTACCGACATGGAACTTCAACAGATTCTGGCGGTTGATGACAACGAGAACATGCTGGCGCTGCTGGAAATGATTCTGGAACAGGCCGGGTATGAGGTGCTGACTGCAACTTCGGCGACAGAGGCGCTGACATTGATCAAGCGACGTGGGGTGCCCCACCTGGCCCTGGTCGACGTGAACATGCCGGGCATGGATGGCTTCGATCTGGCGCGCGAGATCCACGAGTCAAGCGAGCTGCCCGTCATTTTTCTAACAGCCGTGGACCAGGAGGGCATGGTCGTGGAGGGGCTGGAGCGTTACGCTGACGATTACATTGTTAAGCCCTTTCACGTGAACGAACTGGTGGCGCGCGTGCAGCGCGTGTTGCGCCGGGTAGATAGCTTCAGCTACCGCTCCGATCCCCTGGTGGTCGTTGACGACCGCCTGCAAATTAACTTCACGGCGCAAGAGGCCATCGTCGATGACGCGGTTGTCTCCCTGACCCCAACCGAAGCGCGCCTGCTGGACATTTTGGTCTCTAACCGCGGGCGTACCATTCCCACCGAGCGCCTGCTACAGCGCATCTGGCCTGGCGAGGATGCCAGCGAGGATCGCCTATACGTCGCCGTGTATCGTCTGCGGCAGAAGTTGAAGGGGGAGCGGGGCGAGTGGGACTACATCGTCACCCGGTCAGGGCTTGGGTATCTGTTCCAGGGTCCTGGTGATTGAACGGCGTCGGCTGCGCTTGCGCTATTGTAGGCTCCCCGCCACGCTGCGCCTAATTTTCCTCGCGCAGAGCCACAACTTCGATTTCCAGACGCGCCCCCAGCGGCAGGGCCGCCACCTGGACCGCGGAGCGGGCGGGCGGGCTCTCCCCGAAGAAGCTGCCATACACTTCGTTGACCGCGGCGTAGTCGTCGATATCGTTGAGGAAGACCGTCGTCTTTATCACGTTATCCAGGCTGCTGCCTGCTGCTTCTAATACCGCTTCCAGATTGTGCATCACCTGCCGTGTCTGCGCCTGTATGTCGCCGTCCACTAGTTTGCCCGTGTTGGGATCCAGGGGGATTTGCCCTGCCGTGTAGACGAGGGAACCGGCGCATACGGCCTGTGAATACGGTCCGACCGCAGCCGGCGCGTTGTCGGTGCTGATAATCTCCTTCTGCATTGTTCAACCTCCTTGAACCTTTAACCTCTTTGAACTTCTTCAAAACGGACGTGGTCGCCGATCTGCACGCGCGGAAGCACGCCCGGATCTGTCTCGATAACGTAGCGGGCCGGCGACTGCGGCGCGTATGACAGGCGCCAAGGCCGGGCCAGCACTTTGTCCACCACTTTGCCCTGCCCGTCGGCCCAGATGACGCCCAGGTCCATGAACACGAAGAGCATGTGTATCGCCGTGTTCACGCGGTTGTCTGATTTTTCCACAAGGACCAGGCCTTCGCCCGCGGGCAGCGATTTACGAAACGTAAATCCGCGCAGTTTGGCCAGGAACGTGTTGCACCAGAGCGCGCGGGGAACCAGAATGTGCTCGTTTTCGACGTGGATAATGCGACGGTAGACACTCATGGGCAGAAGTATACGGCAGGTGGGCGCGGAGCCAAAATCGGCGCCGCTCAGCCGGCAGAATGGCGCCCAGGCGCTGGGCCCTCGTGCAGCCGATCGCGCCGCCGGCGCAGCGCCTCGTAGATCGCCTGCGCTTGCGGCAGATGGAAGGAAGGGGCCGTCTGCCAGAACTCCGCCAGATGCTTGTTGCCTGTCTGTTCCTCAAAAACCAGGGCCTGGACGAACAAATCGATCTTGTCCGCATCGTGCACCAGCTGCGCCTCCGGGCTATCGTCGGCATGCAACTCTTGCCACCATTCCAGGAAGCGGGGCTCGAAGGGGGTGTCGCCCAGAATCTCCTCCAGCGCCGCCCGTTCCATCTGCGGCTTGATGCCCGGCGGCAGAAAGCGTTTGGCCGGCGCGGGGAAGTCGCCCGTCAGCCCTTCGGGCAAATCGTGCAGCACAGCCAGGGCCAGCGCTTTGCCCAGGTCCACTGTGTCTTCCGTCAATTGGGCCAGAATGAGGGCGGCAAAGGCCACGCCGTAGCTGTGTGCAGCGACCGTCTCGCCCTGAGACACGCCCCGCTGCACCCAGCCGGTGCGCGAGGTGCGCTTCAGCTGGTTGCCGTGTAGCAGCATTTCCACGATGTCGCCTGTGTCACTGTTATCCATTGTGGTTTCCTTTTTTGGATCGCCCGGCATTGTCTGCGATGTCAGCCGGAGAGGTAGCGGTGTACAAAGTGGACCGTCATGGACCCCTCGCCCACAGCGGAGGCTACGCGCTTGATAGAGCCGGCCCGCGCATCGCCGGCGGCGAAAACGCCTGGCTGGCTCGTTTCCAACAGGAAGGGCGGGCGCCGCAGGGGCCAGTGGGGGGAGCGCTGCACATCGGGGCCGGTCTTGATAAAGCCCCGCTCGTCCAACTCAATCTGCGGCGGCAGCCACGCCGTGTGCGGCTCCACGCCGATGAAAATAAAAAGCGCCGCCGTCTCCACCGGCATTTCCTCGCCTGTTTCCCGGTTGCGTAACACGGCGCGTTCCAGCGACTCTTTGCCTTCCAGAGCCACCACCTCGCTGGTCAGGTGCACGTCGATGTTGTCCGTCTCCTCGATGCGCCGCGCCAGGTAGCTGGACATATCCTTGTAAATGTCCTCGCCGCGGATGGCGAGCAATACGCGCCGCGCGTGTTGCGAGAGGAAAACGGCAGCCTGGCCCGCCGAATTGCCGGCGCCGACGATGACCACGTCCTGGTCGTGACACATCTGGGCCTCCACGGTGGTGGCCCCATAGTAAACGCCTGCGCCTTCAAAGTGGGCGCAATTCTCCACATCCAGCCGGCGGTAGGAGCCGCCGGTGGCGATCAGCACGCAGCGGGTCACGACGTAGTCCTCGTCATCCAGTTGCACCACGTTGTATCCACGCTCGCAGGTCAGGCCGACCGCCTCCACCGGGGTGGTGATCAGCGCGCCGAACTTCTGGGCTTGCAGCACGGCGCGGTTGGCCAGATCGCTGCCCGAGAGCCCAGCGGGAAAGCCCATGTAATTCTCGATTCTGGAACTCTGACTGGCCTGTCCGCCGGGCGCGTCCTTTTCCACGACCACCGTCTGCAGCCCTTCCGACGCGCCGTAGACGGCTGCCGCCAGCCCGGCGGGGCCCGCGCCAATGATGGTCAGATCGTAGACGACGTGTTCCACCGGTTGCTTGATATTCAGCGCCTCGCCCAGCTCGCGGTTGCTGGGCCGGCGTAAGATGCCACGGTTGCCCTGTACCACCACCACGGGCGTGTCTTCGGCGCTGATGTTGAAATGGCGGAACAGTTGGTGCACGCGGGGGTCGTTTTCCACGTCGATCCAGGTCAGGGGGACCTGGTTCTTGCTCAGAAAGTCGCGGATGCGCAGCGTGTCGCGTGAATGGCGCGACCCGATCACCAACACGCCCACAAAATCGGACGCTTCCAGCAGCTCGCGGCGCGCCAGAAAAGCGCGCAATATTTCCTCGCCCAGTCGAGGCTCCTCGCTCAGGATGCGGCGCAGCTCCTCAGCCGCCAGCTGGTATACGAGGACCTCGCCGCGGGCCACTGCCGTCAACAGCGAGGGCCGCCCGGTGAGCATGTCTATGTCCCCGGTGAACTCGCCCGCCTGGTGCACGGTGACCGTGTGCGGCCGGCCGGAGGAAGGTTCTAAGATCTCAACGGTGCCTTCAATGATGATGAAGAACTTGAAATCGCTCTCGCCGGCTTCGAACAGCGTCTGCCCATCTTCGAACGTACGCCGCTGGGCGTAAGCACCCAGCTCCTCGATCTGTTCCGGCGACAGCCGCGGAAAGGCGGTTTGTTCAGTATTGTTGTTGTTCTGGGTCATGGTGCGGCTGCAAGCCAGAGGCGCCTACTCCTTCAATGGTGGCGGGTTGCCGCCGGTCAGCTCTTGCGCTTCTCGGCGAACGTTTTGCGGAATTTGGCCAGCTTGGGCCGGATCACAACCTGGCAGTACGCTTGCTGCGGGTTGTTGGCGTAGTAATCCTGGTGATAATCCTCCGCCTCGTAGAAGGTGTCCAGGGGCGCGACCTCGGTGACGATGGGATCGGCAAATACCTGTTCCGCTTCCAGTTCTTCGATGATCGCTTCCGCCTCTTTTCTCTGCGCCTCGTCGTGATAGAAGATGGCCGAGCGATATTGGGGGCCGACGTCCGCGCCCTGGCGGTTGAGCGTGGTGGGGTCGTGGATAGTGAAGAAGATCTCCAGCAACTCGCGATAAGTTACCTGCAGCGGATCGTACGTGATTTGCACGACCTCGGCGTGGCCCGTGGTCCCTGTGCACACCTGGCGGTAGGTGGGGTTGGGCACGTGGCCACCGGCGTATCCCGATACGACCTTGCGCACGCCCTGCACTTCGACGTAAACGGCTTCCAGGCACCAGAAGCAGCCGCCGCCCAGGGTGGCCATTTCCGTGCCGTTTTGTTGGAGGGGCTGTTCAGAACTCATATCTCTTTCCCTCTCTGGCTCATTTTGTTTGTGGTCAAATGCGCGAAACAGAATCCGCGGGTACGGGTTCATTATACTGCATTCCGCCCATAGATCGGTTGCGGCGCCTATCTTAGTATAAAATTCTTACGAACGACTCCGCTTCCCTCGTATATCACTCAGGGCTGTTCCAGCCCGTGCGCCTCCAACAGCGCGCGGTCGTCCATGAACTGCGCTGTGGGCCCGTCGGCTACGATCTGTCCCTCGTCCATGATAATCATGCGCGGGAACAGTTCGCGCACCATGTGCATATCGTGGGTCGAAACCAGCATCGTCAGCGGCAACCGGTTCAGGAGCTCGATTAGCGAGCGCCGCGCCCGCGGATCCAGGCCGGACGACGGCTCGTCCAGCACCAGGATTTGCGCGTCCATGGACAGCACCGTGGCGATGGACACGCGCTTCTTCTGGCCGATGCTCAGATGGTGACTGAGGCGCTCGGCGGCCTCGCTCATGCCCACCTGGGCCAGGGCGCGGGCCGCGCGGTGGCGCACTTCCTCCTCCGGCAGCCCCATGTGCAGGGGGCCAAAGGCCACGTCTTCGAACACGGTTGGCGAAAAGAGCTGGTCGTCCGGATTTTGGAACACCATGCCCACCAGCCCGCGAATCGCCGGCAGGTTCTCCTTCTGCACGGACAGCCCCGCGACCTCGATCTGCCCTTCGCCCTGCAGCAGGCCGTTCAGGTGCAACATCAGCGTGCTCTTGCCGGCGCCGTTCGGCCCCACCAGCGCCACCTTTTCGCCTTGCGCCACGTCCAGGGAAACGCCGCGCAGCGCCGCCGTATCGTCGGGATAGCGGAAGTGCAGGTCGTCCACACGCAGGCTTGCCGCTCGCTGCCCATCCGGCGCTGCCGTTGTCTCTGTCTGATGTTGTACGGGCATATGTTTCCTCTCTCAGTAACTGGTTTCGCCGCGCTCAGCTTTGCTCAAAGAATGCGTCCCAACGCCTGGATGGCGGCGAAGAGCAGCAGGGCCACGACTGTCGCCAGCCAGTCGCGGCGGGCCATGGCGTGTGGCGTCAACGTCAGGAGTCGCCCGCGGTAGGCGCGGGCCACCATGGCATTATAGACGCGCTCGCTGCGTTCCATGCTGCGCAGAAAGAGCGTGCCCACCATGTTGCCGGCGACACGCGCGCGCCACAGCAGGGAACTGCCCCCGGCGCCCGGGGCGGGCGCTGCGCTGCGCGCCTCGCGCGCCCGCAGCAGCCGCCTTGCTTCGTCGGCCAGCACAAAGAGGTAGCGGTACATGAAACCGATGATGGCAATCAGCACGTGGGGCACGCGCAGGTGGCGCAGGGCGTGCATCAGGTCGGGGAATGGCGTGCTGGCGGTGAGCAAGATGGCCATTTGTACCGACAGCCAGCTGCGGGTCATCACGCCGGCAAAACGCACCAGCCCCGGCTCGCTGATGGTCAGCGCGCGCCCGCCCACCTGCCAGGAAAGCAGCGCCGGGCCGGGCACGGTGAACAACAGCGTCACCGCTGCCAGAGCGAAGGGCAGGGCGATGACAGAGCGGCGCAGCACAAAGGCCATGGTGAACCGTGCCAGATAGGTAGCCAGCCACAAGAACGCCCAGCTGGCGACGAAGGCCCACCACGCGCCGTCGGGTAACATGCTGGTGGAAATAATGAACAGGAACGTGAGCAGTACCTTGACGCGAGGGTCCAGGGCGTGCAGCAGGCTATCCCGGCTCTCGTACCGTTCCAGCGCGTGCGCGTGCATCTGTGGTCCGGGTCCTGTTGCGCCGCTAGTCGGCGCCCTGACTGCGGGCCCCGGCGGGTGGCTGCCGCAGCAGGCGAGTGAGGCCCATGACCAGCAGGCCCACGATCAGCGCGCCCAGCAACGCGGCGGCAATCGTGGAAAGGCCTCCCTCACCCAGCGCGGGACTGGTGTAATCGGGCATCAGGTCGAAACGCGCCTCCCGCGCCTGTTGCATAAAGCCGTACTCCTCGGCCACCCACTCCAGCCCATCGGGGAAGCTGGAGGCCAGCGGCGAAATGAGGATGACGAAAAGGGTCGCCAGCACAGCGCCCACCGTCCAGCCGCGACCGCCGCTTTGCGCGCTCTGGCCCAGCAACGCCGGGCGCGCGCGGCTGATGAAGCTCAGCGCAGCCACGGTGATCAGGGCCTCGCCCACGCCGATCAGGGCGTGCACGCCCAGCATGGCGGGCACCACCAGACGAAAGCTCACCGTGCCGCTGAATCCCAGCAGCAGGGCCGTGACCAGCGCCGCGGCCATAATCGAAAGCCAGGCTGCTGCCGCCGCCACCGCCAGGCTCAGCCGCCCCCGGCCGGCCACGGCGCGGTACAGGCCGAAGCCGATGAGGGCGGGCGCCACGCCCATGACCAGGATGTTGGCGCCCATGACCACCAGGCCCCCATCCTGGAACAGCAATGCCTGCAGGCTGATCACCGCGGTCATCACCAGAATGCCCAGCCAGGGTCCCAGGGCGATGGCCGCCAGCGCGGCTCCCACCAGATGGCCGGACGTGCCAAAGGCCACGGGAAAATTAATCATCTGCCCCGCAAAAATGAAGGCGGCCATAATGCCCGCAAAGGGAATCAGCCGCTCGTCGAACTGCTCCTGGCTCTTGCGCACGGCGAAGTACAGAGCCAGCGCGCTCAGCAGCCAGGTCAGGGCGGAGATGGCTGTGACCAGAAAGCCATCGGGGATGTGTAACATTTTCGCAGATGCCAGATACATAAGACTCTCCTACGTCGTGCCGCCGGTCGCCGCCGGCGCCCCTTATGCCTCGTCTTGCTCTGTCTGACAGCCGGCGCAGAGACCGCTGATGGCCATATGGTCCAACTCGGCCTGGAACTGGTGCTCTCGCGCCAGCGTCGCGGCAAGCTCTTGCAGGTGCTCATCCCCCAGAACCTGCACGTCGCCGCACTCGCGACAGACCAGATGGTGATGGGGCGTCGGCTGGGCGATCTCGTACACCGTCTGGCCCTGGATGTCGGCGCTGACGACCAGGCGCAATTCTTCTAGAAAGCGCACGGTACGGTAAACGGTCGCCAGGTTGATGGACGGCGCCGTGGCGTTCACCACCTCATAAATCTCGTCGACCGTGGCGTGGCCGCCCAGGCCGCACAGAGCGTCCAGGATCAGCTGGCGCTGTGGGGTGAAACGGTATCCTTGTTGGCGAATGCGCCGGGCAAAGTCGCGCTCTTTATGGGACATAATTGCAAATACTTGTAATAAAAATTTTTGGTGACAGAGGGCATTGTAACAAAGTGCAACGCAGCGGGCAATGCCCGCGCCGCTGGCAGCGCTGCCGGCTCTGCGGCATAATCCCCGCACGTCATGCAGAGGAGAAGAAACGAAATGTATAAGCGATTGTTGTTACTGCTGGCGCTGCTCGCCGCCGGCCTGCTGGTTGCCTGCGAGCAGGATCAGGACGCCGCCGCCACGCAGGAGCCGGCGCAACCGTACGTCAGCTATGAAAGCGAAGAGCTGGGCCTGGTCCTGGAATATCCAGAGGGCTGGGTGGCGCACACGGGGTTTAACGGCCTCACGATTGCGTCTGACCAGCTTGTGATTGACAGCAACTCCCTCAGTGAGATCGGCGATGAGGCCTTCGTGACCATCATTCCCGGCGAGCTGGCGCTCTTTGAAATGCAAACGCAGGAGACGTTCGCCGCCGACCAGCCCCAGGCGGTGCTGCAGAAATACCGGAGCCTGCTCGAAGACGAAGGGCAAGTCTACACCGTCGTGGAACCGCTTACGACAACCACGGTGAACGGAGAGAACCTGGCCACGATGGTCCTCTCTTCACCCGTAGAAGGAGAAACCTTGCTCACCTTACTGGGGGTGGTGATCAACGACGACTTCATGGCCCTGGTCTCCGCCGGCGCGCTGGAGGAGACGTTTGAAAGCGCGCGCCCCACACTGGAGCGGGTAGTGAGCAGCATCGTGGTCACCCCGCCGGGCGGTGGGGGGCCCTAGGCGCCATCCCCGTCTGTCGACAGAAACTGGCGCAGGTACAGGCCGCGGTAGAGGTCAGACTGTTCCATCAGTTCCTCGTGCGCGCCACGGTCCACGATGCGCCCATCCCGCACCACGCAGATGAGGTCCGCGTTGCGAATGGTGCTCAGGCGGTGGGCGATGACGATGGCCGTGCGCCCCGCCAGTAGTTCGTCCAGCGCCTGCTGGATCAGCATCTCTGTGACCGTGTCTACGCTGGCCGTCGCCTCGTCCAGAATAATGATGCGCGGATCCACCAGCGCGGCGCGCGCGATGCACACCAACTGCCGCTGTCCCACGGACAGATTGACCGCGCCTTCCAGAATTTTCGTCTCATACTGCTCGGGCATGGCCATGATGAACTCGTCGGCGTTGGCCAGCCGCGCCGCCTCGCGCACGGCTGAGAGGGGCGCGTCCGGGCGGCCGAAGCGGATGTTGTCGGCGATGGCGCCTGCGAAGAGGAAAGGATCCTGCGGCACCAGGCCGAACTGGTTGCGCAGAGAGGCCTGGGTCACGCTGCGCACGTCGATGCCGTCGATGGTCACGCGGCCTTCCGTGGCATCGTAAAAGCGGCAGATGAGGTTGGCCATGGTCGTCTTGCCCGCGCCGGTGGGTCCCACCAGGGCCACCGTCTGGCCCGCTTCGGCGGTCAGGCTCACCTCGTGCAGCACTTCCTCGGAGTCGGGCCGGTAACGGAAGGACACGTTCTCCAGGCGCACGCGGCCCTCGATGCGCGGCATCTGCGCTGCGCCGGGCTCATCGACGACGACGGACGGGGTATCCAGCAGGCGCAACACCTGCTCGCCGCCGGCCATGGCCGACTGCATCGTCGTGTAGATGCGGCTCAGCTCCTGGATGGGCTGGAAGAAGCGGGTCACGTAGGCCAGGAAGGCGACCATGATGCCCAGCGTCACTTCGCCGCCGGCGACGGAGCGACCGCCGAAATAGAGTACGATGGCCGTGGACAGCACGCTCAGGAACTCGATGCTGGGCAGAAAGATGAAGGAAAGGCGGATCGCTTCCACATTGGCCTCGCGGTTGGCGTCGTTCACGCGGTCGAAGCGCCGCTCCACTTCCCGCTCCTGGGCAAAGGCCTGAATCACGCGCATGCTATTGATGTTTTCGGCCAGGTTGCCAATGAGCACGGCCACTTGTTGCCGCGTCAGGCGAAAGGCCTCGCGCGCGTGGCGCGAAAAGATAGCCGTGGCCACTGCCATGAGGGGCAACACGATGAACGTCAGGAGCGCCAGGCGCGGGCTCATAGAGAGCATGATGACGATAATGCCCAGCAGCACGAGCAGGTCGCCCACCAGGGAGATGACGCCCTGGGTCAGCAGGTCGTTAATCACGGCCACATCGTTGATCACGCGCGAGACGGTGACGCCGACGATGGTGCGGTCGTGGTAGCTGAGCGACAGCGCCTGCAGGTGGCGGAACATGGCCTCGCGCACATCGGTGAGCACGCGCTGCGAGGTCCAGCCCAGCAGGTATTCTTGCCAGGCTGTGGCCCCGTACAATGTCAGATAGCAGGCGGCGAGGAATACGGCGATACGGCCCAGGCCCTGCGCGTCGCCGACCACGATGTAGTCGTCGATAGCCAGTTTGATCAGGTAAGGGGCCAGCAAAGTCAGGCCGGTGACGACGAGCATGAGGACGGCAGCCACAACCATGCGTCGCCAGTAGGGGCGCACGAAAGCCATCATGCCCAGGATGACGCGCCGGTTAAAAGGTTGCCCCTCCTCGACCGTCTCGCCGAATTCGCGGATGGCGCTGCGGGGACCCATGCCGGGGCTGAAACTAAAACTCATCCTCCCCGGCCTCCGGGGCCCCCGCCTCCGGCGACGCCTTCACCGGCTTCTTGCTCTTCTTTGATGGCGGCGGACGCCAGCAGCCGCTCGCGCTCGTGATCCTGAATTTGCAGCTCGAAAATCTGCCGGTAGAGGGACGAGGACGCCAGCAAGGAGCGGTGGCTGCCGCGGGCCACGATGCGCCCTTTATCCAGCAACAGAATGAGGTCGGCGCGCTGCACGGTGCTCAGCCGGTGGGCGATGACGAAAGTGGTGCGCCCTTCCATCAGGCGGCTGAGCGCGGCCTGGATCAGACGCTCGGTGCGGTTGTCCACGCTGGCCGTGGCGTCGTCCAGAATCAGGATGCGCGGATCGGTGAGCAGGGCGCGGGCGATGGCCAGGCGCTGTTTCTGCCCGCCGGAGAGGGTGACGCCGCGCTCGCCGATGCGCGTGTCGTAGCCGTGGGGCATGTTGGCGATAAACTCGTGAGCCTGCGCGTCGCGCGCGGCCTGCATCACCTCTTCGTCGTTGGCCTCGGGCCGGCCGAAGGCGATGTTCTCGCGCACGGTGGCGGCGAACAGAATGGTGTCCTGCATCACGAGGCCGATCTGGCTGCGCAGGGAGCGCAGGGTGGCCTGGCTGGTGTCGTAGCCGTCGATGGTGATGCGGCCCTCGGTCGGTTCGTAGAAGCGAGACACAAGATTAACCAGGCTCGTTTTGCCGGAGCCGGTGGCGCCCATCAGAGCCACAATCTGGCCCGGCTGCACCTCGAAGTTGATATCGTGCAGGACTACGCTGTCCTCCTGGTAGGCAAAGGAAACGTTTTCGAAGCGCACGTGGCCCTTCAGGCGCGGCAGGGGTTGCGCGCCGGGCCGGTCGCCTACGTCCGTGGGGGCGTCCAGGATGGCAAACAGCCGCTGGGCAGCAGACGCGGCAATGGCCAGCACGGGGATGATGCGCCCCATGCGGCGGATGGGGCGCACGAGCATCGCCAGGTAGGTGGTAAAAGCGACCAGTTCGCCCAGCGTCATCGCCTCCTGGATGACGAGCCAGCCGCCGTAAGAGAGAATGAACACGGTGCCGAAATTGGCGATCATGTCCAGCAGAGGGGCGTTGACGGCCTGTACCCGGGCAGAGGCCGCCGAAAACTGGAACCAGCGCTCGTTTTCGGCGATGAAGCGTTCGGATTCGGCGTCTTCCTGGGCGAAGGCTTTGACGATCTGTGCGCCGCGCAGGTTCTGTTCTAGCTGGTTGGTAAGCACGCCGAGCTGGTTCTGGATGTCCAGGGCAAGCGGACGGTACTCGCGGCCGAAGATGTAGGCGCGATAGATGAGGAAAGGCAGGGTGAGGATGACCAGCGCTGCCAGGGTGACGTTCATCCACAACAGGACGATGGCCGTGAAGCCGATGAGCACGGCGCCTTCCACGATGCGCAGGACGGCGCGACCCGTCAGAAAACGGATGCGCTCCACGTCCTGCATAGCGCGCGCCAGGATCTGTCCGGCCTCGGACTGATCGTGGAAAGAGAACGAGAGCCGCGCCAGCCTGGACAGCAGCTCGTTACGCACGTCGTAGGCCACAGCCTGCGAGGAGATCTCGGTCCACATGCCCTGAAAATAGATGAAGATGCCTTTGACCAGCGTGAGGCCCAACATGGCGCTGGCGGCCCAGGCCAGGAAACGTAAGTTGCTGCCGTAAATGCCTTGATCGATGCCCTGGCGGATGATCTGCGGCAGGACGAGGTTGACCCCGTTTATTACGAGCATGGCCAGATAGACTCCGACAACCATTCCCCTGTACGGTCGCAGATAGAGGAAGGCTCGCCACAATAGTTGCCGGTCGCTTTGCTGCGTCATACGCTGACGATTATAGCCGAGATGCAAATAGCGCACATGCAGACCGTATAAGCAACAAGGGCGCCCCACAGCAGGGCGCCCTTGTTGCTCGTGTCATCCGAGTGAAACGAAGGATCTCGCGCAGCATGACGGGGACACGGCGCTAGGAAATCCAGGCGGATGTCACCTCGCCGGCCCAGCCCTGCGCCTCGCGCGTGTACTCTATGGTGAAGCCGCCGCCGCTCAGGTATCCTTGCTCTGAGTCCTCACCAACGGCCCAGATGTTGCTCAGGGAGACGGTGGCCTCGTCCGCGGAGTGCGCGCTAATTTCGTCAAAGCGCAGGTGCAGAAAATCGCCCTGCTCGTTGGCCCGCGCCTGGATCTGGTCCGGCGTCAGCAGTTCCAGCGTGACGCCCTCGATGTCGGGGACCAGTCCGGCGTCGATGTTCTCCGTGGAGAGCACGACGTTCTGAGGATCGTCCAGCAGATTGTAGTCGGGAATCTCCTGGTCCACGAGCGCCCGCTCCAGGGTCAGGCGCATCAACTCCGTGCGATCTTCCGCACTCAACTCGGCCGCATCGTCGGGACCCTCGCCTTCAGGGTCCATTACGTTGTCCTGTTCCAGAGTAAAGGTGGTTTCCACACCGTTGGCGTTTACCACGTATGTGCCCGCTTCCAGGCCCTCGATGTCCAGGGGAATGTTTTCGTCGAAGGTGCGCAGAATCATGGTGCACACGGCCTCTTCAGGCCGCTCGGTCGTGATCGTAATATTGAACTGGTTGCCGTCGCGCTCCGTCTCGATGTCGTGAATCTCGGTGCAACCGTCGCCTAGTTCGCCATGTACCTGGGCCGAGGCCTGTAGAGGCCAGGACTCCATGATGCCCACATTGACCTCCAGCACCTTGGCTTCCTGAATGATCATGTCTCCTCTGTCCATGCCCGGTTCATCATCCGTCGCCGCCGGTTCCCGCGTGGGCTCATCGCTGCTCACCGGTTCGTCCGGCGAGGTAGTGGGCGTCCCGGTGGGCAAGTCGCCGGCGGCTGGTTCCCCCGCCGGCGCGCCTGTGCAGGCGCCCAGCACCAGCAGCGCAAGGGCCAGAACGGCCACAATCAACATTTTTTGGTGTCTTTGCTTTCTCATTTGTGCTTCTCCCTGTGTATCTGAAATTCAGTGCAGGCGATTGACTGCCTGAACCACTCCTATAACGATAGAGACGCCCCATTTGTTCCCGTTAGAAAGCATGGGCTCCAGATCACGAGTGGCGCCTGTCTCCCCCTGGAGAGCTGTACACCGCTCAGTTTGCTCACTTTCCTGCTAAGGCTATACTAATGTTCATTCGAATCCAGTTTAATCCAGCTCTGTTCACGCAATTTCACTTGTTTCATCACAGCCAGCCGAGCAAATGTGTTCTCAGCGACACAATGGGCGAAACACACTGTGGTTTCATCCTCAAAGTGTACCGTTGTGACTTCTGTCTTCGCCGCTGGCGCCCGCTCACCGGGTGGACAGAGAGGGTGGTGGAAAGGAGGTGATAACCGGCGCGGATCAATAGCCAGGTAACTGTGTGCAATACGCGCCCCAAAAATGCCGAAACGCAATGGGTCGCTGTCGCGCCGTTTTGCAGGCGAAGCGAGCGACTGTTGATAGGGGCGCGCGGGTTTGCAGCTTTTGGTAGGCAACATGGAGGAAAGAAATGAGTTTGAAACGCTTTACCCTGATTACTCTCATGCTTGTGGCTTTGACGGTGGCGCTCGTCGCCTGTGGTGGGGACGAAACGCCGGAGGAAGTGCCGACGGAGGCCGTCAGCGAGGCGCCGGAAACCGACACCGAGGAAACGGAAGCCGAGGTCGAGGAAACCGAGGAAATGACAGAGGAGGAGAGCCAGGAAGCGCAGGAGCAGGTCACCGGTAGCATTATGGACCGGGTGCAGAGCCGCGGCCGGCTGGTCTGTGGCGCGCGCACCGACCTGGCGGGCTTCGGTTACCTGGATGACCAGGGCAATAACATCGGCTTCGACATCGACCTCTGTCGCGCCGTCGCCGCGGCTATCTTTAACGATCCCGACGCCGTGGAGATCGTGCCGCTGACAGCCGCCGACCGCGGCCCCTCTATCCAGACAGGTGAGGTGGACATGCTGTCGCGCAACGTCACCTGGACCTCATCCCGTGACGCGCAGTGGGGCAACTTCACGATCACCATGTTCTATGACGGGCAGGGCTTTATCGTTCCCGCCGACAGCGGCATCGAAACGTTGGAAGAGTTGGACGGCGCCACGGTCTGCGTGACCAGCGGTACGACGACGGAGCTGAACCTGGCCGACGCCTTCCGCCAGCGTGGGCTGGACTTCACGGCCGACGCTTATGAGGATACGGCGACGGTGTACAGCACCTACGAGGGCGGCGGTTGTGACGCGGCCACCAGCGACAAGTCACAGCTGGCGGCCATCCAGAGCGGCCTGGAAGATCCCGACGCGCACCGCATCCTGGATATCACCATCTCCAAAGAGCCCCTGACGCCCGCCGTGCCCCACGGCGACGACCAGTGGTTCGACGTGGTCAAGACGGTGCTCATGGTTCTGATCAACGCCGAGGAACTGGGCATTTCGTCTGACAACGTGGACGACATGATGAGCAGCGAGAACATCGAGGTTCTGCGCCTGTTGGGCCAGGAAGGCGAATTCGGCCAGAGCGATCTGGGTCTGGATCAGGAGTTCGCCGCCAACGTGATTCGCGCTGTGGGTAACTACGGCGAGATCTACGACCGTTACATGGGTCCTGATGGCGACGCCTTCAGCCTGGACCGCGGTCTAAACCGCCTGTGGACGGACGGCGGCATCCTCTACGCGCCACCGCTCCGCTAGCTTTTAACGTATAAGTGGCTGTAGCTCCCGGCAACGGGACCCCGTCCCGGGAGCTACAGCTTTATCCAATTATGGAACAGAGCCAAAAACCACCGCGATTTTATCGCAGAGGGGACATTCCACTGTGGCGCGACGTGCGGGTGTTGAAAGCAGTGGGCCAGTTGTTATCGGCCGCTGCGGTCATCGCCTTTCTGGTCTTCTTGCTGACCAACGCCTATTCGGCGATGCAGGCGCGCGGGCTGGAGCTTAGCTTCGGTTTCCTGAACACCTCCGCCGGCTTCGCCATCGACGACGCCCTGATCCCCTTTGACCCCTCAGATACCTTTGGCCGGGCATTGGTCGTCGGCTTTCTGAACACGTTGCGCGTGGCCTTGCTGGGTATCGTCCTGGCGACTATCCTGGGCGTGATCGTGGGCCTGGCGCGCCTCTCCAGCAACTGGCTGGTGCGCAATATGGCCAACGGCTACGTAGAGAGCATCCGCAACGTACCGCTGCTGGTGCAGCTATTTTTCTGGTTTTTCGCCGTTTTCCAACAGTTGCCAACGGTGGAAAACAGCATCACCGTGGGTAACTATCTGGTGATGAACCAGCGCGGCATCTACGTGGTGAAACTGATCCCCACGGCCACCTTCTTGCCCTGGTTTGCCACGCTGGGCGCCGGCTTGCTGCTGGGTATTGTTCTGTGGCGCGTTCTGCGCGCTTACCGCCTGCGCACGGGCCGCGAAACCTATCCGTTGGCGGCGGGCCTTGCCGTTATGGTGCTCTTGCCCCTGGTGGGGTGGGTGGCCATGTCGCAGCAACCGCTGGCGACGGAGTTCCCCGAGCTGGGGCGTTTCAATTACCAGGGCGGCAGCACGCTGACCACGCAGTTCGCGGCCTTGCTGGTGGGCCTGGTTATCTACACAGCGTCGTTTATCGCCGAAATCGTACGCGCCGGTGTCCAGGCAGTGTCGCGCGGGCAGGTGGACGCGGCGCGGGCCATCGGTCTCAGCAATTTACAGGCGATGCGCCTGGTTATTTTTCCCCAGGCCCTGCGCGTGATTATCCCGCCCCTGATCAGCCAATATCTGAACCTGACCAAGAACTCCAGCCTGGCTGTGGCCATCGGCTTTAAGGACCTCTTCGCCGTGGGCAAGACGATCATCGACCAGGCCGGGCGCGCGGTGCCCGTCTTCATTTTGATCATGGTGGCCTACCTGGCCACGAGCCTGACCTATTCGTTAATCATGAACCTCTACAACCGTCGCATTCGCTTCGTGGAGAGATGAGATGAGTAGTAGCTCAATAGCGGCGGAAGTCGAAAGACCGACCACCAGCGTAGGCCCCCTGCGCTGGATACACAAGAATCTGTTCAACACCTGGTACAATGGGTTGCTGACCCTGTTGGCTCTCTGGGTGCTGTATAAAGCTGTACCGGCCGGGTTGGCCTGGCTCATGTCGTCCAACTGGGCCCCCATCCTCAGCCGCCCCTTGCTCTATTTCGTGGGCCAGTACCCGACCGCCGCGTTATGGCGCGTGGGCATCGGCGTCCTCCTCATTTCTCTTTCCTTTGGCCTGAGCTGGGGGACGTGGGGCGGCCCCACGCGCACCTTCGCCGTGGCCCTGATGGGCGGCTACGCCATGGTGGCTCTGTTGCCCGTCAGCCTGGACACCATCGGCCTCGTGGGACGCCTGTTCATGGTCGTCAACATCGTGGCCGTCGCCGGCGGCTTCGCCCTGGGCCAGACGCGGCTGGGTCAGACGCGCTGGGTGCTGGCGCTGGGGGTGCTCAGCTTCGCCGTGGTGGTCCTGCTTCTGCGCGGGGTCGGCGGCGCGCCTGCCATGCCCGTGGTGCAGACCACGCGCTGGGGCGGCCTGATGCTCAACCTGCTGGTGGCTGCCGTGGGCATCGTGGCCAGTTTCCCCCTGGGTGTGCTGCTGGCGCTGGGCCGTCGAAGCAACCTGCCGGTGGTCAAGTTGTTCTCCACGTTGTTTATCGAGCTGGTGCGCGGCGTGCCCCTGATCACCATTCTGTTCATGGGTTCCCTGTTGCTGCCCCTCTTTCTGCCCGAGGAGGTGCGCATTGACCGCCTGTTGCGGGCCATGATCGGCATCACGCTGTTCAGCGCCGCCTACATGGCGGAGAACGTGCGCGGCGGCCTGCAGGCGATTCCAGAGGGCCAGTACGATGCAGCCAAGGCCATCGGCCTCAGCGGCCCGCTGACCACACTGCTGATCGTGTTGCCCCAGGCGCTGCGACTGGTGATTCCGGCCATCGTGGGCCAGTTTATTGCCCTTTTCAAGGACACGACGCTGTTGATTATCGTGGGCATCAATGAGATCCTGGGCATTGGCAAGTCGATTGTACTGGGCAACCCGGAGTGGGTGACGGCGCAGAAAGAGGTTTACGTCTTTATCGCCATCGTATTCTGGGTCTTTACCTACGCCATGAGCTATAGCAGCCGCCGGCTGGAACGGGCCCTGGGCGTGGGCGAACGGTAACAGGTGATAACTAAGCATGTGCCAAATCCTCCCGAAGATTTTCGTGATAGTCATGGGCATTATGCGGCAGAGTGAACCTTCGGGAGGATGGATCTGGCGATGAGAGAAGCGCGAACGGAGGAAAAAGTGACACAAGGCAACGGCAGCAGACCGCAGGAGGCGATGATCGTCTGCCGCGATGTACATAAGTGGTTTGACGACTTTCACGTGTTACGGGGTATCGACCTGACGGTGGACGCCGGCGAGGTTGTGGTCATCTTCGGCCCTTCCGGCTCCGGCAAATCAACCTTCATCCGCACCATCAACCGCCTGGAGGAACACCAGAAGGGTGAGATCATCGTCGACGGCATCGAGCTGTCGCACGACATCCGCAACATCGAGGCCATTCGCCGCGAGGTGGGCATGGTGTTCCAGCAGTTTAACCTGTTCCCGCACCTGACCGCGCTGCAGAACGTGACCCTGGGCCCCATCTGGGTACGCAAATGGCCCAAGGCAAAGGCTGAAGAAGAGGCTTTTAAACTGTTGGAGCGCGTGGGTATCCCCGAACAGGCGCACAAGCACCCGGCGCAGCTTTCCGGCGGGCAGCAGCAGCGCGTGGCCATCGCCCGCGCGCTGGCCATGCAGCCGAAGATTATGCTCTTTGACGAACCGACCTCGGCCCTGGACCCTGAGATGATCAAGGAAGTGCTGGACGTGATGCTGGAGCTGGCGGACAGCGGTATCACGATGCTGGTGGTGACGCACGAAATGGGCTTCGCCCGCGCCGCCGCCGACCGCCTGCTGTTCTTCGACTACGGCGTCATCGTGGAAAGCGGCACGCCGGAACAGATTTTCAATCAGCCCCAGGAGGAACGGACGAAGTTGTTCCTGTCGCAGATATTGCAGCATTGAGGCTGGGGGGGCTGGAGATTAGGGATTGGAGATTAGAGATTAGAGATCGGAGATTGCTGTTAATCTCCCCAGCGCCGGTGGCGCCCCAATCTCCAATCAACCAATCTCCAATCCTCGACCCTTGACATCGGTTATGCGCCTTACTACAATCGTGTCAGAGTTACACTCTTCCCCATGTTTTAAACTCCGAGTCAACGTTTCTTAATACCGGTGATAGTCGAGTGGGCGCCTTGAGAACCTATCGTACAATTTTGGATATGTTGCTGGCGTTGCGACGGCTACGTCGCAGGGAAGCGTGGACGCGTCCCCAGATCGAAGCGCATCAGTCGGACGCGTTGGCGCGGCTCCGCGCCCATGCCTACGCTCACTCGCCGTTTTATCAGGAATTTCATGCAGGACTGGAGGACCGGCCGCTAGATGAATTGCCGGTCCTAAAGAAATCGATGCTGCATGAGCACTTCAACGAGATTGTCACAGACCCGTCGATCGATCACGCCGCGGTCGCTTCGCATGCACCATCGATTCAGGGAGATGAGCGGTTTCGCGGCCACTACATTGTCAACGCCACGTCGGGCACGACGGGAGAGCCCAGCTACATCTTGTTCAACCATGCGGAGTGGATCAAAGTGCTGGCGTCCTTCTCGCGCTTTGAGCGCCACGTTGGGTCGTTACAAGGGACGATCCAACGGCCAAAGATAGCCATCGTCGGTTCTTCTACCCCCTGGCATATTTCGGCGCGCGTCGGCGCCAGCGTGCGCAGTTCATGGATACCGATACTGCGTATAGACGTAGGTACCCCGCTCGACTCTATCGTGCAGCAGCTGAACGACTGGCAGCCTCGGGTGCTGGTCACCTACGCCTCGATGGCGGGCATTTTGGCAGGCGAGCAGCGCTCCGGTCGCTTGCAGATCGCGCCGCAGCGCATTGTCAGCACTGCAGAGGTCCTGTCGCCCGCGCTACGGCAAAGGATCCAGGCCGTCTGGGGGGACGTTGTGTACAATCAATATGGCGCGACCGAGGGCGGCATATTTGCGGCGGAGTGCACGTCCTATCCTCACGGCTCTAACGACCCCGACCGGCATACTCGTGGCTTACATCTGTTTGAAGATCTTTTTATTCTTGAAGTGGTCGACGAGCACAATAACCCGGCGCCGCCCGGTGAATACGGCGACAAAGTCCTGCTGACGGTGCTCTTTAACTATACACAACCGCTGATTCGCTATGAACTAAGCGACAAAGTACGCCTGGCGACAGAGCCATGTTCATGTGGGTGCGAGTTGTTGCTCATCGATGGAATTCAGGGACGCCGGGAGGACGTGCTTTCTTTTCCCGCTCGTCAGGGAGGAACCGTTGCCGTTCACCCCATGGTATTTTACCGGATTCTGGATGCGACTCCCGCCGCCGGTTGGCAGGTTGTGCAGGACAGCAGATCGTCGTTGGTTCTGCGCCTGAACGGCGCCGGCGATCAGGTTCACGAGCCGTCGCTCGTCGGCGCGGTAAGCGACGCGCTTGAGCAGCTGAACGCCGTTGTCCCGGCGATTGCGGTGGAGCGGACGCCGAAACTAGAGAGGAATACGACTGGCAAAGCAAAGCGCATCATCTCATGTTTGTAAAGACCGGAGTCTGGAGCTCCAGGTCATCACAAGGGGGGATGGGTCCCGGACAATTTGGGAAACGCACCCCTGACACGCGCGACTTTTCGGGTGTGGAGCTTGACGTTCAATGATGGACAACTTCTCAAAGGAGAGAACTATGTTTAACGTTCCTTTTGGCATCACTCGTTACCGCAGGCTGCTCTGGGTAGGAATTGCGGCGCTCGCTCTGCCGCTCCTGCTTCTGATAGGCGCCGGACAAGAGCTTCACTCGCAGGAAGGATCAGTCACTGAAATCAGTTCGGACAGCTATCAATTCGCGGGCCGCATCGATCAAGACGGCTTCGATTTCGCCGCTTATGGTTATATCTATGATATCGAAGGCGTCGCTCCCGCTGAGCTGTTTTCCGATTCCAATCCTTTGTTCACATCTGAAACGACGGCTCATTTCACCTACTATGCCAGCGCAGAACTGACCTCCCGCGCCGTGATGACCGACACTGACCGCGCTATCTTTGCCCTCGATTCGGTGGGTGAAATCGTCTACTATTATCAGGAGTCGCCATCGGCGTCATTCGACGATCCCCAATCCTTTGCCCAGGGCACACCCGTCATGACCGCCACCATCCGCCTGCAGGACATTCTGACCGTGACAGGCCCGGATCGCGGCCTTGCAGTGGGCAACGGCAAGCTCTCCGTTTTGTCGGCCGAGCCTTTCACATTCGGCGGCGAAACGGTGCGATTTGGCCGGCCGGGTAAATCGTATCAAATTTCCACTCAGGGTGACGCCGTGCGCACCGATGCCCAGATTCCCCAATCCTCGGTGCTGTTGGCCGGTGATGCTATTAGCGTCACGTGGTGGCAAAACTTTTTACCCATCGTAGAGTAGAAACGTAAAGGAGAAGCGCCGGGCCATAGCGGCAACCTGTTCTATGGCCCGGCGCTCCTTTTCTGGAGACAGTCGTGGCGCTCCAGCCGGTTTACTGGGGGAAGCGAGGGGTGAGGATCATGACCGGTACCCGGCGTCTGGTTCTTTCCTGGTAGGCGGCAAAGCCCGCGTAGATCGCATTCGCCGCGGCCCATGCCTGCCGCCGCTCTTCCCCCTCCGCCTCATGAGCAACACATTCAACCTCGCCATGAGGAGGAACGAGAAGGGAACAGTCGGGGTTTGCCTTCAGATTATAGTACCAATCGGGGTTCTTCTTCTGACCGGTTGCCGATGCGATCAGCACAAAGCGATCACCGAGCGGGGTGGCAAGCAACGGCACTTCGCGAAGCTCGCCGCTCCTGGCTCCTTTACAGCGGAGCAGCGCTGTGTTGAAATTCGTACCGATACCGGAGTTAATCGCGCCATTGGTCCAGCGCATCAACCGTCTATCAATCGGATTGAACACATGCAACACCATCCAACTCCCGATGCGGGTGGAGGCAAATTTGACGACCAGTGTGTGATACGCTTGCTTCAACATTTGCGGGAGATCAAACGATTGGCTGCTTTCATTCCGCTATTCACAGCGCCTTCGATGAACGCCCCTCCCAGATAGTCGCCACAAAACACCAGATTACCCGACTCTAGTTTGCCGCTTTGGAAGTCGTTGAGTCGCCTAAAGTGGCCAACGTCATGAATAGGCAACGCCTCACGCCAACGATATAGAAAGTGGGGTAGTGGACGAAAGGCGCCCGGATCAGGCGGCGACAGAACACGTTTAAGATCCTGGACGAGCCCGGTGGAGACAACGCTGTCACGTTCGCCGACCAGATCAACGCCTGATTCAGCGGAAGAAAAGAGCGAAAGTACACGACTGGACTGGCGGGTCACCGCGCCCAAATTTTGGACAGAACGTTCAGCCGAGGGAATGTAGAGGCTGTGCGTTATCGGTATTCGTGCATTTTTTACTTCGACGGCCACATTGACAGTTGACGAATATTTAATGCGTTGGAAAAACTTCTTCTGAGTTGAATTCAGAAACGGGATCAATCGAGGAACGGTTGTGGCAGTTGTGGCGCAGACCACGGCGTCAACTTGATGGTTGGTTATTTGAGAGCCGTCGTGTACGGCAACATGGTATCCGCCGCTCTCCGCCCTGCTTATCTGGGTCACCGTGTTATTGACGCGGACATCAAGTCTCTGTGCAATGGCGCGGGGGAGGGCGCTCAGGCCACATTTCAGCGTCATGGGCCTGAGGCCAAATAACAGTTGTCGAAACAGGACAAACAACGCTGACTGAGAAATCTCCTTTGGTCGCCAGTAAAATATTCCAGAAAGAATCGGTTGAAACAGGTAGTCCAGAATTTCCTGACTCAGCTCCTGATTGGCGTATTCCGCCACAGATTTTGTATCAAGAGGGTGGGCCGCATAGAGTTCTTCGTGATCTAATTGAGACCAATGTCTTAGCAAGGGTCCAAGAAGCTTGCCGAAGAGCAATTTGCTCCTAAAGTCAATATGGTTGCCAAAAAGAAGGCCCGGACCTAAAGAAATGTTGGAGATTTTCTGGTTGCGGAATATGCCGGGACGACCCGACAGGTAAGTTTCATACTCGGCCAGATCCAGTTCATGGATCAAGTTGCGAGTCAGTCGATAAAACTCGAAGTAGCATTGGGCGCCGCCTTCGATGGTCTGCCCATTGTGTAAATCTGTCTTTATCCGTCCGCCAACATAGGGCTGACGCTCGAAAACGGTGACCTGCAACCCTTCTTTGGCGAGTTCGTTTGCGGCAGCCAGTCCGGCCATTCCGGCGCCTACCACGGCAACACTTTGCGGCATAGTTTTCATAGCGGTTTACTCTAAGGGTTGTACCGTGATCAGCTGATGGAGTCAATGCGGCGCCTTGCCTGCGCCTCCTGAACCTGATACAAATAGCGCCACCATGAGCGAAAACCACGAACCGATTATTCTCTGCCGCGACGTCCATAAATGGTACGGTGATTTTCACGCCCTGCGCGGGCTGAGCCTCACGGTACACCCCGGCGAGGTCATCGTGATCATCGGCCCCTCCGGTTCCGGCAAATCGACCTTTATCCGCACGCTGAACCGGCTGGAGGAGCACCAGGCCGGGGAAATCGTGATTGATGGCATTCCTCTGAACCGTAACACGCGCAACGTGGCCGAGATCCGCCGCGAGGTGGGCATGGTGTTCCAGCAGTTCAACCTGTTCCCACACCTGACCGCGCTACAGAATGTGACCCTGGCGCCGATGAAGGTGCGCAAGTGGACTAAGAAGAAGGCCACCGAGGTGGCCATGAGGTGGTTGGAGCGCGTGGGCATCCCGGAGCAAGCTGACAAATATCCGGCGCAGCTCTCCGGCGGGCAGCAACAGCGCGTGGCCATCGCCCGCGCCCTGGCCATGGAGCCCAAGGTGCTGCTCTTCGACGAGCCCACGTCGGCCCTGGACCCCGAGATGATCAAAGAAGTGCTGGACGTAATGCGCGATCTGGCCGAAGCCGGCTACACCATGCTCGTCGTCACGCATGAAATGGGCTTCGCCCGCAGCGTGGCCGACCGCATCATTTTCATGGACTTCGGCGAAATCGTAGAAGAAAATACCCCCAAAGACTTCTTCCACAACCCCATCCACGACCGCACGAAGTTGTTCCTGTCGCAGATTTTACAGCATTGAGATTGGGGACTAGAGATTGGAGATTGGAGAGCGGCGATTGATAGCAGTCAATCTCCAATCAACCAATCTCCAACCAACCAATCTCCAATCTCTACAACCTCGGCGCCACCCGTTCCAGGCGCTCCACCGCTCGTTCCAGATCCTCCATCGCCGTGGCAATCGAGAATCGAACGTGCCCCTCTGTGCTCTGGCCGAAGGCTGCGCCGGGGGTGCCGGCGATGCCCGCTTCCTCCAGCAACGCTTCCGCCAGTTCCACGCTGTTGCGCTCGCTGTTTATGAAGTGTGGCATGAGGTAGAAGGCGCCGTCGGGCAGGCGGCATTCGACGCCCGGGATCTCGTTGAGCGCCTGCACCATGAAATCGCGTCGCTGCCGGTAGGAGAGGCACATTTCCTCCACAATGTCCTGCGGGCCGTTCAGCGCCGCCACCGCAGCCAGCATGGTGAATGTAGCTGCAGAAGTAATGGTCTGGCTGTGCATCTTTGTCGCCAGCTTCATGATCGGCGTGGGGCCGGCAATCCAGCCCAGGCGCCAGCCGGTCATGGCGTACCCTTTGGAGAGGCCGTTGGTGGTCAGCGTACGTTGGGCCATGCCCGGCTGCGCGGCGAGCGAAATGTGCACGTGATCGTCAAAGACCAACTTCTCGTACACTTCGTCGGTGATCACGTATAGATCTTCTTCGGTCGCCACGCGCACGATGGCGTCGATCTCCTCTTGCGATAGCACGCGCCCGGAAGGGTTGCAGGGCGAGTTGACCATCAGGGCCTTGGTCTTGGGCGTGATCTGCTCGCGTAGCAGCGCTTCGGTCACGGTGAAGTCAGTCTCCGCCGGTAAGGTGACCGCCACCGGCTCTCCGCCCGCAATGCGGATCATGGGCGGGTAGGAAACCCACACCGGTTCCAGGTACAGCACCTCGTCGCCCGGATTGACGACGGCGGACAGCGCCAGAAACAGCGCCCATTTGCTGCCGGGGGTGATCACGACGTCGGTTTTGGGATCAACCTCCACGCCGTTTTCGCGGGCCATCTTGTCGGCGATCGCTTCCAGGGCCACGGGCAGGCCCTTGGTGGGCGCGGGGTAGTGGGTGCGCCCATTGTGGATAGCCTCGACCGCTGCCTCTACCACGTGGGCCGGCGTGTCAAAGTCTGGATCGCCCCCTGCCAGTGCAATGACGTCTTCCCCCGCCGCCTGTAATGCCTTGGCCTTATCGTTCACCGCCAGCGTCACGGACGGTGGAATGTTGGCAAGCAAATGGGACAACTCTTTCATTGATTCCTACTCCTCATTACCACACCGGGTGGCTCGTTTTTTAGCTGCATTATTGTAACAGAGGAAGATGCCCTGTCTACCGTTCTGTGACGGGCCGGGCGGCGAGGTAGGGAAGCCTCGGCTACGAGACTGAATGCGAGGTGACTGGTGTAGTCGCGGATTCCATTCCGCGCATCTGCGCATTGCGCCGGTGTGCGATAGGGAGAGCGGAATTAGCAATTTTGCGTTAAAGTAGAGGGATGGACAGTAATTGTATATTCACCCGGGAGAACAACGTGAATGATTGGAGATGACAGTCAGGTAGCAATATTTATAGATTACGAAAACATCGAACTGAGCTGCCGCGAGAAAATGGGCAGCGACGTTCAGGTAGATTGGTCGACGGTCTTAGAAACAGCCGTCGATCTGGGGCGAGTCGTGATACGCCGCGCTTACGGCGATTGGTCCATATTCAGCAGCGGGCAGCGGGAGCTATTAGGTCTGGGCATCGAGCTGGTACATATTCCTTCCAAGCGGGGCAAAAACGCAGCCGATATCCGCATCGTCATTGACGCGCTGGAAATGCTTATGGGCGAGCACGCCAATATTAGCCACGTGCTCCTCGTTTCCGGCGACGGTGATTTTACGGAGCTGGTGCATCGCCTGCGCGGCTACGGAAAAATCGTGGTCGGGCTGGGCGTCAGCGGCGCCAGCGCCGAGTATCTGATCAACGCCTGTGACCAGTTCATATACTATGACGTGATTGCCGACATGGCCGGAGAAGGGGGCGACGACGACCGCAAGGGCGAAGGCGCCACCAGCTTCGACGTCAGCGAAGCGCGCCAGCTGTTGCGGCGCGCGCTGCAAACGCGCGACGAGGAGTGGGTCAACGGCGGGCAGGTCAAAGACGCCATGTTGCGCCTGAACCCTGCCTTCAACGAGCACAACTATAATTACGACAGCTTCAAGGCTTTTCTGGCGGCACAGAACGACCTGGTGCGGCTGCGCACGGCCGAAGAAGGGGGCCATCTGGAAGTACAGATCATTCCGGAGAGCGACAGCGACGCCGCCGCCGCGGCCGAAGCGCCGGAAGCGTTGCTCGACCGCTACCTCAAGTTTCTGGCGCAGCAGAAAATCCGCATGACGCCCACCGAGCACCGCCCGCGCATCATCCTCAAGTTCTATAACATCTACAAGAACAACCCTGACAGATCACTGACCGAGCTGAAAGAGGAGCTGCACGCCTTCTTTGAGGAGACGGCGCCCGAGGTCAAGTGGCAGTACGTGCACGAGACGATCCACCAGTTGTTCCGCACCTACTGCTTCGTCTTCGACCAGGATGACAGCAAATATCCCTCCGACGTGCGCCTTTGGGACCGCAAGATGACGCTCGCCGACGAAGTGAAGAGCCCTGCGCAACTGCTGCACCGCTGCGACCGTGGGCTGCTGCAAAAAATCGGCCGCCGCGTGGGGTCGTACGATAACATCGACCACGAAGTCGCCGCCCGGCTGCTCTACGGCAGCGTGCGCGGGCAGAAGATGCTGGAGCACGTGAGCCAGTTGATCGACGAGTTGAGCGAGAATGGGAACCGCAATTAGCGTCCCCTTCCATAGCATGACGCCCTTCGCCGCGCCACTCTCATACCGCTCATGATGTGTTATCCTGAGGCGAGAGCCGGAGGACCTGGGCCGAACGGTCGGCATAAGCGCACGGTTGCGCTTGCCGGCGGCCCTTACGCAATATATCCCGTTTTGTACCCGCAACCTGTATCGCGATCTATGGGAGGCGCTGTTGCCTCCTGATACAGTCCACCTGTTAACCAACAGTGAATCACGGGGGGCGAATGGAGGCTGCGGATGAAGACGGTGATTGGTCTTTACGAAGATATTCAGCACGCCAACGGCGCTGTGCAGGCGCTCAGCGACGCGGGGATAGACCCGCGTCACATCAACATCGTTGCGGGCGATCCTGAGGAGCGGCAGGCGGGTCAGTTAGCCCAGGGTGCGGCGAAAGACACCGGTGAGGTGGCCACGGGCGGCGCTGTCGCCGGCGGCGTGCTGGGCGGCACTGCTGGCGCGCTGCTCGGACTGGGCGCCTTTGCCATCCCCGGATTGGGGCCCGTAATTGCCGCCGGGCCTCTGGTCGCTGGTCTCGTCGGCGCAGGCATTGGCGCAGCCAGCGGCGGCGTCATCGGCGCCCTGGTAGATTGGGGCGTCTCCGAGGAAGAAGCGGAATTCTACCTGGAAGGTGTGCGCCGCGGCGGCGTGCTCGTTGCCGTGCGCGCGCCCGAGGATCGCGTGGATCTCATCGTCGAGCGCATGGAGCGCGAGGGACTGGTGGACCTGGAGGAGCGAGTCGAAGCGTGGCGCGAGGAAGGCTGGCATGGATATGATGCCGGAGAGTACGATGATCTGGACTTTGATACCTACGATAGGGCCTTCCGCGCCCATTACGAAAGCAACTTCGCCGGCACGCAGGAACCGTACACCAACTACACGCCCGCTTACCGCTTCGGCTACTTCCTGGCTACCGAGGACCGTTTCGTGAACCGCAACTGGTCCGAGATGGAGCCTGAAGCGCGGCGCGTGTGGGAGCAAGAACACGACGAGCCCTGGGAGGAGTATAAGGGGGCCATCCAGTTCTCCTGGCAGCGCGCGCAGATGAAGACGTTGTAGCCGACGTATCCATACCGCGCAATGGCCGGGCGCGACCGGAGATGAGCGCGGAATAGGATCCGCGATTACGCCAGCTCTGACGCCAAGGCCATTGTGGCTGCGCCGATGATGCCCGCGCGGTTGCGCAGCGCGGCGGGCGCCACGCGGGTCTTGACGGTCAGGCGGGGCACAAATTGTTGGTGGTCTTTGCTGATGCCGCCGCCGAGGATGATCAGGCGCGGGGAGAAGAGGTCGTAGACGTGCGTCAGATATTCGTCGAGGCGCGCAGCGTACGCTTCCCACGACAGCCCTTGCTCATCGCGAATGCGGGCCGCGGCAACCTTTTCCGCCACCTGCTCCTGACCGCGCAGGTAGAGCAGGCCGAGCTCCGTGTTGGGCACAAGCTGCCCGTCGATGAACAGGCCGCTGCCGATGCCCGTGCCCAACGTCAGCACCAGCACCACGCCCTTTTCGCCGCGCCCGTTGCCAAAGCGCATTTCGGCCACCCCTGCGGCGTCGGCGTCGTTGACCATGGTCGCCGGGCGGCCCAGCCATTCACCGAGCACGCGGGTCAGCGGATAGCCGATCCAGCCCGGCGCGCCGTGGGCCGTGAAGGGGCTTTGTGGCGCGCCGTCCAGCACCACGGCGGGGAAGCCCAGGCCCACCGGTCCCTCATAGGTGGGAAAGCGCTGCACCACGTCGCACACGGTTTGCACCACGTCGTCCGGTTCCAGCGAGGCCGGCGTTTTGATGGCCACGCGCTCGCTGGCAAACACGCCGCGCGTGGTGTCCACCAGCGCGCCCTTGATGCTTGATCCGCCAATGTCGATGCCCAGCCTGATCATGTCCTGCGCTCGCCCTCTGCGCTGATCGTTCCGTAGAAATGGGGTAGAGGAGGGGCTGGTTCCTCCGACCACTCCAGCGCCGCCAGGATTTCCTGCCGCGCCTGCTGCAGAGCGTCCGGGCCCCGGGCGTGTATCGTCGCCAGCGGCTGCCCCTTTTGCACGCGGTCGCCGACCTTGACGGGCATGACGAAGCCCACGGCGTGGTCCACCGGCTGGCCCTTTCTCTGCCGGCCCGCGCCCAGGTGCACCGCAGCCCAGCCCAGCGCGCCGGTGTTCATGGCGGCAATGACCCCGTCATCCGGCGTCGTCACCTCGCCGATTACGGGGGCGGTGGGCAGTTTTTGCACGTTGTCCACCTGCGCCACGTCTCCACCCTGCGCCGCCACCATCCGGCGGAAGCGCTCGAACGCCTCTCCGCTGTCGCGCGCCTCGCCGGCCATTTCTCTGGCCTGAGCCAGAGAGGAAGCGCGGCCCGCCAGAAGCAGCATGTGCCCCGCGATTTCGCGGCAGTGGGTCCAGAAGTCGTCGGGACCCCCGCCGCGCAGCGTGGCCAGCGCTTCTTTGACCTCCAGCGCGTTGCCCACGGCGTGGCCCAATGGCTGGTTCATGTCGGAGATAAGCGCGGTCATTTCGCGACCGGCGTCCGCGCCAATGGCCACCATAATCTGCGCCAGTTCTCGCGCGCTGGCTTCGTCGGGCATGAAGGCGCCGCTGCCGGCCTTCACGTCCAGCACGATGGCGTCCGCGCCGCCGGCCAATTTCTTGGACATGATGGAAGCGGCGATGAGCGGTGTGCTGCTCACGGTGCCCGTTACGTCGCGCAGGGCGTACAGCTTGCCGTCGGCGGGGGCCAGGTCCGCCGTCTGCCCCGCCAGCACCAGGCCGATTTGTCGTAGCTGTTGCTTGAACTGGGCCAGCGTGCGCTCCGCCGACCAGCCGCTGATCGATTCCATCTTGTCCAGCGTGCCCCCGCTGGGCCCCAGGCCGCGCCCGCTCATTTTGCCCACGGGCGCGCCACAGGCGGCGACCAGAGGCTGCACGACCAGCGTCGTCTTGTCCCCTACGCCGCCGGATGAGTGTTTGTCCACGACGAAGGGGGCCACGTCGTGCAGATCCAACTGATCGCCGGAGCGAGCCATGGCCAGTGTCAGCTGCACCGTCTCGCGGCGGTCCATGCCCTGGAAATAGATGGCCATGAGCAGAGCCGCCGTCTGGTAGTCGGGGATTTCCCCGGTGGTCACGCCGCGCACAAACCACGCGATCTGTTCCTCGGTCAGCGGGAAGCCGTCCCGCTTGCGTTCAATGATGTCTACCATCCGTGTGCTCATATCGACTCCGCGAATAATGTCTGACCGCCTCCTCTTGCCGGTCCGGGGGCGGCTCGATGCCTATAGTTAGAAACTTTACCATAAACCGGTATAATCGCATCCTACTCTGGACGGCGCGCCCGGCGAAATGGCGCGACTATTGCCCTCTGCGCGGCGGCAAATGGCGAGCGACGGAGAAGAACGATTTTGACAGCAGGTGCAGGAGGATCTCGTGGCCGAAAAGGTTGATCTCATACTACAGGGCGGAACAGTTGTCACCATGAACGAGCGCTACGATCTGTTTCCCCAGGGCGCGGTCGCCGTGCGCGATGATTCCATTGTGGACGTCGGTCCCCTGGAGGAAATCGTAGCCGGCTATGAGGCCGCGGAGACCGTGGATTGTAGCGAGCGGGTAATTATGCCCGGCCTGGTCAATGCTCACACGCACGTGCCCATGTCCCTGCTGCGCGGGCTCAACGACGACCTGCGGCTGGATGTGTGGCTGGGCTATCTGATGCCCGTGGAACGGGAATTTGTGACGCCTGAATTCGTACAACTGGGCACGCGCCTGGCCTGTGCGGAAATGATCCTTTCCGGCGTTACCTCTTTTGCCGACATGTACTATTTCGAGAGCCACATCGCGGAGACCACGGCGGAGATCGGCATGCGCGCGCTGCTGGGCCAGACGGTGCTCGTTTTCCCCGCGCCGGATGCGGAGAACTTCGAAGAGGGGCTGATCCTGTGCCGCCGCTTCATCGAGCAGTGGAAGGGCCATCCGCTGATTGTGCCCGCGGTCGCGCCGCACGCCTGGTACACGGCGACGCCCGAACTGCTGCGCGCCTGCGCCGATCTCGCGCGCAGCTATGACGTGCCCCTGCACACGCACATCGCCGAGACGGCGCTGGAAGTACAGGACAGCAAAGAACAAAACAACATGCCCGTCGTGCCCTGGAACGAGAAGCACGGCCTGTTGGAAACGAAGCTGCTGGCGGCCCACTGCGTGCACCTGGACCGCGGCGAAATCTATGATCTGAAGAAGGCGGGCGCGGGTGTGGCCCACTGCCCCAGCAGCAACCTGAAACTGGCCAGCGGCCTGGCCCGCGTGGGCATGATGTTGGAGATGGGGCTCAACGTGGGTGTGGGCACCGATG
>DATHSI010000036.1:0-18851 GCA_035464315.1 Candidatus Sulfomarinibacteraceae bacterium
GGCCGGCCATCTCCAGTGCGCTTTCACCGTCTGCTGCTTCCCCCACAATCTGTAGGTTGGGATCAGTTTCTACTAGATCGCGCAGGCCCTGCCGAAACATCGGATGATCATCTACTATCATGACGTTGATCTCAGACACAGCAATTCTCCCTTTTTGACCAATTGAGCTTTGAAGAACGACCCTATAAAGAGTATAGCACAAGATTCTGCGGCTTCCGTAACTTATGACAAGCCAAATGTATCTGAAGCTATGACCGCTGCGTGTATCCTGACATATGTGCCGGTGCGCAGCCGAGCATACACTTTAGGAAGAAGGAAGCAAGGGCGTTCGAGCGCGGGGCGAGAGAGTGACGCTTCGGTTTCCTCTATTGGATTATGAGCAAATCGGCTTATGGAGAGTGATAGTGATTATGAAGACGATATTTGGCCTGTTTGATACGTTTGGCGGTGCGAAGGAAGGGATCGAGGCGCTTCTTGAGGAGGCGCTGGACGAAGAGCAGATGAATGTGATTGTTCGCGAAGATGTGGCCAAGGAGAATCTGGACGTCAATCTACAGGCGGTCGATGTGAAGAAGACCGCCGAGGTGGGAGAGCAGACGGTTCGCGGTCTGGCGCATCTGCTAGGGGGACAGCAAGCGGTGCACGTTCCGGATATTGGCGACGTACTGGCTGCCGGCGACCTGGCGACCATCCTGGCCAAGCGCGCCTCTTCACTGATGGCGCCGGACCAGGCGCTGGCGGCGGCGCTGCAAGAGTTTAGCGTGCCGGAGGACGTTGCCGGCGCTTATCAGACCGGCGTCAACGAAGGCGGGCTGCTCTTCTGGATTCGTGTGGAGGATGGGCAGGCTGCGGCGGCAGCCAACGCGCTGCGCACGGCGGGTGCCACGCAAGTTTCGGATTACTCCAGTTAAGGATATTCCCTGGAGGGATACAAGGATGCAGACAGACGAATTTGTGCGGAGGGTACAAGAAGAGGTCAATTTAAGCCTGGGAGGTGACGCGCTACAGGTTGTCGAGGCGACATTGGCCACGTTGGGCGAGCGGCTTGGGCGTGACGAGCGGCGCGCGCTCGCGGCGCAGCTTCCGCAGCAGTTGAAAACCTATGCCCTGACTTATGAGGAGACGTCGCGATATCACCTGGAAGAGTTCTATAATCGCGTTGCCGCCCGCGCCGGGGTGAGCCGGCCAGAGGCGGTGGATTGGTCGCGCGCGGTATTGTCGGTGCTGCGGTCGGCGGTGACGGCGGGGCAAATGGAGAAGATTCGCCAGACGCTGCCTGATGAATTTGAGGAGCTGTTTACCGGAGAGGCGATGGGGCCCGGCTCGCCGGGGCATGAAGTGGCGCGGTAGTGTGGCATGTGGCCTCTCTTCCTTTAAGAGCAAGGCAATCTTTATGCATCCGCGTGCATCGGCGGCAAAAGCATCTTGCATGCGATGGATGGTGGGCGTTGGATGATTGGGCTGGCTCGCGGTAAACTGTTTGGCGTAGCGAACAGCGAGACAGTGAGGAACTGGAATGACCACAGCCCGCCCCGACGCGCCGCCCGCGTTCCACGTCATGACCAAGCCGCGCGGCGCGATCTGCAACCTGGACTGTAAATATTGCTACTATCTCATCAAAGAAGGCCTCTATGCGGGCAGCCAGTTCCGCATGAGCGATGAGATATTGGAGAATTACGTCCGGCAATATATCGAGGCCCAGCAGACGTCCGAAGTGACCTTTGCCTGGCAGGGGGGCGAGCCCACGCTCATGGGGCTCGACTTCTTTCAGCGCGCCGTCGATCTGCAACAGAAGTACAGGCGTCCGGGTATGGGGATTCACAATACTCTGCAAACCAACGCCGTCACTCTGGACGACGAGTGGTGCCGGTTTTTCGCAAATCACGGTTTCCTCATCGGCGTCAGCCTTGATGGTCCCCAGGCCCTGCACGACGCCTACCGTGTGGACAAAGGAAACCGACCTACGTTCCAACGCGTCATGGACGGGATCGAGCTGCTCAAGCAGCATGGCGCCGAGTACAACATCCTGACAACCGTGCACGCGGCCAATGCCGATCACCCCCTGGAAGTGTATCGTTTCTTGCGCGACGACGTACGCGCGCGTTTCATGCAGTTTATTCCCATCGTCGAGCGCCAGAACGAAACCGGTTTTCAAGAAGGCAACACCGTCACCGAGCGCTCTGTTGGTGCTCGCCAGTACGGTGATTTTCTCATTGCCGTTTTCGACGAATGGGTGCGCAACGATGTGGGCCGTGTCTTCGTGCAACTGTTCGACGTGGCTCTCAACGCCTGGCTGGGCCTGCCCGCCGGCCTGTGCATCTTTGACGAAACGTGCGGCAACGCCCTGGCTCTGGAACACAATGGCGATCTATATGCCTGCGATCACTTTGTAGAACCCAACTATAAGCTGGGTAATATCCAGGACGATCTGATGATCGAGCTGGTGGCCTCCGACAAACAGCGGAAATTCGGCGCCGACAAGCGCGACACGCTGCCCGACTACTGTCGCCAGTGCGACGTGCGCTTTGTGTGCAATGGTGGCTGCCCCAAAAATCGTTTCACCACCACTCCATCGGACCAGCCGGGTCTCAATTATCTCTGCCCCGGCTACAAGGCCTTCTTCACACACATCGGCGAGCCGATGCAGTTCATGGCCTCCGCCCTGCGCTCGCAGCGCTCTCCCGCTGACGTCATGGCTTATATGAAAGAGAAAGATAGCCAGAAATTAAAGCAACGCTTCGCCAGCGCCGGGCGTAATGATCCCTGCCCCTGCGGCAGCGGCAAGAAGTTCAAACGCTGCCATGGGCGCGGCGGGCGAGTGGCGTAGGACACAAAGCGCGACGCAACGATCCGCGCCTGTCAGGCCAGAATCTCCTCCACGGTTGGTTCGCCGAGCTTCAGGGCATCACCGGCGGGCATGGCGTTGCGCGCGGCGCGTTCCAGGGGACTTTCCTCTACTTCCACCAGACGGCCCAGGCCGATATCTTCGCGATCCTGATCGAACATCTTTCTGAGTTCGGTGGTCACACGGCGGCGGTCGGCGGTGGTCAGCTCCGGCGCGCGCAGGGCGTTGACGATGGCGTAGACGAGCAGCATCTGGGCTTTTTGTTCTTCGAACTGGCTCAGCGCTTCCAACGCCTGGCGGTAAGGCTCTTCGATTTTGTCCAGCTGGCGCCAGTCGTCGCGCTCTTCGGTCACTTCCAGGCGCAGGAGCATATAGTCGTAGCCGGTGAAGGGCTCGCTGCTGGCGGCGTCGGCGCCATAGCGCAGGGCGCCGTCCACGACGTGCAGTTGGCTGACGTCTACGTCGTGCTCGGTGGCGCGGATGGCGGTGTAGTAGCCGCCCTGTTCGCCGGCGGAGAAGGCGCTGTGCAGGCCGAGGTGCAGGGAGCCCTGGTCGAAGAGGCGCTGGACGCCGTTGGCCAGGGGCGCAGCGACGTTGAGGGCGGCGGAGAGCTGGGGCACGGCGAGGAGGGCGGAGAATTCGCCCAGGACCTGGACGAAGCTGGCCAGGAAGTTTTCGCCCTGGATGCCCAGGAGGCCGGCTTCGACCTGGACGACGCCGCCGTTGAAGGGCAGGAGGGGGGTGAGCAGGAAGTTGCGGGCGATGACGTCGCCGCGGCTGTTTTGGTTGAGGCCCACGCGGCTGGCGTCGGCCACGGTGGGGATGGCTACCTGTTGCGAGCCGAACTGTAGCTGCACCTGGGAGTGGACGGCGGGGTACCAGTTGGTAGCGGCGACGCGTTCGTGCTTGAGGAACATTTCGGAGAGCCAGATGCGCAGGTAGTGGCGGCCGGCTTCGAGGGGCACGTAATCGTCGTCGCGGCCGGCGCGCTGGGGCGGGATGTGTACGAGCAGGCGCTTGTCGGCGTCTTTGCGGATGAGCTCTTTGAATTTTTCGAAGGGGTTCATGGGTCGTTACTCCTTATGGGGTGGGTTTCAGAGATGAGGGCAGGGCGGAAGCTAATCGCTGGAGCCAGGGCAGGCCCAGGTTCCAGCGCGGGCCGGCGAAGAGGCAGAGGTCATAGGCCAGCTCCCAGCCGCGTTGGGGATCGTCATGCTGGGCCTGGTAATGGTCGTAGATGCGGCGGCGGGCGCGGTGCACGGCGCGGGGTAGAGGCCGGAGCGAGCGGGCGAGCAGGAGGGGTAGGAGCGAGTGGCGCAGGGTGCGGGCGACGTCGGCGATGACCGCCGCGCCTAGCTCGTGGGGCAAGGGAGGGATGACGAGCACGGCGGCGCCTGCCTGGCGGAGCTCGGCGGCGAAGGCGCGGGCGAGCATGGCCTGCATGCGGTCGGTGTCGGTGCGCGGGCCGGGCAGGGTGTATTCGGCGGGAGCCTGGAGGATGCAGAGGGCGAGGGCGGGGTAGTGCAGCCTGAGGAGGCGGGCGTCGATGGTCTCGGAGGGCAGTTGGGCGCTTTGTTGCATTGCACTTTGTTGGGCCGGGCTCTCTTTGAGCTGGAACTGCTGGTCGGGGGCGGGATCGAGATAGAGGCCGGCGGAGCCTTCGCGCACGTGACCCAGCAGGTGCAGGATGCGGACGTCGTCGTTCAGGGTGGTCTGGCGGCCGGGAGCGAAGGCCTGCGTGTTGATCCAATCGAGGGCCACGAGGCGGTGTCCCAGGAGGGGCTGCCAGCCCTGTTCGAGGAGCGATTGCGCGGAGGCGTCGGGGGCCAGGCGCACGATGTGCGCGCGGTCGACGGGAGGCAGTTGCGGCGAGGCGGCGTCGGGCCTGTCTCCCAGTTCACGGAGGAAGTGAAAGGGCGTTTTGTGCGGTGGCGGCGGGTCCTTCGCGGGGTGTGAGGCGGCGGCGAGGGCGGCTTCCCAGGCGGGGGCGTGGAGGGGCGGTTGGGCGCGGATGGGAATGTGGCTGCGACGGAGCGTGCGGCCCAGGAGCGAGAGGCGGCGGCGAGGGTCGCGCAGCGCGCGGACCATTTCCTCGGTCAGGAGACCGGCGAGTTCGGCATAGGGGGCGGGGCCGGGGGTTGTGACGCCGGTTTCGAGGGGCGGCTGCGGGCGGGCGCGGCGCAAGCCCGTGGTGGGTGGCGTGAGGGAGAGGGCCAGGCGCACGGGGGTGGGGTCCACGGCGGCGGCTGTGGGGGCGTCGCCGCCGGCGGTGACATCCAGAACGAGCGTCTGTGACAGGTCGCGGTCGAGACGGTATGAGCGGTAGAGGAGATAAAGAGCGATGGGGATAAAAAGGAGCAGGGCGAGCCAGAGCGTAAAGTCGTCGTCAGGAAGCTCGCCTTCAGGCGGTATGGCCACGGTGTGGCCGCTGAAGAAGAAGACGGCAAGCACGAGCAGCAGGAGCACGAGGGCCAGGGCAATGAGCCAGCGGGGGAGGCGCCTGATGCGGCTGCGGGGTTGGGGGGCGGAGGGGCCGGCGTGCGCCAGGTCGGGCGCGATGGGGGCAGGGGGGTCGCCGAGCCAGAGCGCGAGCTGGGCCGTGGTGTAGGGCGGCCGGCCGGCGGCGGCGCGCAGGCAGACGAGCAGGCGCGCCAGCCACGGTTGCCAGGGAACCGGCGCTTGCACCTGCGGTAACAAGGCTTTCTCGTCCACGGCAGCCTCTTCCAGCGCTTGCCAGGACGGCAGGGGGAGTTCTGGAGGCGGCAGGGTGGGGAGCTGCTCGTACCCTTCCCGCACGTAGTCCAGCGCCTCCTGCAGCAGCGCCTGATCTTGCTGGGACACCAGGGTCAGCGCGCTGCCCGTGCCCGCCAGAACGACGCCCACAGGGTCTTCGGCAGCCCGGAACCAGACGCGGGCCTGTTGGAACAGGTCGCGCGCGTGGCCCGGCAGGCGCAGGGCCAGAAACTCCGCCTCCTCCAAGGCCATGGTCGCCGCGCGGCGCAGGCCCAGGCGCGCGGGCAGCTCGTCGGGCCACGGTTTGTCGCCCAGGCGCAGGACGCGCGCCCGCAACCACATTCGCAGCGCGTCTTCAGGCCGCTGCGGGTGGTCGCGCCACCAGGCGGCGGGATCGAGGGTGGGAGCGGGGACAGCATACAAGCGGGCCAGGCCGTTCACCTCGTGAAGGTCGAGGATGAGGTTCGGGTCAGGATCGTCAGTAACGGCTGGCACAAGCTCCGTGCGAACAAAATCATAGAGATCTCGTGCGACAGCATCGTCGATGACGCCGCTGGCTCTGGCGGTGCGCCGCGTGCGCCACACGGCGTGCAGCCATCCGGCGCGGTCGCTCACATTGTCTGGCTGCCGCGGCAGGCTCTGCGCCTGGCCCCGGTAGGCGTCGTGGGCCCAGATCAGGGCCAGGTCGGTGGGATGGGAGGAATCAGCCAGCAGGCGGCGAGCCACCTCGTCGCCTCGCGGCAGGCGCCAGCGCCGGGCCAGAGCCAGGCGCGCGCGCGCCGCTTCACGGGCGTTTGCCAGGCCCTGGAGGTCGGGATCTACGGCCTCCAGGGCCGTCCAGGCTGCCGTCAGCCCTCCCTGGGCGGCCCGATAGCGGGCAGCGACAATGGAAAAAGCAGGCACAGCGCGGTGAGCCGGCGCCACAGCGCGCGGCAGCGTACGAGTCGTGCTCGGCCAGGGCTGCCACAGATCCACGGCCTGCGGCGAAGTGTGCAGGTCTTGGATGGACGTCCCCAGCGCCAGTTGCAGCTGCAAATACAGGCCTTCCACACGGTCTATGTCCGCATCCTCGGGATCGGGCCGTGGCTGGAAGGGGACATCTGCGATCTCCAGGGCCTCCCTGGCGCTCAGTAGAGCAGGGTGAAGGGCCAGCGTGGCTTCCAGGCGGATACGAAACGCGGGGTGGGTCGGAGGCAGCCAGTGGTACCAGGCCATGACCCAGGACGCTGGCAACTCTAGTGGTGTTTCGCGTAGTGCGCGCCCAAACCACTGTCGCGCCTGCTCGTAATTCCCGAGATAGGCCAGGGCGCGGCCCACGAGAGATAGGGCGCGCCCTGCCAGAGCCTGGAAGCTGCTGGTATCCGCGAGCTCTGCCTGTGGCCAATCGGGCCACACATCGTCGATCGTCTGGGCCAGCGCCCGCAGGCGGGGGAGGCTGCGCTCGAGCAGCGCGCGCACTTGCCCCTCGTCCGCGACGGCGCCCGGACGGTCGATGGTATCCAGAATGGCCTCCACGCCGGCGACCAGCGCAGCCAGGGTCTGGCGATCGTCCGCGGGCACCGCGTCCGGGTCCAGGGTCAGGAGAAAGGCCGTGGCGGCTGTGAGGTCCAGCGGTTCTCCGGCGCGGGAGGCAGCGACGAGGCTGCCGGCATGCCTCAGGGTTTCCAGGTCACGGCCCTGGCTGACCACGGCTCCGGCAGCGCTTTTGACGAAAGGCCGGAAAGGGGCAATCGTGATCTCATCCTCTCCCTCTTCAGCCTTCTCTGCCACCTTCGACCAGACGTTACGCGCGGCGGCGGGCGACGCGGTGTGCAGCGTAGCGGCGGCGTAGGTAGCCAGAACGGCCGGGCGCAGCGGGCTTTCCGGAAGCGCCCGGGGATCATCCGTATCGCGCGGGCCCGCGGCAGCGCCCTCGGCCTGCAGGTATTGCAGCAGGTTGGCGGCCCAGGTGTAGCCGCGGTCCAGGATGCGCTTTTCCACGGCCGACCACCAACTCATGGCGCGCTCTGGCTGGCTGTCGAGCAGTCGAATGGTCGCGTCAAAGTCGGACCAGTCCAGCGTGCCCAGGTCGTCGTGCAGCGTGCGCTGCTCCAGGAAATCGATGGCGCGCTGGCGATAGCCGTCGGCGGCGCTGCCATCGCGGTTCTGAAAATAGGCCAGCAAACGGCGTTGCATGCCGCGCTCGACGTCGATCACCAGGCGCGTGCCGTCGCCCTCACCGGCATCCCCCGCGCCGCTTTCGAAGGCCACCACGCGGTAGTCGGTCCACTCTTGCTCCAGCAGGTCGTGGAAGAGTCGATCTGTGTCTTCCGCATCGGAGCCTAACACAGCCTGCAGCGTGTTACGGTCGATGTGGCCCAGCAGAGCGATGACAGGCAACACGTCCTCCAGGTCGAGGTTGTGCAGGCGCTGGATGATGCGCAACTCGACGTACTGGTCGCCGGAAGCGCTGGCGATCATCTCCGCGGTGGGCGGCCTTTCTTCCAGGGCCCAATCGGCGAACAGGCGCAGGTCGTAAGGGTTGCAACGAGGCACGCCCTGGCGCGGGGCGCGGGCCTCGTCCTCCCAGATGATCTCTGCCGCGCTGCCCGCGTCTGGGCTACTGCGGCGCAAAATTGGCTGGACCAGGTGTGGCGGCACCGCCAGGTCCTCGCGCAGGTAGCGCTCGGCTTCGTCAAGCGGAAAACCGCGGATCTCGTGCAGGCGCAGGTAGGGGCGCTCAGGGAGGTCTTGCGCCGCGGGGCAGCGCCAGCCGGCGCCGCGATGGGCCAGGGGCCGCCGCCCGGCAAAAATGACTCGCAAATCGGGCAGGCCATCGTGCAGGGCTTCCAGGATGCGGAAGGTTTCGGTCACGTTTTCCGGCACCTGGCCCCCGGTGTGCACCTTGGCCAGCTCCTCGCAGGTGTCGACGATGAGCAACAGGCGCCCGGGGAGGCTGCGCAGGGCGTCGAGGTAGCCTGCCAGAGCGCGCTGGAAGAGGGGATGGCTTGTCACGGGCCCGTTGTAGGTCATGCCCGCGCGCAGTTCCTCGTGCAGGCGGGAGAGGCTTTCGTCGGCGTGTGAAAAGTAGCGCCGCCCGCGGCCGGTCTCGTCAAAGGCGAACAGCTCCTGGGCAAAGGCCCACAGCAGGAGGCCGGGCGCCAGGCGCGGGTAATCGGGGTTGAGATAGTCGAAGTCGATACGGGCCACAGCCAGGTCTCGCTCACGGGCCACGTTGGCTTTCAGGTGGCGAATGAGCATCGTCTTGCCCACGCCACCGGCGCCGATGTAGTGTAGGGCCCAGGCGTCGCCGCGGTCATCCAGCAGCTCGTCGAAGGCGGCCAGTTGCTCGGCGCGTTCCAGGAAATGGGTCAGGTGTTGCAGGTCCACGCGGCGACGGTGTAGCAACTCCAGCCGCCGAGCCGCGCGCTCCAGGGCCAGGCGCATGGCGCCGGCGCGCGCGCGGACCACACGGTCTGCCAGGGGCCGGGCGATCTCGATCCAGGCCAGCAACTCAGCGGCATCTTCGTATTCCGCAGCCCGCTCCGTTTCTGCTTCAAAACGGTAGGCCAGCTCGTCCTCGTAAGGCGCGACCGCCGCCAGATAGGCCCACTTGCGCAGGTCCTCAGGCAAGTGGTGGCTGTCGGGGTCCAGGGCGCTGAGGCGCCGGCCAATTTCCCCCAATGTTTCAAGCAGTTCCTGCTGCCCGCTGGCATCCGCTTCATAGGGGGCCAGCACCTGGCTCTGCACGCCGGCCCGCAGCAGATAGACGGGTTCCATAGAGGGCAGCCGGCGGCCTGCGCTTTCTGCTGTGGGCGGCCTGCCTGGCCCGGACGGCCTGGACAAAGCAGACTCTACCGTTTCCGCCAGTCCCTGCTCGACCAGGCGCTGGAAGAGGCCGGCGACGGGCTCGTTGCCCGATGGGAACTTGCATGCTTCAGCGCGGGCCACGGACCAGCCGGGGGCCAGCGCCAGCCACAGCAGCGCCTGGTGCGGCGCGGCGGACGCCAGCCTTTCGCGGCTGCGTTCCTGCTCAATGCGCAGCTGCTTTTGGAATAACTCTTCAAAATGAGCGGGATCAGGCGCCTGGCTCATAACCTGCCTCAATCATCTTGCGTACTACGTCTTCGTCGTCGGCGAACTTCAGCGGACGATTTTCTGGGGTGAGAAAATCGAGCATGCCGATATAGGCGCTGATAATTAATTGCGCGTCGTGGCTTTTCACGTTCAGATAGGAAGGAATCCCCTGAAAACAGTCGCGTAACTTGCCCAGCAGAACATCGACGGCTGCCGTCTGGGCCGTGTGGGGGATGACAAGTGGGCGGGCGTGGTTCTCGTCGCGCCAGTGCAGCAGGTACGTTTCGTAGGCCAGGCGCTCCTCCAGCGGCGGCTGGAACGGTTTGAGCGTGAGCGGTTGGGCCCAGGGTGATTTTTGCAGCCAATCCCTGAACAGTTCGATGGCCGGCTCCTGGCCCGTTGCGGCCTGCCCCGCACTGGTGAAAACAACACACACATCGTCACGCACCCCGCGCAGGCCGGAGTTGCCCAGCAAATCGTGGAGGAAAAAGGCTGCCGCTTCCCCCATTTCGTGCACGTCATCCACCAGCAGCAACAGCCGCGCCTCCGGCGTGCCATTCTCCTGGCGAATCAGGTCCAGCAGGTCCAGCAGGTCGGCGCGCAGGGCCATGGCCAAAACCTGGTGATAATACCTGGTTTCATCGCGTCGCGCGTAGAGGTGGCGCATAGGGTCGGGGTACTCGTCCGGTAGATTGTCGGGGCCGTCGAGAACGGTTTGCGTGACCTGTGCCCACCAGCCGGCGTGGCCGAAGATGGACGCCGTATCATAGGCTGCGAGAACAAGGGCGTCCATCAGCTCGCGCGGCGTGACGTGCCACTTTTTCTGTACGCGCCTATCATGGACCAGGAGACAGGGTACGTGCCCGTGGCGCGCGGCGAATATGGCCATCTCCTTCAGCAAGCGACCGCGACCAAATCGCGGTCCGCTGTCACCGGGTGGGTCGGCGCCACGGGTAGATACAGCCAGGACTTGCAGGCCCGCGGGGCTGCGTGTGATGAGGCCCTTGTAGCTATCGCCGGGGGCCAGCAGCAACCCGAGCCATTGCAGGAAGTGCAGCCGCCCACAGAAGACCGGTTCTTCGGTGGGCAGGTTGTTCGCTACTTCGAGCCACTGTAGCTCGGAGGGTCGTTGTTCCACGCGCACGCTCTGGGGCACGCCCTCGCCCAGAAACAGGGTAGGAAAAGCCCAGTCGACGCTGGCACGCGGGCCGGCGCCGTGGCGTAACGCGGCCCGCCGCCCGCGCGCGGCGTGGTGCACCAGCTCGCCGCCGGCAAGCAGCGACTCGTAGAAACTGCGGGTGAAGAGGCGGCAGGCCTGGTCCGCGACTCGTCCCGCCATGGCCGAGACGACGGGCACGCCCAGTTGCACCAGCCGCGCGGCAAATGGAATCGTTACCTGCCCCGCCACGCGCAGTTCGCCCTGCGAACCACCGCCGGCGCCCGGCGCCACCGTGGCTGTAAAGCAGGCATTGAGCACGACGACCCGCGGCAAGGGCAGGTTATCGGCGGTGCGCACTGCGTCTCTGAGAATTTCCGGGGAGACGCGCGCGGGCAGTTGCGTGTTGTCATTGTCGCGCAGTTCCAGGTAGACGCCGTGCTGGTCAAAGACGCCGTGGCAGATTATATGCACCACGTCAGGTCGGAAAAGGCGCACGGCGACCTCCAGTCGCTCGGTGCTGGCCTCCAGCAGAAGCTGGTGGTTGAGAGTCAGACTCTGATAGCGCAGGCCGCGCAACAACCCCAGGTATTCGGCGCCGGGCCGGATGTCGTCGTTGCCCAGGCCGACGCCGATGACGAAGAGCACGCGCGGTGGCGAGTCCAGCCGCTCCAGCGAGACACTCGCCGTGTCCGGCACGCGTCGCGTGATGGCCAGACCGGGCAGAGCGACGAGAAAGTCATCCGGTCCGTGCATCATCTCCCAGGGCAGACGGTTGAGAGCGGGGTCATCCATGGGCAGCCGCAGGGCCAGCTCCAGCGGCGCGCCTGCGGCACGCGCAATGATCGCCTCCCAGGCTCTGGCGCCAATCAGGGTGTCAAACAGGTAGCGGCCGAACTCCTCTATCTGGCCCGGACCCGGCGTGCGGACCACCAGTTTGTCATAGATCGTGGTCAGCGGCGCAGGATCGGCGAGAAGGCCGGCGTATGCGTCGTCGTCACCGGCCGGGGGCAGGGGCATGGCCAGGGGGCCCGCGCCGGCGCGGCGCAAAAGCCGGCGCAGCGGCTGCCCTTCGCCGTCGTGCAGACGTTGTCCCGCGGCGTCCACAACCTGTACCTGCCAGCCGCCGCTCGCCTCGTGACGCGCGACGTCAATCAGAAAGTGCACCCTAATCCTCCTCGGCCGGGGCCGTTGCCCGCTGCTCGGCGGCACGCTGCAAGAGCTGTTTGGCCAGCGTTGAGCCCGCCTGTGGCATATGGCCTGAAGGCTGGCGGTCACCGCGTGTGCCCGGCTCGCCGCCGGCAATCATGTCGTTCCTGGCGTTGGTCGCCAGGGCATCGCGCGCCTGCTGGCGTTGGCTGGCGCCGGAGAGCGCGGCTATTTCCGACCAGGCCTGCATGGCGGCGGCGGTGACCTGGCGCGGCGTATCCAACTGCGCGGTGAGGGCGTAGGGCACGGCGCCGCGCAGGCGCTGTGACAGCAGGGAGACCGCGCCGCCGAGCGCAAAAGCAGTCGTATCGAAGGCCGTGAGCGCCGCGAGGGTTCCCAGGTTATCGGGCAGCGCCGCGAGGAGGAACTCGGCCACGTCATCCAGCACTGTCCAGTCCAGGGCGGCGCGCTGGTCCGCGGCGGCGATCGCCTGCAGGTCCAGGCCGCGCAAGCCTTTGGCCGCCGGCAGCCCCAGCAGCTCCGCCACCCTGCCCATGAGCGCCAGGCGGATGACGGGCGCCGGGTAGCGGCTGCGGGGCCGCACCATCGCTTCCGGGGCCGCCCATTCTACCTCCACGATGCTCCACAGCGCCCAGTGGCCCATGGTCAGCAGCGAGAGAACGTCGGCGAAGATTTCTTCGGCCCACAGTTGCCAGGCAGTGACCAGCCCTTTCGGCAGGTCTTTCCCCGCAACCGCCGTTCCCACCCCTTCCTTGAAATAGGCCACCAGACCCAGGTCGTGGATCAGGTAGTGGCCCACCTCGTGTCCCACAAAGACCAGCCACCAGGGCGCGGGCACGCACCAGGGGGGGATTTGCAGCAGGGGCACGGGCAGGATGCGCAAATAGTCATCGAGGAAATCGACGTCGGTGTGCAGCGTGGGCGGCACATTGTGCGCGGGGCGGGCGGCGGGCGAGTAGTCGGGCTCCACGAAGGGCAAGGGCACGGGTCCCTGGGCCAGCGCCGGACGGCGCGCCTGGGCCCGGGCAAAGACGCCGCGGTAACAGCTCCAGACGACCTCGTCGGCCGCGCGCAGTAACGCGCCGGCCGGCTCCTGGTCGCGCTGGTCAAATTTCTGGCGAAAATAATCCCAGAGCCGTTGCAACCAGACCAGGGCCCTGTCGCAATCGCGGCAGCGATCATAGAAAGGCCCGACGGCGCTGTCAGGAGAAAGTTTTTCCAGCTCCGAGCGTACATCGCCCAGTGCTCCCAGCAGGACGGACTCCAGGGCTTCCAGTTGTGTCTTGTGCCGTCCGATGTACTGGCCCCCGCCGTTGCGGTCCTGGTTGCGGCGGTGCTGTAGCCAGGCCTGCAGGTCGCGCTCCAGCGCAGCGAGCAGTTGGCGCGTCTGCTCGCGACGTACCTGGTTCTGTAAACGGGTGGCCTCGTCCGCTGTCTCCGCCACAAAGCCCTCTTTCCGCTAGATGCGGCTTTCTGCCATATGCGGGCAATTGCGTGGTTTGCGCTGGATAAGTTGTCCCGTCCGGGAGTCGGGACCGGAACGGTTTTCATTATAAAGGAAAAGGAGGTGGAATTCTAGAGGTGAACGCGGGCGCCGGCGAGGCCCACGCTAGTCGCTCACCACCTCTAAGTCGATGCTACAATAACTATCGCCAAAATGGCTGCGCCCAGCGTCGTCAAACAGTTGGCGGATGTGGTCGTCCATCGTGAAGTAGATTACCTGCCAGCCTTCTTCGGCCAGGAGGACCATCTGCTGCAGCAGGCGCTGGCGGCGCTGCCAGTCGGAGTATTGGAAAGCGTCGTCCAGGATCAGGAATAGGGCGTGGTCGTTCAGGAGGGTGGTGGCTACACCCAGGCGCAGGGCCAGCAACACCTGCTCTTGGGCGCCGCTGCTCAGGTCGCCCAGGTTGAAACGACCGAATGTGTCGGCCACGTATAGCTCCTGACCGTCGAGCGCCAGCTCTTCGTAACGGTTGGTAACGGTATATAGCGGCGCAGCGATGCGCGGCGAGCGTAGGTGTCGCTGGATCTTTGCATCTTCATCCTGCCGCAGCTCGTCCAGCACCTCGCAGACCAGGACGCGGGCCAGGATACGGGCGGTCTGCCGCCGGTAGTCGCCGGCTACGGCTGCCCGTTCCTCCTGCAGATGATGTAACAACAAGGCCCAGTTGATAGAGATTTCGTCGTCCGTCTGGCGGCAGATGTCGTGTTTTAGGTCGTCCAGGGCCCTGGTTTCCTCCTCCAGCCTCTCCTGCAACTGTTGCTGCTCCTCGCGCAGCGCGTCCAGCGCCTCTTGGCTGAAGGGGACCTGGGCCGGCTGCTCACGGTAATCGGAAGGCGCTACGTCCAGTTGCCGCAGCTGCATTTTCAGGTTCTGCATCTCTCGCTCAAGTCGCTCGCGTTCTTTTTGCAGCGACGCCACGCGGTCGGCCCACTCTTGCGGCTTGCCGGGCTCGTCGGTGACTGTATGCAGGCGTCCGGCGATGTCCACGCGCTGCTCCTGCAGTGCTTCTTGGGTTTCCTGTAGCTGCGCCTGCAGCGTCCGAGCCTCGTAATGCGCCTCCTGCAGCGACGCCACCATCTGGCGCAGTAGAGGCAACCCGCTGAGAGGGCGCTCGAACCGGCGCTCGAACTCAGCTTCCAGCCGTTGCACCTCGTCGATGGCCCCGACCTGCTGCGCCTCCTGCCGCAGGGCGCGAATGTACCAGGCGGCTGCGCCGGCGGCGATGAGCAACGCCAGCAGGGCGAGTGCAGGCGTGTTGAGCAGCATGAGAAGGATGCTCGCCGCCAGCGCGGCGACAGCGCCGAACAGCCAGCGCGAGTTGGCCTGTAGCGCGCGCGCCGATTCCCGCTGCTCGTATACCGCTGTTGCTTCCTCCAACCAGCGGTACTGCTCGCTTTTCTCCCGCAACTCTTTTAGCCGGCGCTGCTTGCTGCGCAGTTGGCCCACGTCCCGGCGAAAGGCGCGAACGTCCACGCGCAAGTCGTCCAGCTCCGCCTGTGGCAGGCGGCTGAGCTGCTCCTCCAGCGCTTCTATTTTGCCCGCGAGCCGCCAGGCGTAGTGGCGACGGGCGCGCTCCATTTCGGCAAGCTTCGTTTCTATGTCCTGCTGCTCGGTGCGCAGCACAGCGCGCGGGCCGCCGGAGTAGAGGCGATTCACCTGTTCGAAAAGCTCGTCTAGCCGTTTCTTCTTGGCCTGTGTCTCCAGGCGTTCTTTGAGCCGACCGCGGCGGTCGCCGAGGATAACGCCGTCGCCGATGGCGGCGCTGCGCACCGTCTTCTGCATGCGCCCTTTGATGGCGTCGATGATGCTGTGGCCCGACAGTAGCTCTGTGAGCACGCGCTTGTTGATGCCGCTGGCCGCGCTGCCGTCTAGCTCCACCTCTGCGCCTTTGACCACCAGCAGGCGACTAACGCGCGGCGGCAGTCCAGAGAGGCTGGCGCCCCAGTGATCCTCCAGTTTCTTGCGCGAGTCGGGCCTGAAAGCCAGCGGTCCGTCGCCGGAGAGGCCGCTGACCCAGACCTGGCCCCGGCTGTCCATGGCGCGCAGATTCCAGCCTTTGTGGTTCTTGAAGAGAGCACGGATCAGAAACTCTACCAGCAGGGTCTTGCCCTGTTCGTTGCGCCCGTAGACCAGATTGAACCGGCCGAAATCGAGGTCGCACTTGCCGATCGGGCCCATGTTCTCCACGGAGAGGCCATCGATGTGTATGGCCATGGTTAACTTTCCTCGTAAATGACGTGTAGCGCTTCCAGCATAATTTCGTCAGGAGTGGGTTCGTCCCCCTCCTGTGGCCACGCAAGCGTTTCGATCTTCTGGCGTACCTGCTCAGCGATGGCCGCCAGCTCCAGGTCGTCCGCGACGTGGACTTCTGAAAGATCCGGCTTGTCCTGCTTGTAGAACTGGTAGCGGTCAAAGGCGCTGCTGACGACGTCGGCCAGCGCGCGCTTGTTGGCGGAATAGCCGCTGATGCGGACGCGCAGGCGCACTCTGTCTTCGTCTCCCGGCTCTAGTTGCCAGGAGGCGATGCGCTCTTCTATCTGTCGGCGCATAAACTCAGCCTCATCGTCGGCGGGCACAACGACGAAGGTTTCGTCGAAGTACAACACGGGGGCCTCGATGCGCGTGGAGCTGACGCCGCCGGAAGTCAAATCGTAACGAAGGAAGCGCCGGTGGCCCGTTTCGGTGATATCCAGACCGCAGGGCGAGCCGGCATAATAGAGCGGCGGTCTGTCGATGGGGATGTGAATGTGGCCGAGAAAAATGGTAGCGGGCCGGAAGCGTTGCACGTCGCTGCGCGTCAGGGGCATATATACGCCGGGCTCGTAGGGGTTGCCGGCGCGAGCGCCGCCGGCCCAGTCGCCATGGCCAACCAGCACCCACTCGTCCGCGGGCAATTGGGAGGCGAAGGGCGCGATCGCTTCGCCCATGGTCTGGCCCTGTTTGTAGGGGATAAAGAGAAAGGGGCGGGCGTCCTGCGCGAAGGTAACCGGCGCCGGTTCGTCGAGCACGCGCACGTTGGCGGCGCTGACGTGCGCGCCGCGCAGCTCGGCGTCGTGGTTGCCAGGAATGATGGTCAGTTGCACACTGGCATATTCTGGCCGGGTGCACAATGCTTCGAATTCGGCATAGTTGCGCTGGGAAGCGTCGAAGAGGTCGCCGGCAACGATCAGGTGCTCAATGCCCCGCTCGCACAACGTGTTTAGAATCTCCTCCAGCGCCGCGAGGCGTTGGGGATGGCGCGCCTTTTCTGTCAGATGAACGTCTGCTGTGATTGCGACTTCCATGAATGCCCTCCTGCCGGCTACGCGGCTCACCTTCTCATAGTAATGGGCTCCCGGCCCCTGTCAAGAAAGTGCCCGCTTGCGCCTGGCTTCGGCCCCGTGCCACCCCATGATACAATAGGGCGCTTTTGAAAAACGGAGAACACAATGAACTTCATTCTAAGACAGCTCCCGCCGATGCTCGCCGACCTTGCGGGCGTGGGGCTGGCGCTGTGGCTGCTGCCGCCGCTGCGCGACCGCTTTCAGGTGTTCGGCTTTGGCAACACGGTGATCATCGGCGCGGTTTTCCTGTTGTTTTGCCTGTCGATTGTGGCCATCAAGAAGATGCGCGACGATGAACGCGGGCCGGACGGGCGCGCCGCGATCTTTTTTGACCGGCGCGTGCTGGGCGCGATCGGCGTTTTCTTTGCCCTGACGCTGATGTTGGGCGCGGCCTACGTCTCCGGCTTTCTGGATTCTGTGGTGGACATCAACCGTAGCATGCTGGATGAGCCGGCGATTACTATTTACCTGCTGCTGACGCCCGCCAGCTGGCTGGGCATTGCCCTGATCTACATGCTGCTGCTGACCACGGAGACAGAGCCCGCGCACTCGTGGGGCACGGCGCGCGGCGCAGCGCGCTGGGCGCCGGTGGCCTTGCTGGCTTTCAGCGGCGTCAACCTCATGGCGGTGACCACTACGGGAATCTGGCAGGCTGTGTGGAGCCGCTTCCCCGTAGCGGGAGATGGCAGCGGGTTGATGGCGGGCATCTTTATCCTGAACCTGCTGCTCTACCTCCCGCCGCGCCTCATCTATGCGTTGCGTGGCGCCAGCGCCGCCGGCCGGTTACCTGGAGTCGCAAGCTTGCTGACGGTGATTCTCTTCCTGGCCTACCTTTCTGTAGTCGCCATAGGCTGAGGGTGAGATGGTCGATTTTCTGCGCGCGCTGATCGCCTTCGTTCGCCTGGGCCGGCCTTTGTTCCTGGCAGGAGGCTTCGTGCTGCATGGGCTGGGCGCCGCCATGGCCCTTTACGATGGGGCCAGCCTGAGCCTGGCGGCGCTGTTCTGGGGACAGGCGGCGGTGACCGCCACGCAGGTGATGACCCACTACAGCAACGATTACTTCGATCTGGACGCGGATCGCGCCAATCCCAGCCCTACGCGCTGGTCAGGCGGTAGCCGCATCTTGCCCCAGGGGCGCGTCGCGCCGCGGCTGGCGCTGTGGGCCGCGCTTGTGGCACTGGTCATCGCCCTGATCGCCGCGCTGGCAGCGGCGCTGGCCCTGCGCCCCGGCCCGCTGGCGCTGCCTCTGCTGCTCCTGGCCCTCTTCCTGGCCTGGAGTTACAGCGCGCCGCCGTTGCGGTTGCACTCCACGGGTCTGGGCGAAGCGGCGGGCGCGTTGCTGATTGCGGGCCTGACGCCGCTGGTGGGTTACTATTTGCAGGCAGGGAAACTGGGGCCGACGCCGCTGTTGGCCGTGACGCCCCTGGTATTGCTGCAATTTGTGATGCTGCTGGTCGTGAGCTTTCCGGACGAGCGCGGCGACGCGGCGGCGGGCAAGGAGACGCTGGTCGTGCGCCTGGGCGGGGCGCGAGCCGCGCGACTGCTGCAGCTTATTCTGGTCGTTTTCTACCTGATGCTGCCTCTGTTGTGGGCCGCGGGCCTGCCGTCGCTGGTGATCGCGGCCCTGCTGATCTTCACGCTGCCGGGGATGGTGTGGATGGCCTGGCGCGTGGGGCAGGGGAAGTGGCGCGAGCCGGCGTGGTGGAACTGGTTCGGCTTTGTGAGCATTGGCCTGGTGGTGGGCTCGGCGCTGGTCATGCTGGCGGCGTTTCTGGTGAGCTAGCGTCCCGTTGTGAAGTGTGTCATTGTTGTGGCGCACGTGGAAAACATTTGGAATTTTGCGCAAGCGGTGGTACCATAGCATCCCAGTGTGTAGAGCGGACCGGTGAGGAAAATGCGACCGTTTTTAGTACCGTTCTTAGCCTGGGGTAAGCTAGGAAACAGAAAAATAGGGTATAGAACGAGGCGCACATTGGCCCGATCCCATGAAGGATCGGGCTTTTTTTTCGCCACGAGACCGGCTGGCCGGTTGCCGATCAGTGAGCTAACGCTGCACCTTGAAAC
>DATHSI010000037.1:0-3167 GCA_035464315.1 Candidatus Sulfomarinibacteraceae bacterium
GCCGAAGGTGAATTGGAAGCGGGTGGGGAATTGCCGTTCGGGAAAGCTGCGCAAGAAGCTGCTGATGACGGCCTCGACCGGCGAAGCCGGCGTATAAGGCTGTTCTCCAAGCGGCAGCGGGCCGCCGATGGGCAGTTGCTCGTCACAGGGAATGACGATGCTGCCGTCTGCGGTTGCGTGGTATGTGTACCGGGCGTCAGGGTAGAAGAGCATAATGCGGTAAGGAGTTACCTGGCGACCGAGGTCGAAGCCTTGCGTGAGCGGGCAGCCCAGGGCGCTGTCGGCGGTGGGTGTGAGGAAGGAATAGGTGAAGCGTTGCGGCTGGCCGATGCCGGGAATGGCCTGGTTAAGCGCGCTCACGGCGGCGTCTACGGCGGCGGGGGCCCCTTCGTCTTGCTGGGCGCGGGCGGGAACGGCAGCGAACAGGGCCAAAACGACGATGAGTATGATGGTAGTGGGAGGAATTACGATTTTGGGCGCATCAGATCTTGCTCCTTATCCCACGCTGTGCCTTATTCTGGGGCAGGATGGGGCGGCGACGCGAGAATTGCCGCACAGAGCAGGCTAGCTCTTGCCTACCTATTACGCTAAGGGTGTACTGTTAGAAATATATGAAAAGGGGCTGAGAAGGAGTGAGGAACGGGATCGCCTTCAGGCTGACATGGGGACTGAGGCAAAGGTAACGTGGCGTATTTGATTGGTGAATTGAGGAGCCATTCAGACCGGGGCCGATTCGTAAAGCGCGGCCTTTATTTGCAGCACGTCGCGCCGCACCTTCTCGTCCGTCTCCATCAGGCCCGCGATCTTCTCGTAGCCGTGGAGGATGGTGGTGTGGTCGCGGTTGCCCAGATGTCGTCCGATCTGTGGGAAAGAGGCGTCGGTTTCCGTGCGCGCCAGGTACATGGCCACCTGCCGCGGGAAAGAAACGACGCGGCTGCGGTTCTTGCTGCACAGCTTCTCCATCGACAGCCGGTAGTAGTCGATAACAGCCTGCATCACCTGGGGCACGGTGAGCTTGGTAGGCTTGTTGACCTGGTCGGCGAGCGCGATGTTGACCAGCTTCATGTTGATGGGCTCGCCCGTCAGCTTGGAGTAGGCGATGACCTTGTTCAACGCGCCTTCCAGCTCGCGGATGTTGTTGCGGAAGTGGTGCGCGATCACTTCGATGACGCTTTCCGGCACGTGCACGCCGCTCTCGTCGGCCTTGGTGTGCAGAATGGCCGCGCGCATTTCGGCGTCGGGCAGCTGAATGTCAGTCATCAGCCCCCACTCGAAGCGAGACTGCAGGCGCTCTTCCAGGGTAACCATGGCCTTGGGCGGCCGGTCGCTGGAGAGGACCACCTGTTTGCCGCTGCTGTGGAGGTGGTTGAAGGTGTGGAAGAACTCTTCCTGGGTGCTCTCTTTGCCGGCAATGAACTGGATGTCGTCAATGAGTAGCACGTCCGGCGTGCGGTACTTCTCGCGGAACTGATCCATGCGCTGCGAGCGGATCGATTGGATCAGGTCGTTGGTGAAGGTTTCCGAGGAAACGTAACAGACGCTGTGGCCGTTGTCGCGGCACTTGTGGCCGATGGCGTGCAATAGGTGAGTCTTGCCCAGCCCTACCCCACCGTAGATGAAGAGCGGGTTATAGGCCCGGCCCGGCTGCTCGGCGACGGAAAGCGCCGCGGCGTGCGCCAGGCGGTTGCTGGGACCGACCACGAATGTAGAGAACGTGTAGCGCTCGCTCAGGCCTTCGCCGAGCGAGGTTCCATTTAACTCCATGGGTGCCTCCGGCGTGACGCCGTTGGAGGAACCGTAGGGCGCAGGCGCTTCCTGAACGCCGTTCTCGCCGCGCATATCTTCCGGCACGCTGGCCCCGACAATAAAGCGGACGCTTACCGTGTCGTCAACAATGGCCGACAACGTCCGCGTAATCGCTCCCTGCAGTCGGTTCTCCAACCAATCCTTGGCATAGTCACTGCGAACCCCGATGACATACTCCCCTTCCTCGCAGGCAAGCAGACGCGCCCCCTTCAACCAGGTGTTAAAGGTCGCCTTGGTCATTTGAAGCTCTAATTCTCCTAATGTCGCTTTCCAGGCAGTTTCAGGCAGCATAAAATTCGTGTTGTCGTCACTGGAATCACACGAGCCGAGACTGGCGTGTGTGTCTGCATTAAAGTTGCGTGGCAGCGGCTGCATCCCTCGTACCACTCTCTTCCTACGGGTTGGCTAAACTGGCTCCAAACGGCTGCTCCATCCATTATGCGACCCGGATAAAGCACTTATGCCGAAGGGCAAACCTGCTGGCTGCGTAAGTAAGGTTTATTCTAGTCAATGCGCTCACATCACGCAATGGCAATTACGTGAAATAGTCTTAAAACTTTCGGGCCACTCTTGGGGATCTTTTGGCGGTGAGTGAGAAGATCCTTCGCGATGCTCAGGATGACACCTTTTGTAAGGGACTTTTGCATCCGGATGTGTCATGCTGAGATTTGCCAAGCTGCGTTGCAGCATTCTATGAGAAAAGAAACACGCTTTTGCGGGCTTGTTTCTTAGCAGGGAACCGAAGATGTCGCTCCGCTTAGTTCGCTTAGAATGACAGTCGTCGCAGTTCTGGCATAGTAGAAGTGCGCCGTCTGTGGCATAATGAGAGACACTCTACCTATAGGAAAGGAACGGAAAACGGTTATGTACCTTTATATGATACGACACGGGCAGAGCCACGTGAATCTGGAATCGTGGAACAACGGCAACACGGACGAAGGGTTGACGGAACTGGGCAAGAAACAGGCCGCGGCGCTGGCAGCCTGGCTGCCGGAGGAGATTCCAGATGTACACGCCATTTACGCCAGCACCATGCGCCGGGCGCGAGAAACGGCGGAGGCCGTCGCCGGGGCATACGACGCGGCAATTATCTTCGACGACCGGCTGCGCGAAATCGGCAACAACCGGGTGGACCACAGCCCGTGGCCCAACGACGCGCTGCCGCCGGAGTACGCGGACTTCTGGTCCAGCGAGCGCCCCTTTGCGCCGGTGACGCCGGGAGTGGAAGGTGGGGAAACAATGATGCACTTCCGCACGCGTGTGGGGCTGTTTATTGAAGAGATGACGCAGCGCCACGCCAATGAGATCATCGTCGCCGTGTGCCACGGCGGGGTGATCGAAATCGCCTTCGACCACGTCTT
>DATHSI010000038.1:0-2212 GCA_035464315.1 Candidatus Sulfomarinibacteraceae bacterium
CGGCTGACGGACAGAAGTAGTCGTATCTTCTGACGCCAGGCGCGCGCAAGCGTTGCGCCTGGTAAGATCTGGACTATATTGTATCTAGGCAAGCATGACCCGCCTGCGGGTGAAAAGGAGGTGGTTGGCAAAAAAGAGCGTCTGCGAGTTGTAGTAAACGGTTACTCCTGGCAAGTCTTTTAATAAGAAAAACGGAGGAGGCTAGAAATGTTTACCAAGAGAGTCGGCCTATTGCTGGTTCTTGTGCTGATAGCAGGTGTATTAGCCGCCTGTCAGCCGCAAACGGTAGAGGTCACACGCGTCATCGAACAGGAAGTGACGCGCGTCATAACCGAAACCATTGTTGAGGAGGGGGAGGAAGTCGAAGTCACCCGCATCGTCACTGAAGTGGTCGAGGTTGAACCGGAGCCCGAGGAAGTCGCGGCGCCCACCGATCCCAGCCCCGACACGTTAGTGGAAATGGTCTTTGGTGACATCGACACCATGGATCCCAACCTGGTCTATGACACTGCCAGCGGTCAGTTGGTGGAGAACGTCATGGAAGCGCTCATCTACTACAACCACAAGGATGGTACGTCTTACGTCCCGGCGCTGGCGACCGAAGTACCGAGCGAAGACAATGGAGGCATCTCGGAAGATGGCCTGACCTACACCTTCAACATCCGTGAAGGCGTCACCTTCCACGAAGGCGGCACGCTGGAGCCGCACGATGTCGCTTACACCTACCAGCGTGGATTGCTGCAGTCGGATCCCAACGGTCCGCAGTGGCTGTTGCTGGAGCCGATTCTCGGCCTCACGAACTGCTTCGACATCACCGAGCTGCTCGATCCTGAATGTGGCATGGCAGGCGATCCTGCGGCGCTGGCTGAATACGCTGCCGCCAATACGGACGAAGCCGTCGCCGCCTGTGAAACCGTGAAGAGCGCCATTGTCGCCGACGATGATGCCGGCACGGTCACCATCAACCTCAACCAGCCCTGGGGTCCCATGCTGGCGACGCTGGCCCAATCCTGGGGCGCCGTCCTTGACAGCGAGTGGGCCATGGAACAGGGCGCCTGGGACGGCGAGTGCGACAACTGGTGGTCCATTTACGCCCCCGGCTCCGAAAACTCGCCGCTGACCGACGTCATCAACGGCACGGGCCCCTACCGCCTCGATCACTGGACGCCCGGTGAGGAGTATGCGCTGGTCGCCTATGAGAATTACTGGCGTACCGAGCCCATTTGGGAAGGCGGTCCTTCTGGCGTTGCGAGCATTGAGAACGTCATCGTGCGCATCGTAGACGAGTGGGGCACGCGCTTTGCCGCGCTACAGGCCGGCGACGCCGAGTGGGTCAGCGTACCTATCGAGAACCGCCCGCAGGTAGACCAGTTCGTCGCCGAGATCTGCGATTGGGAGACGGACGAATGCGAGGCCACGGGCAACGCGGGCGCGTTCCTGCGCAAGTTCCCCAATCTGCCCGGCGTCACCAAGTCGCACGCGTTCATGACCTTTAACGTCGCCGAAGACTCGCCCTATCTGGGCAGCGGTCAGCTCGACGGCAACGGCATTCCGCCAGATTTCTTCACCGATATCAATGTGCGCCGCGCCATGCACTACTGCTTCGACCATGAAACCATGGATGCCGAAGCGTACAACGGCGAGGCCGTGCGCAACAATGGCCCCATCATCCAGGGTATGTTGGGCTACAATGACGATGGCCCGCAGTACGAGTTCGACCTCGACGCCTGCGCTGCAGAACTGGAACAGGCCTGGGGCGGCGTGCTGCCCGAGACCGGCTTCCGCGTGGTCGTAGCCTTCAACACGGGCAACGCCGCGCGCCAGACGGCCGGTGAGATCCTGCAGGCCAATCTGGCCTCGATCAACGAGCTCTATCAGGTCGACGTGCTGGGTCTGCCCTGGCCCACGTTCCTGCGCTCCTTCCGCGCCGCCCAGATCCCCATGCTGGTCAGCGGTTGGATCGAGGACATCCATGATCCGCACAACTGGGCGCATCCCTTCACCATCGGCACCTACGCCGGTCGCACGGGTATGCCGCCGGAGCTGATCGCCAAGTACACCGAGTTGGTGAACGCCGGCGTATCCGCTGCCGATCCTGCCGAACGTGAACAGATCTACTTCGAGCTTCAGGAAGAGTTCTACAACGATGCCCTCTCCATCCCGCTCTCGCAGCCTGCCGAAGCACACTACGAGCAGTTGTGGGTTGAGGACT
>DATHSI010000039.1:0-62574 GCA_035464315.1 Candidatus Sulfomarinibacteraceae bacterium
ACTGCTCCACGCCTGAGCAGGTGGTGGGCGTGGCCAATGCCCTGTACCGGGGCCAGTCCGACCTGGTGCTCCTGGCGATAGATACAGGCAAGGCCAGACCCAGTGTGCGCTACGAGGATTGTTACGAGACGGGCCAGGAATTCCCCCACCTCTACGGGCCGTTGAACCTGGACGCCGTGGCGCAGGTGCTCCCCTTTGCGGCGGACGGCGAGGGTCACTTCATGCTGCCCGCGGCGCTGGGCGAGCGCGGCGCGCTCGCCGCGGCTGCGTATCCCATCCTGGAGTTTGACCCATCGCCCAACGCTCTCATCGAGCCCAGCGAGGTCCTCGCGCCCATCGACATTCCCGCATGCTGCGTCCTGTGCTTCTTTCAGGATGTGTTCGCCGATCTGGATGAGCAGGGCCGGCTCAGCGTACTCTACGACCTGGGATCGGAGATCGGCCACAACCCGGTTTACGAGATAGAGGTAGATGGCCGGCGGCTGGCGCTGTGCCATCCCGGCGTAGGCGCGCCGCTGGCTGCCGGATTCTTGGAGGAGTTGATTGCTCTGGGGTGCCGCCGCTTCATCATCTGCGGCGGGGCGGGCACGCTGGACGGCGATCTGGCGCTGGGACACATCGTCGTGCCCAGCAGGGCCGTGCGCGACGAAGGCACATCGTACCACTATCTGCCGCCAGGCCGCGAGGTTGCCGCCAGCGCTGTGGCCGTTGCGGCCATCGAGAAGGTCTTGCAGCGAGACAACGTCGATTACGTGGTGGGCAAGACGTGGACGACGGACGCCGTATATCGCGAAACGCCGGCGCGGATTCAGCGGCGGCGGGCGGAAGGGTGTATCACGGTGGAGATGGAGGCAGCGGCCCTGTTCGCCGTGGCCCAGTTTCGCAACGTGCTCGCCGGACAGTTGCTGTACTGTGGAGACGACGTGAGCAGCGACAAATGGGATTCACGCCACTGGCAAAGCCGCACCACGGTGCGCGAGAAGATGTTTTGGCTGGCGGCGGAGGCGTGCCTGGAGATGGGGAACAGCGAAGAGGCCGGTCCGCCGGTCCCGTGAGCGACCGGGTTGACGGGAATGAAAGAAAGGCCCTGGGCGAGAAACCCAGGGCCTTTTCGAAAAGAGGAAAGATGTCGTATGCTGCTGAGGGCTTAGCGAGCGGTATAGCCGCCATCTACCAGCAGAGTAGCGCCGGTAACAAAGGACGCTTCGTCGGAGCAGGCCCAGACGATCATATTGGCCGTTTCTTCGGGCGTGCCCATGCGTTGCATGGGGTGCAGGGAGGCGATCTGCTGGTGTGCTTCCGTCCCTTCGGCCATGCCCGCGTTCTCCAGCATGGGCGTGTAGATGAAGCCGGGGCACACGGAATTGACGCGGATGCCTTCTGTGGCGTATTCAATGGCCGCCGTCTTGCTCAGACCCACCACGCCGTGCTTGGCGGCGACGTAGGCCGGCGCTGTGGCGAAGCCGACCGTGCCCAGAATGGAGGCAACGTTGACGATGGCTCCGCCGCCGTTTTGCAGCATGGCCTCGATTTCGTATTTCATGCACAGCCAGACGCCGGTCAGGTTAATGCCAATAACCTGGTTCCATTCATCTTCGCTGTATTCTGCCGTTTGCTTGGCCGGGCCGCCGATGCCGGCGTTGTTGACGGCGTAGTCCAGGCGACCGTACGCCTCAATCGTTTTGTCCACCAGCGCCTTGACAGCTTCTGCCTTGGACACGTCCGCATTGACGAAGATGGCCTCGCCGCCGGCCGCTTCAATTTGCTCCACTGCCTCCTGCCCTGCTTCGTCCGCGATGTCGGCGATGACCACGCGCGCGCCTTTTTCTGCGAAAGCTAACGCCGTCGATAGCCCAATCCCAGAGCTGCCGCCGGTGACAATGGCTACTTTTCCTTCCATACTCTTGTTACTCATTACCATTCCTCCAATACTCTTACCTTCGTTTCTGTGTTTAACTCCGTCGTGAGGGTATCATCGACTGCCACACCCTATTAGTGAAAAACATCACAATCGGGATATGACAGCGTCACGTTATTGTCATGACAACAATAAGGGATGGCTACCACCCCATGCCGACGTCCCTGTTCCTATTCTAGCAGAAGATCGAGCCTTCTCGCCAAGCATCGTGTCTTCCAACTTTCTGTGATAGGATGGCCTGGTAACCGCGCAATGTGGAGGAGGATGATGACCGTCGACCGCGAGCAGCTAGAGACATATCGCGCCCGTACCTTTCGCCTGGCCCGCGAGCGACGCGTGCAGAGCAAGGAAGGGGCGCTGGCCTTTGTTCAGGAGCGAGGGGTCATCTACTTCTGGCCCATCAAGGGCGTCTTGTTCCCCAGCCTGTGGGCCGCCGTCGCCGGCAACCGGCCCGTGGCCAACGACCATGACGATCCGGGCCACGTGACCTGGGGCTGGAAAGACGAAATGCTGGGCGCGCGCCAATGGTATTACGCCAAAGTGTTGCGCGGCAAAGCCACGATGATTGCCCTGGACCTTGTGCCCTATTTCTACGCGCTGAGCGAGAATTACGGCGAGCCGGAGCGCGACTACCTGCAATTATACGAGGATGGCCTGCTGGCCCGCGAAGCAAAGATGATATACGAGGCGCTGCTGCGCGAGGGTCCACTGGACACCGTTACCATGCGTCGTGTGGTGCAGATGACCGGCCGCAACAGTGATAGCGGTTTCAACCGTGGCCTGACCCAGCTACAGCGCGACTTCAAAATCCTGCCCGTGGGCGTGGCCAGCACAGGCGGCTGGCGCTACAGTTTCATCTACGATGCGGTGCACCGCCACTATCCGGCGCTGCCGCAGGAGGCGCGGGCCATTGCCCGCAGCGCCGCGCGCGAGACGTTGATGGAACGATATTTCTCAGCGGTGGGTATGGCCACGGCGGCAGAGGCGCGCAAGCTGTTTCAGTGGCGGCCCCGAGAGGTCTCCCAGGCAGTGAGCGGGCTGGTAGAGCGCGGCCTGTTGCGCGAATTGGCCGGCGCGACGCCGTCCAAAACGCGCTATGTGTGGCATGAGGTGACCGCGGCAGGCTGACTGCGGACGGCTGGCCCTGCCAGCTTATGACCGTTCGGTGAGGGATTCTTCAGCTACCGCCTCAGAATGACATTTGCGGCATGGGGGAGACGCCGCGAAAGGTGTCATGCTGAGCGGGCCGCCCGGCCCGGACGAAGCATCTGCCGTCCCCCTTACAATTGCCCCGCTCCGCTCTCCCAGCCGTCTAACAGCGCCTGATAGCGCGGGTCATCGTAGCGGCTGAGGTGGAAGGCGGGCGCGTAATCGGGCAGCTCGCCACCGGTGACGTGGGCCGCCAGCAACTCGCCCGCGGCCTGCGAGGCCATGATGCCGAAACCGGACAGCGCGCCAATGAGATAAGCGCCGTCCACGGGCAGAGGCGTGATCAGGGGCCGGTTCTCGCGCGTCTTACAGTAGTAACCGCCATCGACGTAAACGTTGCGCATGCGGCCAATATAGCGGCTGAGGTCGGGCACCATGCGCGCCAGCCCGCGTAAGATCACTTCTGGATAGAACGGTTCAAACTGCAGCGGCCACTGCGGCTCCATGACCTCCACGTCGTAAGTCCACAGCGCCAGCAAAATGGCGCTGTTTTCGCCGCCTTCTGGCCGGAAGTGCACGCCGGCGGGGAACGGCTCCACCAGCCAGCGCATCTCCTCATCTGCCGCCAGCTCCACGCGCTCCTCCTCCGACCACAACAATTTCACCGGATCATTCCAGATCATGAGCGGCGCGTCGCGAGGCACGACGGCTTCATAATCGTCAAAAGAAATTTTGCCGTGCAACTCGTTGAACACCGGCAACTCCAAGTCCAGTAGCTGCGCCACCTGGCCCACAAGGGGGCCGGCAGCGTTGACAAAGGCATCTGTCTGGATTTGCTGGCCTGCCACGCAGACGCCGCGCACGCGGTTGTTTTCCACGATGACGTCTGTCAGCTGTCCCGGCAGAAACTGGACGCCGTGCGTCTTTGCCTCTTGCATCAAGTGCATGCCGAGCTGTTGCGCGCTGAGCCAACCGCAGCGGCGCGGGTGCAGGAGCGCCACGGCGTCGTCGCTGATGAACGGATAGTGCTCCTGAATCAGCGCCTCGTCCAGCAGCAGGTCCGCGCCGCGTGGCTGCCCCTCGTAGCCTTCGCCGGGTGAGGGCCGGTAGGGTGTGGATCCGGGGTGCACGCGCAGCGGTCCCGCGCCCAGGCCGGCGATGGTTTCCGCCGTTTCTTGCATCTGGCGCGCCTGCGCCGGATCTGCTGTGAGGAAGACATACCCGCGACGATTCATAAGGAAACGGTTGTCTGTCTCGCGGGCCAGCTCCTCCAGCAGATCGATGCTGCGGTCCATGAAGCGCACCATCTCATCGCCTGGCCCGGGCCACCAGTTGCGGTAGGCCTCGGTGGACTTATCGCTGGTCAGCGAGAGGGGCGGACGCTCGTCCACGAGCAGAATGTCGCGCACGCCGTGACGCACGGCCAGGTGGTAGGCGGCAGTGACCCCCGCAATCCCCGCGCCGCAAATGACTACGTTCGCTTTTCTTTCGCTCATAAGAACCCTCTATAATTGCTCATCGACCTGGCGAAAACGGCGATTCTTCAGCCGGCGCACACCCTCTCGCGTCACCTGGAAATGGTCCAGATCGCGGGCCACGTAGGTGTTGGGAAAAATGCTGCGCGCTTCGTTGCGCACCTCGCGCCCATAATAGCGGCGGGAGAGGTGGGTCAGGAGCAATGTGTTGACGTTGGCGTCTCGCGCCAGGCGCGCGGCCTGCGCCGCCGTCAGGTGGCCGAAACGGCCGGCAAGATCGGCTTCTTCCTCGATGTAAGTGGCTTCGATGGTCAAGGTCTGGGCGTCGCGGCAAATCTCCAGCAGGTTGTCCGTGCGCCCTGTGTCACCGGCGTGCACGTAGCGCGTGCCGGGAATCACATCACCCAGAACCTCTTCAGGATGCACCACGCGTCCATCGGGCAGGGTGATGGTCTCGCCCTGCACCAGCCGCCCGCGCTCCGGTCCAAAGGGGATTCCCATGGCCTCGGCTTTCTCGGCAAGAAATGGTCGCCGCGGTTTCTCCTCAAAGAGAAATCCGTAACTGTCCGGGCCGCGGTGGGTCACAGGAAAGGTGGAGAGCATAAATTTCTCATCTTCTAGCAGCACCATACCCGGCTCCAGAGGGATCAGGCTGATGCGCACCGGTGGGCGTCGCCCGCGCCACACCACGCGGAAAATGAGGTCAGAAACCCGATCTAGGGTGGCCTTGCCGCCGTAGATCTCGACGTCGTCCAGCGCCTCCCAACGCCCCAGGGTGGAGAGAAGCCCGGCCAGACCCAAAATGTGATCCAGGTGGCTGTGGGTCAGCAATATACGGTTCAGGCCTTTGAATCCCACGCCGCTGCGCAGAATCTGCCGTTGGGTGCCCTCGCCGCAATCGAGCAGAAAGCGGTACTGGCGGTGCATGATGATGTGCGCCGTCAACCCCCTGTGGGCGGAGGGCGCGGATGCAGAGGTGCCTAAGAAAATAATCTCGAACATAGAGTGGCTTGTTTCATTTCCTGGGCGAAGCGTGCGAAGGATCAGGGGGTCGAATACGTGGATGCCGAAAAGCCGATGCCGTCGACTGCCGCGCCACCAGCTCCTTGCACCTCGCCGGTGATCGTAATTTGAGTTTTCAGCCAGCGCCGCAAGAGGGCAGCGTTGGTCATCGTATGAGGAGAAAGACGGTGTGTCGTGAACGCTGAGTCACCCTGAGCCAGCGCCATTGGAATGAGTAACTGATCGGCCAGGTGATCGTCCACGGCAGCCGCCTCATTGTCTACGAAAGCGAGCAGATCGGCAACCGCCGCTTCGGCCACTTTGTCGGAGGGCAGACCCTTGCGCCCCAGGCTGCCAAAACCGGCCTGCGGCATCCAGAGGAAGATGCCGGCGCCAGGTCCCGGCCCGCGCTCGCGCAGCGGGCGCACGGCGGGCTGCAGGCCGGCCTCTCGCAGCAGGTTTTCGGCGCGGCGCGCCATGCGTTGTGGGATGTGCGAGGGCAGGTTGGTCACCGCTGCCACGCCCTGTACCTGCTCGCGGGGCAACGGGCCGAAGGTCTGGCCCTGCAGTTGCCTGACGGGCCGAATGATCAGCTCAATCTCGCCCATTCCGGCTGGCATCCAGCCCCACTCCCGCAGGGAAACGTCAAAGTCAGCGCCAAAGCGCCGGAATGCCGGGCCGGCGACCTGCTCCAGATAGTGGTAGGGAGGGCTGAAAGGGACGTGGGTGCCGCCGCGCAGTCGCACCTGTGACTCCTCTGCGGCGAACAGCAGGGGCCACAGCACGGCCTGGGCGATGAGAGTCACCGATCCGGCCGAGCCGTGTTGCGCGGCATCCTGCACGTCAAACTCATACTCTCCGCCGCGCGGGCGTGACTGGGGGCGGAACGTCAGCGTTTGCGAGTTGATTTCGGCGCCCGACAGCGTCGCCTGGCAGATGGCGGCGACGGCGCGCACCGCCGTCAGGTGTTGCGGGCGCAAACCGGGCTTCGAGCGTCCGGCGCGAATATTGTCAAGGCGCACGGGACGCGCGGTGATCGCCGAGAGGCTGAGGCTGGTGCGCAGCACCTGTCCCCCGCCTTCACCCTGGCTGCCGTCGATCTGTATTAACTCTTGTTGCATCGTGCCTCACGCCGTCATTCATATTGCTGTGCAGTTCCAAGTATACTGTGCTCGCGCCCTGTGCAAAACGGCGAGCCCTCCCGTCCGTTTCACGGTCCCACGGGTGGGCAACGTCTTCAGGCTATCCTATACTGCGGCTACGTCCAGATCACGAAAGAAGAAAGGAGACGGCAATGAGCACAACGATCCCTCCCGCAGCGCCTTCGACGCTTGATACGATCGGTAATACGCCTCTGGTTCAGTTACGCCGAGTTGTTGTGCCAGACTGCGCCGATGTTTTTCTGAAACTGGAGTATTACAATCCCACCGGCTCCTACAAAGATCGCATGGCCCTGGCCATGATCGAGGAGGCCGAGAAGCGGGGTGACCTGCGTCCGGGCATGCGCGTCGTGGAGTATACGGGCGGCAGCACCGGCTCCTCGCTGGCTTTTGTCTGCGCCGTGAAGGGTTATCCCTTTCATGTCGTATCCTCTGACGCCTTCGCCCGTGAGAAATTGGACACCATGCGTGCGTTCGGCGCGCATCTGGAACTGGTGCCCAGCGAGAACGGACAGATCACGCCTGATCTGATTCCGCGCATGGTCGAGCGCGCCACTGAACTGGCCCGGCAGGATGACGTCTACTTTACGGACCAGTTCAACAACCAGGATGCTCTGCACGGCTATGATGTCTTGGGACAGGAAATCGCGCAGCAGGCGCCGGGTTCGGTTGACCTTTTTTGCGGCGCTGTGGGCACGGCGGGCATGCTCGTCGGCGCGGCGCGGGGCCTGCGCCGGAGCTCGCCTGAAACGCGTATCGCGGCTCTGGAGCCGGCGAGCACGCCGCTGCTGACCCGCGGCGAAACGGGCTCGCACCACGTGGAAGGCATCGGCGTCGGCTTCTTGCCACCCTTGCTGGGCGACGATGATTACGATGAGGCTTACGCCGTTGAGGAGATGGAAGCGCGGAATCTGGCACTGCGCCTGGCGCGTGAGGAGGGGGTTTTCTGTGGCACCTCCAGCGCGCTCAACGTTGCCGGCGCTCTGCACTATGCGCGGGAACTGGGGCCCGGGCACACGGTGGTCACCGTGGCCTGTGATACCGGCCTGAAGTACCTCAACGGCGACCTGTTCAAAGCGTGAACCGGCAGAAAATGATGAGTGCTGGGCATATAGATACGTACTTTGATCAAGAGAGCGGGCACGTGTTGCTGCAACTGCGTAAAGTGGATGTGGGGCTGGAGCCGGCGCCGGTGGAATTCAAGGGCAAGACGTTTTGGCCCAAGGATGAGGTGCACATTACCATCATCGGCTCCTTGCTGGGCGCGGAACTGGCCAGAATCCTGGAGGAGAATCCTGGCCTGGTTGAGCAAGTGCGCGAGGTACTTGAGGATACTCCCTGGTCCTATCGTCTCCTGGATGAGTGGTACCACGTAGTGCGTGAGGAGGGGGTGGACGACAAGCCTTACGCAGAGAGCATTATCCGCATGGCCCAGGCGCCGGCTATTGAATCATTCTACGAGCGGCTGCGGGCGCTGACGGGGTTGGAGATTGCACCACGGCCCACACACGTCACGCTGTACACTTACGATGACGACCACGGCATCGGCGTGGCCACCTGGGAGCAGTTTGAGCAGCGCGTGGTGCAGGAGGTGAGGCCGGAGCAGCTCGCGCCGGTGGGCTAAACGACAGAACTGACATGACGCAGAGAGCCACATAATCCTCTCTCTTCTCTCCGTGGTCCCCCGTGTCACATTAGTTATCAGTCATCCCGCCTGTTGGTACCATTCCCAGAAGCGAGCTACGCCTTCCTGAACCGACACCTGTGGATCGTAGTCCAGCAGGCGGCGCGCTTTGCTGATATCGGCGTAAGTGCGCTCGACGTCAGCCAGCGGCTTGGGCTTGTTAATCAGGTTGGCCTTCTGCCCCGCCAGGGACTCCATGATCGCCACGAACTCCTTGAGCAACACCGGCTCACCACGGCCCAGGTTGATGATCTCGTACCCCAGCGGGTGATCCAGCGCGGCCACGATGCCATCGGTGATGTCGTCCACGAAGGTCCAGTCGCGGTACATTTCGCCGCCGTTGTAGAGCGGGATTTCGCGCCCATCGCGGATACTGTCGGCCAGCTTATAGGCCATCATGTCCGGGCGCCCGTTGGGGCCGTAGACGGTGAAGAAGCGGATGGCGGTGAAGTTGAGGTCGAACAGGTAGTGGTAAGTGTAGCCCAGGATCTCGGCCGCGCGCTTTGCCGCGGCGTAGGGTTGCAGGGGGCGGTCGCAGGGGTCCGTTTCTACAAAGGGAATTTGCTCCGTGGCGCCATACACCGAGGAAGTAGAGGCAAAGACAAAATTACCCACCGTTTCGGCCCGCGCCGCGTCCATCAGATTTTGCGTGCTGTTGTAGTCAACCTGCACGTACAGATCTGGATTCTGCACCGCATTGCGCACGCCGGCCAGCGCCGCCAGGTGAGCCACGGCGTCGAACTGTTCCTGGGCAAAGATGTCGAAAAGGCCCAGGCGGTCGCGGATGTCGGCCTCGATCATGGTGAAGTTGTCGTATTCGTTGAGACGCCGCTCATTGGCCCGCTTCTTGGCCGGATCGTAATAGTCGTTGAAGTTGTCCAGACCTACGACCGTGCTTCCACGCCTGACCAGCTTCTCGGCCAGGTGGCTGCCAATGAATCCTGCTGCGCCGGTGACAAGTATTTTCATGGTATGCTCCGTGTTGGGGTGAAATGGAGATCGGAGACCGGAGATTGGTAATTGGAGATTAGGGGGCCGCTTCTCAGTCTCTAATCCCCAATCTCCAATCTCTGATCTCTATTCTCCACTCTCCGCTCTCCGATCTCTATCCTCTGCTCCTCTGCCGGCTGAATATCCTGCACGACCAGTTGCAGGTTGCGTCGTCCGTTCCACTCGTTGACGCCGATAGTGTAGACGAGGTTGATGCGCCGGGGCAGGGTAGCCGCCCAGTCGCCCTGGCGGAAGGCAATGGCGCGCAGGCCCTGCTGGCCATCGGTGACATTCAGTTGCAGGTGCGAACCGTCTCCGACGGCGCGGTGGCTGAGCACCTGCACGCCGCGGCTGACGAACGTGGGCGTGGTGTTGGCCTGACCGGTAGGCTCCAATTGCGCCAGGAGCTCGTGCAGCGCCCAGTCCACGTCGCTCAGGGGCAGTTCGGCGTCGATTTCCAGCGTGGGCTTCAGGTCCAGACCGTCCAGCCGCTCCGCAGCCACTTCTTGCAGCCGCCGGCGAAACAGTTCCAGATTCTCGTTGCGCACGGTGAATCCCGCAGCCTGGGCGTGCCCGCCGTGGCGCTCCAGCAGATCGGCCACCTCGTCCAACGCTTCCGTGATGTGGAAGTCAGGGATGGAGCGACAGGAGCCGCGGCTCTCAGTTTCGCCCTGCTCCATGACGATTGCCGGGCGGTAATGCTTTTCCGCCAGCCGGCTTGCTACGAGGCCCACCACGCCCGAAACAAAGTCAGGGTGGGCCGCGATGAGTATGGGAGCGTCGTCGCTGACCAGCTCTTCCGCCTGCTGACTCAACTGGCGCGTCAGCCGCCGCCGCTGCTGGTTCAGCGCGTTCAGGCTCTGGGCGTAGCGACCGGCGGTCAGCAACTGCTTGCTGGCCAGCAGCTTCGCCGCGTCGTAGGCGTGGGCCAGCCGTCCGGCAGCATTAATGCGCGGTCCCAGACCGAAGCCGATATTCTCGGCGGTGATATGGCCGGGACGCAGGCCAGACACATTGACCAGCGCCGCCACGCCCGGACGCTTGCACTCGTTCAGCACCTCCAGGCCGGCGATAACCAGGCGGCGGTTTTCCCCGCGCAGGGGCGCCAGGTCGGCCACTGTGCCCAGCGCCACCAGATCCAGCAAGTCCGCTTCCTCAAATGTTACCCGCCGGGGCATGGCCTGCTTCAAGGCCTGCGCCAGCTTATAAGCAATGCCCACGCCGGCCAGCATTCGTTCCGGATAATCAGAGTCAGGACGCTTGGGATTGATCACTGCCTGCGCCGGCGGCAGAGCCCGTCCCAGGCTGTGGTGATCGGTGACGATCATGTCCAGCCCAACGTCATTGGCCGCCTGCACCTCGCGAATGGAACGGATGCCGCAATCGACGCTGATTACCAGCCCGGCGCCCTTTTCGCGCAGCCCAAGCAGGGCCTCGCTGTTCAGACCGTAGCCCTCGTCGACGCGATCGGGGATGTACGGTATTGCCTGACGCCGGCTGAGGCCCAGCCCACGCAGCGCCTCGACCAGCAAGACGGTGGCTGTGACACCGTCGGCGTCAAAATCGCCGTAAACGACGATCTGTTCCCCGCGTTCGATAGCCTGCTCGATGCGCGCGACTGCCTTTTCCATATCCGGCAGCAAAAAGGGGTCCTCCGACTCCAGATAGCGCCCCTCCAGGAAGGCCTGGATGTGCGCCTCGTCACTCAACTGGCGGTTATAGAGTACCTGCAGCAATGTGGGGTGCAGATGGTTCAGACGTTTTCTTAGCTCCGCGGGAGCGGGAGGCGCAATTTTCCAGTGATTTGGGCGCAGACTGCTGGGTCTTGTCATAGATGAGGATGGTAACATGAAGCGCAACTTGCGCCAACTGAACGACTGCCCTACGGCACGGTAACGTTGGTTCGCCCAATCGATGGTATCCGCCTACAATATGAAGGATGCAGGTGCCAATGACAGCAGCATCCTGCTCAGTTACGAATCGTGTCCATGCTAATTGACAGGGCTCAATTGTTGAAGCATTATCTCATCCTGCTCCTGGGCCTGTTGCTGGCGCTGGTAGGCTGTGTGCAACCGGCCAGTGCCCCCTCCATTTCCGCAGGAAGCACCGGATCGCCGCCAACGCCTGAGGCGTCAGAGACGCCGCCCGCCAGGCGCCCCGCGGTGTCGGCGCTATCGGCTGAGGGCGGGCTGCCGGTCGAGGCGCCGCAGCCGGCGAGCACGACCGCTCCTTTACCATCCCCTACAGGATCGACGCCGGAGACGACGCCGTGGCCTACCGCCACGCGTTCGCCGGTGGAGCCGCTGCCTTCGTTGCCGCCCGCGACGCCCGCTCCCGCTGCTAACTATCAGTTGCGAGAGTGGACGGCAGCGGAGGCGGATAAATTAATCATGCGCTTGGAGCAGTTTCCGGAAACGCTTGCGCCGGAGGAGCGCGGCTTCGGCGACAGCGCCTACTATGCTGCCTTCCGCTATGCGGCGTTGGCCCAGGAGGAAGCGCTGAATCGTTTTCCGGAGGCGGCTGAGGCTGAGCGCTGGCGTTGGGGCCTGGCCTACAATTACGTGCGCATGGGCGATGGGCGGGCCATTGAGCGCTACGGCGGACTCATTGAACAGGCGCTGCAATCGGCTGTGGTCACCCCGGATTTGCTGCCGTCCTGGTTCGTCGCACGCGAGCCGCGGCTGACGCTGGCGCAGAGGCCCTTAGACGCGCCGCCCGGTTTTCTCTCTGCTTATCTCCTGGAGTTGCGGACCGGGAACAGCGGCGCCTTTTTCTGGTTGCTTTACGACGGGCAAAACTATCACGTGTACAGCCTGGGCAATGCGCGCGATCTGGATCTGGCCCATGGGGCGGGCCTGAGCTACGACCTGACCGACGTCACCGGTGACGGCAGCCCTGAGCTGGTGGCTGTGCACGGGCACCAACCCGGCGACCACCTCAGTTTCTACTACACGGACCTGACCCTCTATGATCTTTCTGAGGCGCCGCCCCGCCGCCTTGCCTTGCAGCCACCGCCCAGCACCCATTTAGGCTGGGGCGAACGTGATGGGTGGACCGTGGTTATCTCGGCCAACGGCACCACGCAGTTTCGGCTGCGCGGGCTGGTTTCCTGGCAATGTGATGCGGTGGAACAGATCAGCAATTACGTGTGGCGCGATGGCGCGTTTCATCTGGGGGAAGTACGCTACCAGATCCAGGGCGACGGCAACGGCGGGTCTCGTTTTTGCCTGCCGTTCATCTACAGCGCGGCGGAGCAGGGCAATGAGGATGCGCTGAGCTATCTGGCTGCGACTGCAGAGAGGGCGCTGGCTAATGGTCAGCCTGATGCTGACGAGTACCGTTTTCGGCTGGCACTCTACCGGGCGCTGAGCGGCGATTTCCAACTGGCGGCGCAGCATCTTGCCAGCCTCATCTCGCAGCCCGTGGACGACGTGGGGAGCTGGCTGCCGGCTGCCATCCGCTTCCGCGATGCGTACGAATCGCCTGAAGACCTCTATCGCGCCTGCGCTGCGGAAGAATTGTGCAATGAGCGACTGGCGCTGCAACGGTTGGTGTCCAGGCTGACAGCAGCCGATTTTGGGGTGCTCACCGATCGGTTGCGGGAGTGGGGTGTGGCGCTGAACCGCTCCCGCTTCGTCGACCTGGACGGCGACGGGCAGCTGGAGCAATGGGTGCTAGTGAACCGGACCAACGCCGAAATGGCTGCGTGGCTCTTTTGGCGAGCGCCAGAGGGGATTCAGGCGCTTTACGTGGATACCCTGCCTCGCGATGACCAGACCTTCACCCTGGAGCGCCTGACGCCTGTGGAGGGCCGGTCACTGCTTCGCCTGCGCACCGGACTTGAGGAGAGACTGTTGGCCATCGAACGTGACGCCTCTGGCAGCGTTTCGTTGACCCAGTTGCGCGCCGATTCGGACAACGAGAGCCAGAATTTTACGTGGCAGTTGTTGGTCGAAAGTCAGGCCGCCTTGCTCGGCAGCCAGGACGATGGGCTCAATGTCCGCGCGCAGAGCGGAGTTACAAACGGGAGCCAGTCACCGCTGGAACTCCTTGCGCGCCTTTTGACCTTTCGTGACTCTGGCGCCTTTGACTGTCGCAGCGCTGTGCGTGAAACTTTGTGCGCCGATTATTCGTATACAGTGGCGTTGGCCTATGAAATGGCAGGCGACGAGACCGGGGCCGTTGCCGCCTACCGCCAGCTCTGGCGTGATTACCCGGATAGCCCGCTGGCGCTGATAGCCCGCAGCAAATTGACCCCGGCGCTGAGCGCCGACGGCGCAGAAACGGCCACGGACACGCCCATTCCATAAGGATCCACGAGACGAGAGGCGCACCGTATGACGCAGGTCGACGACATTCTGAAAGAGTTTCCTGACGATTCCCGCCAGACGATTAGAGCGATGTGGGAGGCGCTGCCCGCCGACCGGCGCAGCGAATTGCTGTCCCTGTTGCCGCTGTTGCCCGGGCAGCCGGGCAAGGTGCGCAAGCTGTTTGAGCTGGGGCACGAGCAGTTGCAGATCACTTTTGGCGATAAACAGCAGGTTGCTATTGTCGGCCCGGCGAACGTGGGCAAATCAACCCTTTATAACCGGCTGGTGGCCGATCGGGCCGATCGCGCTGAGGTCGGGCCGGTGCCGGGCACCACGCGCCAGAACCAGGAAGCGAGCGCCGGGCCGTTCGCCGTCGTCGATACGCCAGGGGCAGACGCCGTTGGCAGCGTGGGTCAGCGCGAGCGCGAACTGGCTCTGCAGGCCGCGGGGGAGGCCGATTTTCTGGTGATCATGTTCGACGCCGTGCAGGGGGTAAAGCAGACAGAACAGCGGTTGTTTTCCCAGCTAGAAACGCTTTACAAACCTTATCTGGTCGTTCTCAATAAGATGGATCTGATCGGCCGGCGCCAGCGACAGGCTGTCATCCAGAAGGCGGCGGAGAATCTGGGCATCGCGCCCGACACGGTCATCGGTATCTCGGCGGAGAAGGACGATAATCTGGAGGCAGTGGTCACGGCCATTGTCAAGGCCGAGCCGGCGCTGGTGGCGGCATTGGGACGCGGGTTGCCGGCCTACCGCTGGCACCTTGCCTGGCGCGCTATCACGGGCGCGGCGTCCACGGCGGGCCTCATCGCCCTTACGCCGATACCGTTCCTCGATTTTGTGCCACTGGTGGCTGTACAAACCTCGCTGGTTTTGAGCGTGGCCCGCATCTACGATTACCGCATCACGCCCGGCCGGGTGCGCGAAGTACTCAGTGTGTTCGGCGGCGGATTCCTGGCCCGCACGCTGTTTTACGAAGTGGCCAAACTGGGCGGGCCGCCTACCTGGCTGGTGGCTGCCGCCGTGGCTGCGGGTACGACGGTGACCATGGGCTACGCTGCTATTCTGTGGTTCGAGCGCGGCGAGCGTCTGTCGCGCGAGGCGGCGCAGCGGCTCTCGCGCACGGTGGTCGATTATCTGGTGGAGTCACTGAAGAACATCGGCCGCCGACGGCCCTCGCGCCAGGAGCTTTCGGAGCGTATCAGCCAGGCGTTAGATGCGTCACCGCTGGCCCGCGACCGGGAGAAGGCAGAGAAGGCGGCGGGTGGGGAGTAACGGTTGGCAGGTTTCAGGGGTGGCAATCTGCCGTCCTCACGGCGCGTTGGCGAACAGGCATTTGAGGTACGCGCCCTGGGGAAAGCCGATGGGATGGTCCAGTGGTTGGCCGGTGCGTTCGATTTCCTGCAGGAGGCGACCATGATTGGACGCGGTGTCGTGGACTGTGGTGAAGAATTGTTCCGCTGTGACGCGTGAGGTGCAGGAAGCCATGACGAGGATGCCGCCGCGACGCAGCACGCCCAGCGCGCGACGCGCCAGCTTGCGGTAAGCGCCTAACGCGCGCTCTACCTCCGCCTGGCTCTGCGCGAAGCTGGGTGGATCGACGACGACCATGTCGAAGAGGCGCCCATCCTGCCGCAGGTTGTGCAGCGCCTGGAAAGCATCGCCGACCAGCATCTCGTGCTCGGCGTTGGCCACGTTGGATAACTGGCGATTGAGGCTGAAATTGTGCTCTGCTGCTGCCAGCGCCGGCTGGCTGAGATCCAGGCTGACGACGAGAGGCGCGCCGCCACGGGCCGCGTACAGTGAGAAGGCGCCGGTGTAGGCAAAGACGTTCAACACCTGTTTCTTCCCCGCCAGTTGTTCCACGCGGGCGCGATTCTCGCGATGGTCAAAGAAGAAGCCGGTTTTCTGACCTTCGACCACATCGGCGGCGAAGTGTAGCCCATGCTCGTAAAAGTGCACAGGACCGTCCAGCGGCGGTCCGTACAGCACCTGCCCACCGCGCAGATCGTGCAGGTGTGATCGTTGTTCGGCGCAGGCCCGGCTAAGGCGCAGTACCAGGCGTTGCGCCGGGGCCACGCTGAGTAGCGCCGGCAGCACCTGTGTGAGATGCGGGATCCAGGCCACCGTGTATATTTTTACCACGAGCGTGTCGGCGTAGCGATCAACGATTAGACCGGGCAACCCATCATTTTCGCCATGCGCCAACCGGTACCCTGTCGTCCCGTCGTCCTCTTGCAGTGGCGCGCGGCGCGCTACGGCCGACGCCAGGCGCTCTTGAAACCAGTCGCCGTTGATGGGCGCCGGTTGGCCCTGCTGAAGCACGCGCACGCGGATGGTGGAAAGCGGATCGTATAGTCCAACGGCAAGGAAGCGCCGGCGCCGGTCGAACACGACTGCCAGATCGCCGGGCTGTCCCTCGTGACTCTGTTCCCGTATGCTGTCGGCGTAAAGCCAGGGATGACCCTGCCGTAAGGCGCGTTCCGCGGCCGGTTGTACGCGAATGGCCAGGTTCTTGCTCGACGGTGAGGGAAGTGGTGGTAGATGGAATTGGTCTGATCTGGGCCGAGCGTTTGTCAAGATCGCGTTCCTTCTGGCAAAATACCGATATCTCACGTATTGTAACGTAGACTCGCGGCAAGCCGTATCTTGCCGTCCCGTCTTGATTACTTCCCACACCGGATCATAAATGACGAATCACGCACTGGATGCTACATGCCTGTAACTGTAACTGTACCTGCTACGACTGCTAACCTGGGGCCCGGCTTTGACTGCCTGGGATTGGCGCTGTCACTGCACAACACCGTCGTTCTGGAGATCACACCTGGTGGCCTGACTGTTCTCGTGGAAGGGGAAGGCGTGGGCGCTCTACCCGTGGACGAAAGCAATCTCGTGGTTCGGGCGATCAAGCGCCTGTTTGCATTTTGTGGGCGTCCGGTTCCCGGGCTGCACATCACATTGCGCAACCGCATTCCGGTAGCCAGCGGTCTGGGCGGCAGCGCCGCGGCAGTGCTTGGTGGTTTGCTGGCTGCCAACCATTTTCTGGACCAGCCGCTTCCCCTGGACGATATCCTCACCCTGGCTACCGGCATGGAGGGCCATCCGGACAACGTAGCGCCGGCGCTTTATGGCGGTCTGGTACTGGTAAACGAGCACGATGGGCGCCTGCTGGTGGAGCCGGTGCGCGTGCCCCCACTACGGGCCGTTGTCGTTTTGCCCGACGTGGATCTGCCCACCCTGGAAGCGCGCGCCATTCTCCCCGCAAAAGTGCCTCTGGCCGACGCCGTGTTCAATGCCGGGCGCGCGGCTCTGCTCGTTCATGCGTTGTCTCAGGGCGACTACGACAAGCTGAGCGTGGCCATGCAGGATCGGGTGCACCAACCGTATCGTATTCCGCTCATACCGGGGATGCCACAGGCGTTCACCGCAGCGATGGACGCCGGGGCTGCGGGCGTAGCTCTCAGCGGCGCCGGGCCCAGCGTGGTGGCCTTCGCCGCCGGTAGTCACCAGACCATCGCTGAGGCTATGGTGCGGACGTTCGCCGCGAAGGGCCTGGACAGTCGCGTCTGGATTCTGGAGGTGGATACCGCAGGCAGCAGCGTGCGCTGCGACTGAGCGCCGGCCCGGGCGATTACGTCGATGGCTCGCTCGCCGGCAGCCACACGCTAAATTCACTCCCTTCCCCGGGCACGCCGTCGCTGGCGACCTCGATTAAGCCCCCATGCCGTTCGATAATCTCGCGGGCGATGGCCAGGCCCAGGCCCGTGCCCGGTGTGCCTGATTCATGGGCTGCCTGTCCGCGGAAGAAGCGGTCGAAAAGCTGTTCTTGTTCCTTGGGTGCGATGCCCTGCCCCGTGTCACAGACGGCGCAGTTGACCCACTGCCGCCGGTCGCGACGCGCGTGGCGAACGGTGACGACAATCTCGCCCCCCGCCGGTGTATAATTGAGCGCGTTGGTCAGGAGAATGCCCAGCACCTGTTCCAGGAGGCTGCGGTCGGCGTCCACAGGCGGCACGCTCGTTGCCGGCATGAACTCCAGACTCAGTCCTTTGCGATGGGCCAGCGGCAGGCGGTCGTGGACGTACTCTTCAACCAGCTCATTCAGATCGACTTCCTCCAGCGTGATGTCCACTCGCCCTCGGTCCAGGCGCGAAAGGCGCAGAAGGTCTTCAATGATAGCATTCAGGCGGTTGATTTCGCGTTCCAGGCGCTGTAGATAGATATTTGCTTTTTCCGGGTTGCGAACCAACAGGTCGTGGTAGAGCCGTAGACTGGTGATCGGCGTGCGCAACTCGTGGGAGACGTTGGTGACGAAGGCGTCCTTCATCCGTTCCACTTCTTTGAGATTGCTTATATCGCGCACGCTGCAGACGCCGCCGCGCACAACGCCGTCTTCCATCACCGGCGCCAGCGCCAGGTCGGCGTCAAAGGTGGCCCCATCCTCTCGCTGCGCCGGCAGCTCCAGCCGCCGTTTCTCGCCCCGTTCGATAACCGCCTGAATAGCCTCGGCGAAGAGATCGGTCGCTTCCGGAGCCACGAGGTCATGGACCTGGCGTCGTTCAGCCTCATCTGGTTCGAAGCCAAACATTTCCTGGCACGCAGGGTTGGCCGTCTTGATTGTGCCGTCCGGGCGCAACAACAGGATGGCGTCCGGACTGTTGTTCAAAATAACCTGTACCTGTTCCATGACCCGCCGCATCTCCACCGTGCGCACGGTTACAGCCTGTTCCAGCGCCTCGCTGTAGTTTTCCAGCTCCTGATAGAGCTGTGCGTTTTGCAGAGCAATGGCCACCTGATCGGCAAATGCCTGTAGACGTTCTGCGTGTAACGGGGTGAAGAATTGGGGCTCGCTGCTATCCAGGTTAATAAAGCCGATTACGTCCTCGCCCCGAGAAATGGGCGCGCCGATGTATGAGCGCACCCAACTGGTGGCCGGCACATTGATCCAGGCCGGATCGTGCGAGGTGTCGGGAATAACATAGGGCTGCCCGGTAGCGACCATTTTGCGAAAGTTAAGGGTGTTGTCTATGTGGAATTGGAGGCTGAGCACCTCCTCCGTGAGCCCCTGTTGTTGATAGTAACCCTGGCAGCGGACGACGCTGGCGACGCCATCTTCGAGGAGCATTATGTTGGCGCCGTCGTGGGGCACCACGCGCCCGACGTTGTCCAGGATGCGTTCCAGCACCTGATCCAGATCCAGCGTGCTATTGAGCACGGTGGCTGTGTCGCGCAGCGCTTCAGCCAACACGCGTTGCTGTCGCTCGGCTGCTTCCGCCTGTTTGCGCTCGGTAACGTCTCGCGCAATGTGAAAGGTTCCGGTTAGCTCGCCATCTTCCACCAGCGTCCGCCCGCGAATCTCTAACCAGATCTCCTCGCCGTCGGGTAGCGGTAGTTTCAACTCCACCCGCTCGATGTTGTCGCGGCGAGCGATTCCCTGTAACAGTTCCTCTACTCGCTGCGCCCTGTCTTCATTGAAAAACTCGGTCGCCCGGTGGCCGATCAACTCCTCTGCACTGTAACCGGAGCTCTCGGTCATCTTGCGATTGACAGAGGTAATGATCCCTTCGGCGTCGAGCGTGAAGATCCAATCGTTGGCTTCTTCGAAATAGGTCCGAAGCCGCTCTTCACTTTGCCGCAGCGCCTGCTCGCCCGCTTTGCGCTCGGTAATATCCAACAGCGTTCCCACGATGGCGGGGCGACCGTGGTAATCGGTGCGCCTGCCCAGCACCTCACAATCGATGGTCCGGCCGTCCTTGCGGCGTCCGTGTAAGAAAAAGTGGGACACAGTAGATTCAGCCTCTGGCGTGCCGCGAACCTTCGCCGCGACCATCTGGCGATCCTCAGCTGCGGCGAGATCGGTCGGCGCCAAATGATCAATGACTTCCTCGACTTCGTAGCCGAAGATGTCAGCGAACGCCGGATTCACGTAACGGAACACACCATCCTGAATGATGAAGATCCCTACCGGCGCTCGCTCGCTCAACGTACGGAAGCGCGTTTCACTTTCCATCAACTCCAGACGCCACTCGCGCTCGGCGCGCCGCCGCTGGTAGGCTGTGAGCAGCAAAAGGCTTGATGTAAATACGTAAAAAAGGAAAAGCCATCCTAGAAACGCGCCATCATCACGGTCGATCGAGGCGAAGATTAGGAGCAACCCGAACGCAGCCAGCGCCAGGAACAACATGGCGGCGCGCACTGAGGCAGAAACGTTACGCATGAGCTAATTGCTCCCGTCCGGCGCCAGCAGTGGCAGCCACACGGTAAAAGTAGCGCCTTTGCCGTTCTGTCCGCTGCTCTCTACGGCGATCCAGCCACCGTGCTGGCGTACTATTTCCTGGGCGATGGACAAACCCAGGCCGGTCCCTGCGGAACCGGAGGCTCTACCGGCGCGCCCGCGGAAAAAGCGCTTGAACAGGTGCTCCTTCTCGCGGGGATCGATGCCCGGGCCTGAGTCGCTGACATAGAGTCCGGCCCACTGGCGGCCTTTCACTTCTTTGCAGCGGACGCCCACGCGCACCAGACCGCCGGCAGGCGTATACGTGAGCGCATTGGTTAAGACGATGCTCAGAACCTGGCCCAAAAGACCCGGATCGGCGAACACGATGGGATGAGGCGAGTCATCGTCCAGTTTCAGCTGCAGCCCTGTCTTCTTGGCCAGCGGCGCGCGATCAAGCACGTACTGCGCGGCTATTTCCGCCAGATCCAGTTCTGTGCGTTGCAGGTCTGTGCCTTCCTGTTCTAATTGTGACAGACGAAGCAGATCCTCAATGATCACACTCAACCGGTCGATTTCGCGCTCCAGACGGTTCATGTAGTGGTCGTGATTGCGATCGCTGCGCGCCAGTAGGCCGTGGTAGAGCTTGAGGCTGGAGATGGGCGTGCGCAGCTCGTGGGAGACGTTGGAGACGAAGGCGTCTTTCATGCGTTCTACTTCTTTCAGACCGCTGATGTCGTGTATGCTGCAAACGACGTTAACCACCTTGCCGTCGCGGTGGATGGGCGAGAGGGCCACATCGGCATCGAAGCGTGATCCGTCTTTGCGCCGGGCGATGACCTGTAATTGGGAGGACTGACCCATGCTCAGCGCCCGGCGTAAGGCATCGACCAAGCGTCTTTCGTCCTCCTCGGCGACGAGCAGCCGCGGACTGCGGTCCAGAAGCTCTTCCATATCATGGCCGAATAGGCGGTTCAGGGCCGGGTTTCCTGTCTGTATGCGGCCGAGGCTGTCCAGTAGAATGATTGCCTGGGCGCTGTGGCTCAATATCGCCTGCATCTGATCGACCGCCTGCTGCAACTCTTCCGTTCGTGCGGCCACCGCGCTTTCCAGAAACTCGCTGTAATTCTCCAATGCCTGATACATGCGCGCATTGTGCAGCGCGCTGGCTGCGTGGTTGGCCAGGATGGTGGCCAGCTTTACTTCCTCCGGTGAAAAGGGATTGACTTTGCGGCGGTCCACTGTGATCAACCCTAGCACCTGGCTGTTGAGCAGCAATGGGACACCAAGCCAGGAGCGGATCTGAGGCAGCGCGCCGAACTCGGATACGTTGCCAAAAGCGGGATAGGCGGCGGAGACATCGGGCAGCGCCAGCGGTCGTTTCGAATTCATGATCTCGGCGTTTGGCAATTTTGCGCTGATGGGAAGCGTCACTTCCAGAAATCTGTCAGGCTCATCAAATCCTTTGACCGCTCTTACCACCAGCTTGCCGTTCTCCAGCTCCTGCACGGACGCGCTGTCATAGGGGATTATCTGGCCCAGTTGTTGCAAGATTCGCGGAAGCACCTCGTCAAGGGCCAGTGTGGCGTTGAGCATTGCCGCGGCGTCTGTCAATGTTTCTGCGATCTTGCGGCGCCGCTGCTCTGCTTTGTAGAGTTGCGCGTTGCGCAGGGCAACGCCCACTTGATCGGCAAAGGCCTGTAAGCGCTCGGCGTGCTCCTTATTAAAGAAGTCAGGTTCTGCGGCGTCCAGATTGAGAAAGCCGATGACTTCATCGTTCTGCACGATAGGCGCGCCGGCATAAGAACGTACCCAGGAGGCATCGACCGAGATCCAGGGCCCATATGATCGAGTATCAGGGATGACGATGGCGCGACGCGTTGCGATCATGCGCTGCAATGTTTCAGCCTCGTCGACGCGAAAGCCGTGGTTCAAAATGTGAGGGCTCATCTTATATGCCACCTGGTAAGCTCTGAAGCGTCGCACGCGGGCCACCCCGTTTTCCAGCAGCATGATATTGGCGCCATGATGGGGCACGACGCGCCCCACATTTTCCAAAATGCGATCCAGTACCGTATTCAGATCGAGTGTGCTGTTGAGCGTGGCGGCGATATCGGTTAGCGCCTGTACCAGAGAGCTTTCCACGCGTCGCTCGTGCATGGCGTGCCGGATCGCCTCGCCCAACCGCGAGAGATCGCTCCGAAGGAGGCAGTCGGCCGCTCCCTGCCGCACGCAGGCCACGGCTTCCTTGTCAAAGGCGCCGGTGACGATAATGAACGGGACGTCCAGCTGGTGTTCCTGGAGGGCGTGCAAGACCTGACGCCCATCGAACGAGGCCAGCCTATGACTTCCGATGACGAGGTCTACCTTTTCCTGTAAACGGCGGCGAAAGGCAATTTCGTTGTCAACACGTTGGCAGTACAGGTTCAAGTTGGAGCCGTGCAGTGCGTCTGCGATCTCTGCGGCGTCATCGTCGCTGTCTTCTAGGATTAGAACTTGCAGGGTTGGTGACATTCAGTTGTGCGTTCCAGGATTGCGGGCGCCCTACCCGGGTCATGTTGCAACGGCATCAATGCCGCGTAAGCGCTCATTGCGTATGATAATGGTTTTCTCGTTGTATCCTGAGCTGTATTGTGGACCAGGCCCGGCCCTGTCGTCTATGATTAATTTGGCCCATACGCCGCTTGCTGCTCGCGCCCTTTCTGTGACCTTGAAGTAGATTCAGTTTTCGTCGATCAGATCGTACTTAATGGCCACGCGCGTGGCAGCCGCGCGCGTAGAAACGCCGAGTTTCGTATATATGCTGCGCAGGTGATTCTTGACCGTGTGTGGGCTGATGTCCAGCTGCTCCCCAATCTCGCTGTTGCTCAGGCCATGGGCCAGCAATTGCAGGACTTCCTGTTCGCGCTCCGTGAGATCCTTGCCCGGCGGCGCCGGCGCGCGCATCGTCTCAATCAACACCTGGCTTGCTTCGGGGGCGATAGTTGGCTGACCGCGATAGGCGTCTCGAATCGCTTCCGCCAACTCGTTGGCGCCGACGTTCTTCAGCAGGTAACCCACCGCGCCGGCTTCCAGCACGCCGCGGACCAACCGGTCATCTTTGAAGCTTGTCAGAGCCAGGACCTGCACGCCCGGGCAGTGCTCGCGGATTCGTTTGGTTGCCTCGACGCCATCGACGTGAGGCATCACCAGATCCATCAGCACGACGTCTGGCTCGAGTGTCTGGCACAGCTTGACGATGTTAGAGCCGTTGTCTGCTTTGCCGACCACTTGCAGATCCGAAAACGGTTCAAGAAGGGTTGCCAGTCCCTCGCGTACGACAAGGTGATCGTCCACGATCAGAATCCAGATCTTCTTCTCTTCGCTCATTTTCGCTTGTACGTGTCCCTGTCCAATCGTTGGTTGGTTCCCTACAGATCACAGTAGCACTCTGCGCAATTGTAACCGTGAGGTTCGCATGTGGCGAACATTTGTGACGGAGCGCCGTTGCGTTGAACGTGTCCCAGGATGCCCGGTGTGCGGCGCATGAACCACTTTCGCAAGACAAATGGTTATCTAATCCCGTTGTCCCATCATACTGTTGTGGGTCTTTCACCCGGCGTACCGGCCCGCCATGAGACACAATCGCGCGTCTGTCGCGCTTCGCGCCGGGTAGCCTTTGGCCTTTATCTTTGTTAAACTTAAACGGGTTCCACGATATGAAGGAAACTCACGCGAATAAACCCGAGAGTCGGGACTCGCATAAATAGATCGTAAAAGTAGCGTAGCGGAATGCTCGTTCTCTTAAATATGGCTACGGACCAGACCAAGGAGACGTGAATGGACAAAGAGACAGTATTAAATTGGTACCGGCAGATGGTCCTCATCCGCCGTTTTGAGCAACGTTCGGCGGAGTTGTATCAGCAGGGAAAAATCGGCGGATTTCTACACCTTTATATTGGCCAGGAAGCGGTGGCCGTAGGCGCCATCGCCGCCCGCCAGGAGGGAGACCACGTAATCACCGCCTACCGCGACCACGGGCACGCGCTGGCTGTGGGCAGCGATCCTAATGCGGTTATGGCCGAGTTGCTGGGCAAGTCGACGGGCGTCAGCAAGGGTAAAGGCGGCTCGATGCACCTGGCGGACGTGTCGCGCCAGTACTGGGGCGGCTACGCCGTGGTCGGTGGACACCTGCCGTTGGCTGCCGGCATCGCACTGGCCGAGCAGTACCGCGAGACCGACAACGCCGTGCTCTGCTTCCTGGGCGACGGCGCGACGAACATCGGCTACTTCCATGAAGCGGTGAACCTTGCCGGTGTATGGTCCTTGCCCGTTGTCTGGATCGTGGAGAATAATCAGTACGGGATGGGCACTGCTGTGGATCGTGCATCGGCTGCGAGCACCATCGCGGAGAGAGCTCAGGCTTATGGCATGGAAGGCAAGCAGATTGATGGTATGAACGTCTTTGAAGTGTACGAAGCTACTGAAGCCGCCTTGCAGAAGATCCGTGACGGCGAGGGACCGCAATTCCTGGAGATGATCACCTATCGTTATGAAGGCCACAGCATGGGCGATCCTCTGCGTTACCGTACAAAAGAAGAGGTCGAGAAGTGGCGCGAGGATGATCCTATCGGTGTTGTGGAGCGCCATTTGCTCGACGAGGAGATGGCCGACAGCGAGGCGCTGGAGAAAATCGACGAGGAAGTGGAGCAGACGGTGGAAGAGGCTGTGACTTTTGCCGAGGAGTCGCCTCTGCCCGAGCCGGAAGACCTGTACAAAGATATTTACGTGGAGGCATGAGATGGCACGGATAACGATGCGACAGGCGATCTCTGATGCGCTGCGCGAGGAGATGCAGCGTGACGAGAGTGTGTTCATAATGGGTCAAGAAGTTGGCGTGTGGGGTGGCACGTATGCTGTGACGCGCGGCTTCCACGACGAATTTGGCGACCGGCGCGTGCGCGATACGCCTATCTCTGAGATGGCCATCGGCGGCGCGGCAACCGGCGCAGCGATGAATGGCTTGCGTCCCGTGGCTGAATTCATGACGATTAACTTCGCCATGCTGGCGCTGGATGCTATCATCAATCACGCTGCTAAGATCCACTATATGTTTGGCGGGCAGATGACGGTGCCCCTGGTGTTCCGCGCGCCGGGCGGCGGCGGGCGGCAGCTGGGTGCCACGCACAGCCACACGCCCGACGTAATCTTCGCCCACTTCCCTGGTCTGAAGGTCGTTTCGCCGGCGACGCCCTACGATGCCAAAGGTCTACTGAAATCGGCGATTCGCAGCGACGATCCCGTCCTTTTCATCGAGCATGCCACGCTGTACCAGTTGCGTGGGGAAGTGCCGGAGGATGAGGATTATACGGTACCCATCGGCGTCTCTGATGTGAAGCGAGAGGGATCGGACGTGACCATTGTCAGTTACGCGCAGGGCCTGCAAGTGTCCCTGGAGGCGGCTGAGAAACTGGCGGAAGAGGGCGTGGACGCGGAGGTCGTGGACCTGCGTACCCTGCGCCCCCTGGACATGGGCCCGGCTATCGAATCTTTTAAGAAGACGTTCAAGGCCGTCGTTGTCGAAGAGGGCCATCGCGGCTACGGCATAGGCGGCGAGATCGTGGCGCGTTTGCAGGAAGAGGCATTCGACTACATTGACGCGCCGATCAAGCGCGTGGCTCAGGAAGAAGTACCTCTTCCCTATTCGCAGGAACTGGAACAGTCGGCGTTGATCAATCCTGACAAGGTGATTGCGGCAGTGAAGGAGATACTGTAATGGCTGATTATATCGTGATGCCCAAGCTGGGGTTCGACATGCGAGAGGCCGAGCTGGTCACCTGGCTCAAAGAGGTCGGCGACTCCATTGAGAAAGGGGAGATCGTCGCCGAAATTGAGTCGGATAAGGCAACGCTGGAGCTGGAAGCCCAGAGTTCAGGCGTGCTCCTAAAAAAGCTGGAAAAGGAGGGCGCCATGGTAACCGTCGGCGCTAACGTTGCCATTGTCGGGGAAGAAGGGGAAGATATCTCGAGTATGGAGGACGGAGCCGCTGCCGAGGAAGCGCCAGCAGAGGTGGAAGCGCCAGCAGAGGTGGAAGAGCCGGCCGAGGCAGAAGTGGCCGAAGAAGCGCCTGACGAAGCTGAAGAGGAAGAAGCGGCTGAAGCCGTAGGCGAAGAGTATCCCGGCGGCGTCAAGGCCACACCTGTGGCCCGCCGCGTGGCCGATGAACACGACGTGGATCTCAAGCAGGTTAGCGGTAGCGGGCCGGGGGGACGCGTGCGCAAAGCGGACGTCGAGGCTTATATCGAGGGCGCCCCCGAACGGGAAGAAGAAGCGCGCCGCGCCCCGTCTATCTCTGTAGAACGCACAACGGTGCCCACCGGACCGGACACGAGAGAGGAGGAGACTTCGCGTTTGCGTCAGGCCATTGGCCGCCGAATGGTCGAGAGCAAGACGACCGTACCGCACTTCTACGTGACGTCTACGATCGATATGGAAGCGGTACTGAAGCTGCGCAAGCAGGTCAATAACACGTTGCCTGACGAGCGGAAGGTGACGATTAACGATATGATCGTCAAAGCGGCGGCGCTGGCTCTGCGCGACTTTCCCAATCTGAACGCCTCTTTTGCCGGGGAAACGATTGTGTATCATGAAAGAATCAACGTGGGTACCGCGGTAGCTATTGAGGGTGGGCTGACGACGGTGGTGCAGAAAGATACCGATACGTCAACCCTTTCTAAGATCGCCGCGGACAACAAAGAGATGATCCAACGGGCGCGTGAGGGTAAGGTGCGGCCTGACGACGTGCAGGATGGTACGTTTACCGTCAGCAATCTGGGAGCCTTTGACGTTGAAAACTTTATTGCCATCATCAACCCACCGGAAGCGGCCATTCTGGCTGTAGGAACGGCGAAACAGGTGCCTGTGGTGCGCGACGGCGAGCTGACCATCGGCTCACAGATGAAGGCTACAATTTCCGCTGACCATCGCGTCACGGATGGCGCAGAAACAGCTCGGTATATGCAACGCTTTAAAGAGTTGTTGGAAGAGCCGATGCGCTTGCTCGTCTGACGCCATTCGTGCCACGGTAAGCACGTAGAACAAGGCAACTGCATGACAACCATATTAGTGATTGACGACGACGAGCTGGTTTCGCAGACGCTGCAACGGGCACTGAAGATGTATGGTTATCACGTCATGGTTGCCCAGAGCGGCATTGAGGGGTTACAGTTAGCCCGGCGACACCGGCCGGATCTGTTCATTCTTGACATCATCATGCCTGGCGCAGACGGCTACCAGGTCTGTCGCCAGATTCGCGGGGACCCCTTGCTCAAGGATTTGCCTGTCTTGTTCCTGACCGCCAAGGAGAAGGACGAAGACAAAATCGAGGGGTTCCGCGCCGGCGCCGACGACTATCTCTCCAAGCCGTTCAACATGGAAGAACTACAACTGCGCGTGCAGGCCATCCTGCGCCGCGTGCAGGCGCCGGAAGAGGAAGATGAGGAAGAAGCGCCCTTGCTTGTCGTGGGCGATGTGGTCCTGGACTGTCGCACCTTTAAGGTGACAACGCCGACGGACACGGTGTTGCTGACCAACGTGCAGTTCGATCTGCTCTATCATCTGATGAGCCACGCCGACCAGGTGTTCACCAGCCAGCAGTTGTTGCAGGACGTCTGGGACTATCCGCCGGATACGGGTAGCCCCGAACTGGTGCGCGCGCACATCAAGAATCTGCGCGATAAGATTGAACCGCAGTCCGGCGAACCGATATATATCCGGACAATACAGGGTCACGGCTACACGTTCTCGACTCCCTCAACAGAGTAGAAGACGATATCCCGCCGCCGGCATTCCAGATCGTCGTCCCGGACGCCTGTGTTGTGCACAGGGTTCTCCAACAAGTTGGGTACAATTATGCCACCAGCGCACATTCTAATCGTCGACGACGAGCCGGAAATCGCCAACTCGCTGGCTGATTATCTGTCCAACACAGCGGATTATGTGGTGACCAAGGCATACGACGGGACGGAAGCAATGGAGGTGCTCCAGGCGGCGCCATCCTCGTCGTCTGGGCCGGTAGACCTGGTAGTGCTCGACCGTTTTATGCCCAATACGTCCGGCCTGGAAGTGTTGGAGTGGCTGCGCCAGCATCCCACGTTAAGCTTCACGCGCGTGATTATGTTCACCGCGGCTTCGGGGAGCCAAGAAAAGGTGGAAGCGCTGTCCGCCGGCGCTGACGATTACGTCACCAAACCGTATTACCCACAGGAATTGCTGGCCCGCGTGGAGACGATTCTGCGCACGCAGCGGCTGGAGAAGCAGCTTCAACGGCAAAGCGACCAGCTGGCCATCCTTAACCGTGTTAGCAATGACATTACGACCTCGCTGGAAGCGAGCCAGATTCCAGCTGCGGCAGTTGATGCGGTGCGTGAACTGCTGCAGGTTGAGATCGCCGCTTTCTACTGGCGCGACAAACGTACGGGACAATTGCACTGCCGCGCCGTTGCCAGCGCCAGCGGCGAACTCTCCCCCGATGATTATGAGCCGGTGTTCAATGGCGCCGGCGCTACCGGACGCGCCTTCGCGGATAATCTTACTCTTTGCCTCAACGATGCCGAGCGGGATGACAGATTTCGGCCAGGACTGGACGCGCCGTGGAGCACGAGGGTTCGTAACCTGCTGGTAACGCCCCTGATGATTCGCGGTGACTCGCCGGGCGTGCTCAGCGCGGCAAACTCTCCGGAGGGCGCTTTCAGTGAGGTGGACCGCGATCTGTTTGCGTCTCTGGCCAGCGCTGTCAGCCGCGCCTTCGAAAACGCCACGCTGTTTCAGCGGGTGCGCGCGCGCCAGCAGGAGTTGCAGGAAAGTCATGATCGCCTCCAGGCAGTGATCAACGGTATCCTGAATCCGATCTATACTATCGACGAAGAGTGGCGACTGGTGGCGGTGAACCAGAACAAAGCCGAGGCGTTGAACACGACGCCGGATAAGCTGGTAGGTCGCCTTTGCTACCAGGCATTCTTCAGCCGTGAAATGCCCTGCGACCACTGTCAGGCAGCGGAGACGCTGCAAAGACGCGAGCCGCGCGACTGGTCGGTGCGTTGGGTGGGCGACGATCATCTGCCCCAGGAGTGGGACGTTCACGCCTATCCGTTGCCCGGCAGCAAGGTGGGCGCTCCTAGCGCTGTGATCGTGTGGCAAGACCGTACAGAGGAGCGCCGCCTGGAAAATTCGCTGCTACAGGCGGGGAAACTGGCAGCAATCGGCCAACTGGCGGCTGGCGTGGCGCACGAGATCAACAATCCGCTGACGGCCATCAATGCCAACGCCCAGATGTTGAAGATGTTGATTCCACCCGAGGATGATAATTATGAGGCCGTGGATCTCATCGCGCGCGCCGGCGACCGTGCCACCCGGGTTGTGCGCGGTCTGCTTGACTTTGCCCGCCAGAACCAATACAGTTTTGAGCCAGGTGAGGTCAACCAGTCGATTTTGCAGGCGCTGCGCCTGGTCTCCTACCAGTTAAAGTCGGCGGACATCGAAGTGGCGCGGCGCATGGATGAGGATCTCCCGAAGGTCAGGGCCAGTTGGGAACATCTGAAAACGGTCTGGTTGAACCTGCTGATCAATGCTCGTGACGCCGTTCTCTCGCGTCCTCAGGGGCGCAGAATTCAAATTGAGACGAGGCTGGCCAGCGGCGGCGATCACGTGCAGGTGCTCTTTACGGACAACGGCGTCGGCCTGTCAGAGGCTGAGGCGGCGCACATATTCGAGCCCTTTTACACAACCAAGGAACCCGGGCAGGGAACCGGGTTAGGGTTGGCCACGAGCCAGCGCATCATCCAGCAGCATGGCGGCGATATTGAGGTGGTCAGCCAGGCCGGCAGGGGGTCGACGTTCATCGTGCGCCTGCCCGTGCGCCGCGCCGGTCCAGCGTAGAGAGAGTGACGTGTAATGATGGAAGATTGGTTGCCAGCAGATTGAAATACGAGAGGTGGGGGATGGTGATCTCTGACAACCAGTATACTGGCAAGCAACATGAATTTACCCGCGCAAAGCGACGTGACGCTCGGCGATGTGATTCGCCTGGCGCTGCCATTCGGCACCATGGTCTCCAGTGGTCCCGGCCAGACGGGACGCGCCATCAACTGGGCTGTGACGCTGGCCGATTGGAGTAATCTGGCCGATGAAGTGCAGGCAGGCGACCTGGTCATTCTGCCGCCGGCGCTACAGGAATCGGCCCCTGCCGCCGATCTATCGCGCCACGTCGATCAGCTGGCCGATATCCCTGCCGCGGCGCTGATCACCTTTCAGGACCTACAGGCAAGCGTCAAGCGCACGGCGCTGCAGCGAGACTTCCCCATCCTTGTCCTGCCCGAAAACACAGCTCTGCGGTACGTGCAGCGCGTTATTGCTTCCGTTTTGCTGGATCGCCAGACGCAGACGACGGAGCGCGGTATGGAACTGTACCGCCGCCTGTCGGAGATGTCCCTTGAGGAGCGCGGGTTAGAGGCGATGGCCGAAATGATGTCCACGGTGACCGGGAAAATCATCGTGGTGCAGGACAAGCGCCTGGACATACGCGCCCTGGCTTTGCCCTCAGACAATGAAATAGATGTGGCGCGCCTGCGCGATGTGCTGCGCCAGCGTGACAACCTGCCGACGGTGTTGCGCAACCGCAAGGCGGCGGCCAAAGCACGGCAGAGTACGTGGCAGCAGCTGTTGCCTATCGAAAACGTAGGGCGGCTCGTTGCGCCGATTGTCTCCGGCGATCGCGCGCGCGGCTACGTGTCGGTGGTGGGCGGGGCCGGCGAGCTGGATCTGCTGGACAGCCTGACGGTAGAGCACGGTGCAGCGGCCTGCGCCCTGGAGATGGCCAAAGCCAAGGCGGTCAGCGAGGCCGAGAAGAAGCTACGCGGTGATTTTTTGGAGGGATTGCTGGCAGGCACGCTGCCCCAGAAGGAGATTGAGCGGCTGGACGCGCGGCTGGATCATGATACGACGTTACCCCACGCCATTCTGACCATTGCCTGGGATGATGACGAGCCGCCCTCGCTGCGGCGGCTGGAAACGTCTATCAACTGGCTACTTTCCAGCCATAATCGCCCGGCGCTGCAGCACACCTATGCCGGCGATCACGTGGTGGTGTTCCAGGCTTTGCGCGATGGCGAGGATATGAGTTCGGCCCGCGAACTGGATCGCCGCTTGCGCGAGCACATCCAGGCGGAGTTTGGCGACGTGCGCCTGGTGGTCGGCGTCAGCGGGCCGGCCAAGACGCTGGCGGAGTGGCCCTCCGTCCATCAAGAAGCGCTTCAGGCCATGCAGCTGGCGCAACGACTCAATTTTAATCACCTGGTGGAGTTCAACAGCCTGGGTATTTTCCAGTTGTTGAGCCAGATCGAGCACCTAGCAGCGGTGCAGACGTTCACCCAGCAGATTATCGGCCCGCTGGCCGAGTACGACCGCCGGCATCGTGGCAGCCTGGTGCAGACGATTGACGCGTACTTCAACCACCACGCGAACGTGAGCCAGACGGCGGAGTCGCTCTTCATTCATCGCAATACGTTGCTCTACCGCCTGGAGCGCATCCAGGAGCTGACGGGCCAGGACATTAACCAGGCGGACATGCGCCTGGCGCTACACCTGGCGCTGAAGCTATGGCAGCTGCGCCCGGAGACGTAAGGGAAGTGTCAGGTGCCAGGTGTCAATTATCATGTGTCAGGTTGAGGGGTTGAGGTTTCCAGTATCTGCCGTCCGCGGTCCCTTGCCCACCTCCGGTGGGCCGTCCGCCGTCCCAATTGTACAAACCCTACAAAGGCCAAACGCCAGATTCTTTGCAACTTGTACGTAGACATGAGGCTCCGCATTTTCCTATACTAGTAATGTGTTTGCGCTCATGGCGCAGCTCAGTGGGAAATAGTGGGATGTTCAAAGCGGACGTGGCCCAACTTGTGTGTTGGAGCTAACGTCCGTTTTGAACGTTTATTGACAGTTTACCTCCCCTCCACTATCCTCTGGCTACTATGCCTTATCGAAGTACCGACAAAACGCGGCAGAAGAAGGATGCCAAGCGGACGGCGATGATGCAGGCAGCGGTGCGCGTCTTCGCCGAGAAAGGGTATTACGCTGCCACCGTGCGCGATATCGTCAACGCGGCCGACGTGGCCATCGGCACCTTTTACTTCTACTTCCCCGATAAAGAGACCCTGTTCCTCTATCTTTACGAGGAAACAGCCGACTTTTTGCTGCAGACGCTGGACCAGGCCCTGCGCGGACGCAGCACGTTGCCGCACCAAGTAGCGGCCGGCGCGCGAGCTTACGTCAACATCGCTATTTACGAACCGGCTGTGGTGCAATTGTTGCTGGTCGGTGGCGTGGGCGCGCTGCCTACGCTATCCAACAAGCACGCGGCCTTTCGCGAACGCATGACGAACATCTGGCAGCGCCCGCTGGATCGCGCTCTGGATCAGAACCTGGTGGCCCAACAAAACACGCGCCGCAGCGCCGAGGGGCTTGCCGGCGCCGTGGACGAAGTCGTGCTCAATCTGCTCAACCAGCCGGATCCCGAACGGGAGGCAGAAGCGGTCGTCTCCGATCTGACCGCTTTTGTTTTGCGCGCTGTCGCTTACCGGGGGAATTAGGGGCTTGCTTCAGGCCCCCGGATTTGCCGATGTCCCGATCGATTAAGCAGCACCGCATCAGCTATACTGCCGGCGTCGCGCGCCGCGCGGCTGCGGACGTGACACACTTTCTGAAGACATTCTGGCCGCAAACGGTGTCCGTGCACAACGTGGAGGAGGAGCCGGCCTACCAGGAACACGACGTCGATCTTCTATGGTCCTTCATCGACGGCGAGGGCCAGCTAAAGATAGTGCCGGTGGAGGTTAAGGGCGACCGTTATCATCGTACAGGCAACTTTTTCTTTGAGACGGTGAGCAACGAAGGCAAAGGCACCACCGGTTGCTTTCTGTATACGCGAGCGGAGTGGCTCTTCTATTATTTCGTGGAGAGCGGCGATCTTTATTGCCTGCCGATGCACGGCGTGCGTCCCTGGTTCGAGGCAAATATGACCCGCTTCCCGGAGCGGCGTACCAGTACGCCTGTCGACCGGGGAAGAAAGCATTACATCACCGTGGGCCGGCTGGTACCCATCGAAACAGTTCTGGCCGAAGTGCCGGGCATCCTGCGCTACCAGAAAGCAGGCGATACGTGGGAGCAAGGGTAAGGGGGTGTATTGGTGTAGCAGTATATTGGTCTATAGGTGTGTCGTGGATGAATCGGCTCGTGTTTCCAATACACTAATATGCTAATACACTAATATACTGTCACCTGCGAGCCGGCAGGCGTTTTTTCCACCTCGATGCGCGAGGGAAACGCATCGCGAAGCTCGCTGATGTGGGTGATAACCAGGATGCGGGCAAAGTCTTCGTGGATGGTGTTGATGGCCTCCACCAGCCGTTGCCGGCCCTGCGGATCCTGGCTGCCGAATCCCTCGTCGATGACCAGCGTCTGCAGTCGGGCGCCGGCGCGGCGGGCCAGAATGCGCGACAGCGCAAGGCGCACGGCGAAATTGACGCGGAACTGCTCGCCGCCGCTGAAGTTCTCGTACGGGCGCTCCCCGGCTACATCGCTGATGCGGATATCTAGCGTTTCGGCCAGTTCGTCGCGAGTTTTCAGCTCGCGCTGCGTTTCGAAGGAGACGCGCATGTCGCCGCCGGTCAGCCGTTCTAGCAATTCGTTGGCATCCTCTTCAATCTCCGGCAGAGCCTGCTCGATGAGCAATGCCTGCACACCATCGCGCCCGCACGCTTTCTCCAGCCGCTGCAAGCGCTCGATGAGGCGCGTCAGTTCGGCGCGCCGCGCCTGCTCCTGCTTCCGTTTCTGGCGCAGGTCGTCCAGCACAGCCAGCCGCTGTTGGGCCGCGCCCACGCGGCGATGCGCGGACACTTCTTGCTCGCGCAGATCTGTGACCTCTTTCTCCACCTGTGGCAGATTCCCGCCGTCTTCGGAGAGTGCTTCCAGCTGCGCCGTGGCCTCCTCATGCTGCTCTGTGATGCGCGTCACGGTTTCATGCTGCTCATCAATGTCCTGGGCCAGGTCGGCGAGGGTGTCCTCCAGAGGTTTTACCGCCGCTTCGGCCTGTTTCAGTTCCTGATAGCGCGCCGGCGCAGGCGCCAGCCGCCGGCGCGTTTCTCGCGCCGCGGCGTGCGCTTCCTCATCATACCCCAGGGCTTCGATGCGCTCGTCGATCTCGGCCAGCGCCTCTCGCGCCTCCGCGCCATACGCCTCGGCTTCCAGTTGCTCCTCAGCCTGGGCCAGCGCTTCTTTACCCTGTTCTTCCCACTCGCCGGTGGCGCGTTCGATTTCTGCCAGGCGGGCCTCGGCGTCAGAACGCCGTTTTTGCTGTTTGCGCTGCTTTTCTTCCAGCTCCCGCTTGCGTTGTACGTCCTTGCCCAGATCGGCTACTTCCAGCTGTTTTTCTTTGATAGCCGTGTCATCCGCAAGCTGCTCTTGCAGCGCTGTCAGCCGTTCCGAGCCATCTTCTTCCCAGACCGCCAGCGCTCGCTGGATCTCATCCAGGCGCGCCTGAGCCGTCGCCTGCCGTTGTCGCTGGCTTTGCACCTCTCGCTGCAGGCGGTCGCGGTTGCGCACCGCCTTATTCAGCTCCGCGATCTCGCCCTCCAGCGATTCCAGCCGTTGGCGGTTGGCGCGGTATTGATCGGCATTCTCTTTGCCTGTCGCCTCGACGTCGGCGAGCACTTCCCTGCGGTGCGCCTCTGTCAGCGATTGGCCGCAGAGAGGGCAGGCGCCCTCTGTCTCCACGCTCAACTTTTGCCGCCGTTCGTTCAGCTCGTCCATTTCCTGGCGCAGGCGCGGTTGTTGCGTCTGCAGCGAGTCGCGCTCGGCCAGGGCCTGCATCAGTCGCTCGTTCTTCTGTTCCAGCGCCTCAGCCTGTGCTTCGGCGTCGGCCAGCGCCTTCGTAGCTGCGTCCAGGTTGCGGGTTACCGTTTGCTGTTCTTCTCGCAGTTCCGTTATACGTTGCGCTTCACGCTGCAGCCTGGCCAGTTCCTGCTGCCGAACCTGGCGCTGCGCTTCCATGTTCTGCAGCGCGGCCCGCGCCTCGTGCCACTCTTCTTCTCGCTGAGATAGCTCCTCTAATTGCTCATCCAGCTTGCGCAGTTGTTCGTCGCTCTCGGCCAGCGCTTCCCTCAGTCCACTCTCCTCCTGGCGCATCTCGGTGACGCGCTGTGCCTGGCGCTGCAGTTCTCTGGCCCGTTGCTGCAGGGTAGATCGCTCTCGTTCCAGCACCAATTGGTGCTGGTGGCGCTCCGCCTGTAGCCGTCCGAACTTCTCTGCTTTCTCCTGCCAGCGTTGTAAATCGGCTTCCGCCTCCTGCCACGCCTCGTGCTGGGCTACGATTTGTTGCGCGTCATCCAGCAGCGCCTGGTATGTCTCGCGCTCTTTCTGCCGCTGCGCCCTGGTCTGTTGCAGGCGGCTCAGGCGCGCCTCGGCCGTGGTCAGCGACTCGCGCAGGTTCTGCACCTGCTGCTTTTGCTGCTTGATGGCAGCTTCCACGCGCCGCATCTGCTCCAGCAGTTTTTCCTTGTCGCGCAGCCGCTCGCTGGCCTGGGCCAGGGCCTCCTGTGCTTCAGCCAGATCTGCTTCGCGTTGTTCCTGCTCGTCCAACTCGGCGCCGATTTCGTCGAGGCGCGCGTCGAGCACCAGCAGCTTCTCCTGCTCCTGCTTGCGGCGCTCGCCGGCTGCCTCGCGGTATTTGTCCCAGCGGTTGACGCTGAGCAAGTCGGCCAGAATCTCCTTGCGTTTGCCCGGCGTCTTGGTCGTAAATTCGTCGGCCTGCCCCTGCAGAAAGAAGCTGGCGTTGATGAACGTATCGAAGTTCATACGCAACAATGCTTCGATGGCGGCCTGAGTTTGCCGCACGCCGCCTTCGCTCAGCGCGCGCCACTCGTCGTCTCCGGTAGCCATCTGCAGTTCCAGCAGCGACGTGCGACCGGGTTGTTTCTGGCGCACGACGCGATAAACGCACTCTTCCAGCTCGAATACGAAGCGCACCTCGGCCAGATCCCCGTTTCGCGCGGCGATGCGGTTGACCACGTCGTCGTCGCTGCGGCTGCGGCTCTTGCCGAACAAGGCCCAGGTGATGGCGTCCAGCAGGCTCGATTTTCCCGCGCCGTTCAGTCCGGAGATACACGCCAGGTGCACCCCGTTAAAGTCCAGAACGGTGGTCTTGCGGTAGGAGAGGAAGTTGGTTAGTTCAAGGCGTAAAGGGATCATGGGTGTTTAGAGATTGGAGATTGGTTAATTGGAGATTAGATAGCAGTTGATTTGTCATCCTGTGCGTAGCGAGGGATCTCCGATCTCCACTCACTAATCTCCGATCTCACTCAATACCTCTCTGGCCAGCTTCTGCATCTCAGCTGCCTCTTCGGCATCCAGGCCCACGGTCTGCCAGTAAACTGCCAGGAGTTCCTCCGGGGGCATGGCCTCTACGGCCGCTGTGTCGCCCAGGCGCGCGCGTTTGCTCATCTGACGGTGTTTCTGGACCTGGATGCTTAATGCCTCTGAAAAGTGATCGTGAATAGCGGCCTCGTCCAGCAGCGGCTCCCAGTCACGCGGGTAGCTGAGGCGCACGCGACAAATGGCGTCGCGCACCTGCTCGCGGGGCGGAAGCTGGCGCATGACGTCGGCCATAAAGGTGTCGGCGTCAGGCGTTTCGATGTTGAGGTCAATGAACCGGCGCGTCTGCAGCTTCACAAACTCCCAGCTGCTTTCGCCGCGGCTGACGTCGGCCAGTACATAGCCTTTCTCCTCGTTCGCTTCGCCAAAATCGATGCGTTCGATGGAGCCGGGATAGACGATGGGCGGGTGGCGATTGTCATTCAGGCTCTGGTGGCGGTGGATGTGGCCCAGCGCCACATAGTCCCAGCGTTTGTCGGCGACCATGGCGCGGCTGAGGACCAGTTCCTGGCCCAGCATCACCGTCCGTTCGCTGCCATAACGGGCGCCGTGCACGCTGGCGTGGGCCAGCAGGATCAATGGCAAATCGGGATCTGCCTTTTCCATGTAGCTCGCCACCCCGTCGGCCACGCGCGCTTCGATCTTCTGCAGTATTTCGTCCAGCGTGAGGCCCGCCGTCTCGCTGCGACTCATGAAATGGCTGCGCGCGACCCAGGGGATAGTGATTATCTGCACCGGCAGGCCCAGATCGTCCGGCGTCAACAGCTCCAGCCTGTCGGCCACGTGCAGGTTGGGGATCTGTAGCGTGCCGTACTCCTGCAGGGTGTGCGCGCGCCCGCTGGCGGGCGCGTTGTCGTGATTGCCCACCAGCAACACAGTGGGAATACCGGCCTGCGAGAGGCGCATCATGCGACGCCCCCACTCGCGCTGGAACGTGGGCTGGGGGTTGCGGTCCTTGTATGCGTCCCCGGCAAAGAGCACAAGATCCACTGCTTCGGCGATTGCGCGATCTACGATTTGATCTAGCGCGTTCATAAAGTCCATGACGCGCAGCGGCAGCCCGCTTTGCGCATCGTGCCGCCCGTAGTTGGCGATATCGATGTGGGCGTCGGCAAAGTGTAGAACTCGCAGTGGCGCCGTTGTTTTCTCTGCTGTCATGTCGTTGCTCTTTTTGCTTTTTATCTAGTGGCGGCTGATGACCAGGCGATAGGCATCATCCGTTGGTTGTCCAAAGGCGCGCAGGACCATCGCGTAGTAGAATCCGGGTGTCAGCGGATGAGTCACCGCCAGTTCGTTCAGTGTTCCTACGTTCTGGCTATCGCCGACCAGTCGCTTGTCCGAGTTGTAAATAAATACGTCATAGTTGCTCTCTGGCGGTATATTGGTCAGCTCTGCCTGATAGCGGGCGTTGTCTGTTACGCGGAAGCGGTAGAAATCGAAGAAGTCGTCGTGTTCCGAGTAACTGTTCCATATTTCCTGGTTTAGAGCAACCGGAACCGCCTCGTCGAGTGTGTTGTTCGGTTCAATAGAGGTCTTAGGTCCGCCCAGTACGATCGACAGCCAGGTTGACCTGTTGTGCACGACCAGCCGTTCCACCAGAGGGATCACGCGTATGCCCGTGTCCAGGACTTCCTCGCCGCCGAACACCCATAGAGTGCTGCCCAGAAAGACGCCGCGCGGCCAGGAGCGGCCCGGCCGGCGCAGACTGTAGCGCGAGTCAAGCACTTCCCAACTGTTGGTGACCGGATCATACACTTCGGTGTGCGGCACGTGGTCGAACTGGGCGTTGAGCCCGCCGAAGACGTACCAGCGACCGTCAGGGCCCACGGCGCTGCCGGCGCTGAAACGGGCGAAGTTGAGAGGGGGAAGCGAGGACCAGGTGTCCGATGCCGGATTGTAACACTCGCCGGTTGCCAGCACCACAAGCTGGTCTGCTACGTTGGGGTTCTGGCCCAGACCGCCTATCACGCAAATGCGGCGCCCCTGTGGCGTGTTCAATAACCCCGCGACGTGAGCATAGCGAGGGTTAGCCATGTCCGCGCGCTGCTCCCACGCGCCTGTAATACCCGACTCATCGGGACGGTAAAGGAGCATGCCGCCGCTTATTTCTCTCTCGAAGCCAGGAACTGGATTGGAGTTGCCGGAGAGCAGGCCGCCGGTGAGGAAGAAGCCGCCATCGGCCGGCGAAGTGACGGCCTGGTGCCAGGCGTACGGTTGGCCGGTGGGCGACATTGCGCCCCAGGGCACGGGAGTGCCCACGTACCAGCGATTGTCGGCGATTCTGTAAACCCAATGATCGCCATCGTAAATTTCGTTATCGCTGGTGCTGCCTATGTTGCCGGAGGGGGCATAGATATGCCCATTGTAATAGGCTGCCGACGCGCGCGAATAAGCGTCCCACTGTTCCTCCAGGGGCCACAGTTCGAACCATTCGCCGGACAGGGGATCAAAACGCCACAGTTGCTGCCTGCGTTCTGCGAAAGGGCTCACGACCGTTTCCCCGCCGAGCACGTAGGCGTACCGGCCGTCGGTGACCACCATGTGCCGGCTGCGCGGGTTCTGCCATAGATCCTCCTGCCGTTGCCAGAAGGAATCGCCTTCTTCCAGGGTCACGGCCAGGCGCAGCGTGTCCGGTCCCTGCGAACTGAGCTGGCGGTCCGCTACCTCAATGTAATAGGTCCGGCCCTCGATAACGAAGTGCGCCACTTCTGAAAAGAACCCTTGCGCATCGTCGTTGCACGCCAGCTGGGTCAGCGTGCCACAGGCACCGTCACTGCTCTGGTATAGAGCCAGGACTGTATCGTAGCTGTCGCCAAGGTTGCTGGGATCGAAGCCGGTTTCGACCAGCAGGTGGCCGCTGACGGGCGCAACAAACCGGTACCACACCGTGCGATACCCCTGCAAGCGGCTGGGATTGCCCCACATACAGGTCAACGGTGGATCGCTGGGGCTCTCGGTCATGCTGTTGACCGTGGTCACGTCGCCCGCCGCACCGAAATCTTCGAGGGGAAGGTCGGGCGCATCTTCGCATAGATCGGCGCCGTGATTCTCGGTCATGGTGGGCTCTTGCACGCGCTGCGCTTGCACCTCCACCGTGGACCACTCACCCGTGATGGGACCGAAGGGGTTCGGTTGCTCGTCATGTGACACGGTGATAGGGACCGCGTGCGGCTGTCGCTCCCCAACCGGTTCTTCGTCTTGCGCCGAGGCCAGGGCGGTGACGCCTAGCAGAAGGATGAGCAAGAGTATGATGTGGCGACGCATCAGCACCTCCTGGATAATGTCCAGTGTCCTGGATAATGTCCAGTGATTTTACCGCGAGAGGGCGAAACGGAAAAAGGAAAGGTGAGCTCCCGCCGGCAATTAGTGTCGTGGCCAACCCTCCCGGAGGCTCGCGAGCCTCCGGGAGGGTCTGCTTATTCCGCTTTGCTCAGCGCGATGACAAACTCCGCATCTCCGACGCTGACGGTTTCCTCATAGTCTCCCTGCGGCGGTTGCTCCGCCTGCAGCGAGAGGGCCAGCGTTTCCTGTTGCACGTAGTCGCCAAAGCTGTCGAAAGCGGCGGCGACGTCCTCGTCTCCCGGCAGTTGGTAACGCAGGTGCACGCGGTCTTCAATCTCCAGGCCGGCAGCCTTGCGCATATTGTTGATGGCGCGCACGAGATCGCGCGCGTACCCTTCCTGGACGAGCGCCGGCGTCAGTTGTGTGTCCACGGCGACCGTGACGCCTTTGTCGCTGGCCACAGCCAGGCCGCCGCGCGACTCCGTCTGTACCAGGACTTCTTCCTGGTCGAGCACGATCTCCTGACCGTCCACCGTGATGGTCAATTGTCCCTCCTGCTGTAGCGTGGCAGCCGCCTGGCCGGGGTCCACGGCCATCAGCGCCTGGCGTACCCGGGGGAAGTCGGCGGCGTATTTCGGACCCAGCAGGCGGTTGTTGGGCAAGATTTTGTAATCGACCAGCTCGCCTACCTCTGAGACGACATCGATTTCCTTGACGTTGATCTCCTCGGCAAGCACGTCGGCAAGCTCCAGGATATCGTCCTTCTCCTGCTGGCTTCCCACGTTGACGCGGGCGCTGGCCAGCGGCTGGCGCAGCTTGATGTCCGCTGCGCTGCGGGCGGCGCGGCCCAGGCTGGCGACTGTGATAGCCAGGCGCATCTTGTCCAGCAACTCGTGGTCCAGCGCGCCGGCGTCGGCCGTGGGCCACGACGCGTGGTGCACACTCTCCGGCGCGTCTGGCGTCACGCTACGCACCAGGTTCTGAAACATCGCTTCGCTGGTGAAGGGGATGAAGGGCGCCAGGAGACGGGTCATCGTCACTAACACGTGGTAGAGCGTGGCGTAAGCCGCGGCCTTATCCGTGTCGGCCTCGCTCTTCCAGAAGCGGCGCCGCGAGCGGCGCACGTACCAGTTCGAAAGGTCATCCAGAAACGCTTCCAGAGCCGCCGTGGCGCGGTCGCTGGCAAACGCTTCCAGGTGTTCGGTGACCTCCAGCGTCGTTTCGTTGAGCCGCTCGATGATCCACTGGTCGAGTTGGGCGTTGGCGGGATCGGGGGATTGGGGCGCCGCTGGCGCTTGGATGACTAGAGATTGGAGATTGGAGATTAGAGATTGAGTTGAACTCTGTGGATCTCCAGTCTCCGTTCTCAGATCTCCATTCTTCTGATCTCCGGTCTCCGGCACCCACTCATCCACGTTGGCATACGTCACGAAGAAGCTGTAGACGTTCCACAAGGGGATCAGGAAGCGTCTGCGTGTTTCATCGCCTTTGTTGTAGCCAAAGAGCAGATTCTGTTCCGGCTTGTGGGCCAGGTAGAGCCAGCGCATGACGTCGGCGCCCATAGTATCAGCCGCTTCGTTGAACTCGATGGCGTTGCCCCACGACTTGTGCATTTCGCGACCATCTTCGGCCAGCAGCGTGGCGAAGCCCAGCACGTTCTTGAACGGGGGCCGGCCGGTCAGCGCCGTGCTTTGAGCCAGCAGGCTGTAGAACCAGTTTCGGAACTGGCCGGGGAAGCTTTCGGTAATGAAGTCGGCGGGGAACCACTTCTCCCAGTACTGGGGGTCGTCGCGATAATGCAGGGTGCTGAAGGCCACGATTCCCGCGTCCAGCCACGGATTGCCCACGTCGGCAATACGCGAGGCTTTGCCGCCGCACTCTGGACAGGCGATCTTCACAGCGTCCACGTAAGGCCGGTGCGGTGTGTGGCCCTTGAAGGTGTCCCACCCCTCGATGGCCCGTTCTTCTAGCTCATCGTCGCTGCCTACCACGTGGAAGTGATTGCACTCCTCGCCGTCGCAGACCCAGATGGGCAGCGCCAGCCCCCAGTAGCGCTTCTTGCTGATCATCCAGTCCTGCATATTGCGCAGCCAGTCCATCTCCCGATCGTAACCAAAGGCCGGCACCCAGTTGATTTCGTCCACCACGTCCATGATCTGGTAGCGCAGGCTGGCTGCTTTTTCTTGGTCGGTCACTTCGTCACGGGGCTTATCGTAGACCGGCCCCATGCTGATGAACCACTCGTCTACAAGGCGGTAGACCAGCTCCTGCCCGCAGCGCCAGCAGTGTGGGTAGCGGTGGGTGTAGCGCTGCTTGCGGTAGTAGAATCCCTTCTCCTGCAGGTTCTCAAAGATGTCCGGGGCCACAGTATGCACGTCGCGCCCCGTGAGCCAGTCGAAATCCTCGACGTAAACGCCGCTTTCATCCAGCGGTGCGACGACCGGCAGGTCGTGTTCTTCGCTAAGCTCGAAGTCTTCGGCGCCGCAGCCGGGAGCGATGTGCACGACGCCCGTGCCTTCGTCCGCGCCCACGTCTTTCCAGCCCACAACGCGATGGGTGTACCCTTCCAGCGCCTGGCGCACGCGAGTCAGTTCGTCAAAGGGACCTTCGTACTCCCAGCCGACCATGTCCACCCCTTTCAGGCGGTCGACCACTTCGTAGTCGCCAATCATCGTTTCCTGCAGGGCCTCTTCGGCCAGATAGTAGGTCCATCCGTCGCCGGCCTGCACCTTAACGTACGTCAGCTCGGGCCCTACCGCAGCGGCTACGTTGCTGGTTAGCGTCCAGGGCGTCGTGGTCCACACCAACAGCGCTTCCTGGTCCCGGCCGAGCAGGGGGAACTTGAGATAGATTGATTCGTGTGTCACCTCCTGGTAACCGTCGGTGACGATTTCGTGCTGGCTGATGCCGGTGCCACAGCGCGCACACCAGGGCATGACGTCTGTGCCCTGGTAGAGCCAGCCGTTTTCGTAGCATTTTTGGAGAAAGCCCCAGATCTGGTAATTGTTCTCGTCGCTAAACGTGAAGTAGGAGCCGCCTACCTCAGGGCGACCCAGGCGCCCCACGATCTGCTCCACGGTGCCCGTCGTGGCGCCCGCCGGCCCCTCGTACGTCACTTCCTGCTGCGGATCTTGCTCCATGAGAAAGCGCAGGCGGCGTAGTTCGTCCGGATCGTTCCACTCCATCCAGTAACCCAGACGCATCGACTGCTCGGTCTGAATCGCCGCGTAACGTAGCACGCGCATCTTGCACAGCTTGACGAACTCGGCCAGGCCGAAACGCTCGATGTCGCGCTTGCTCTCAAAGCCCAACTCTTTTTCGACCTCTACCTCGACCCACAACCCCTGGCAATCGAACCCGTTTTGCCAGCGCTGGTTATAGCCCTGCATGGCCTTGAACCGTTGGAAAACATCCTTATAAGTGCGGCCCCAGGCGTGGTGTACGCCCATGGGATTATTGGCCGTAATCGGTCCGTCCAGAAAGCTCCAGTGCCTGTCGCTCTTAGCGCGTAATTGTTTCAGTTTGTTGAAGGCGTCGCTTTCTTCCCAGAATTCGAGGACTTCCTTTTCCAATTTTACAAAATCGACCTTGCTTGATACTTCTTTAAACGTCATCTTCCATTTCCTTTCTGATAGACAGCTCCGTCATGGCGCCTAGCTTTTTACTAATGTCGCGTCTGGTCACTGCGCCGCGCTGGTAATTTCGTCAAAAATGAACTTTTCAATGTGTGTCAGACTCTGTAGGCGTTGCCGTGACGTCTGCGGGGTCACTGCTTCGAGGGCCATGGCGCTGACTTCGCCATCTTGCTGCACCGTCAGCACGTAACTATTCTGATTACAACACTCTTCTTCCCCGGCGCTGGCTATTTCAAAAAACCCGGCGGTCTGTAGATCGTCGAGCAGTTGGGTGATTGCCGCTTGATCCACGTCAACCTCCGTGAGCTGAGCATTGCCCGCGTCGGGGCCGGTAATCGCGGCGCCACGCCCGCTGGCGTAAATGCGCCACTCCAGCACGTCGCCGGGCTCGTCGCCGCCGCGCTTGAAGACGACCAGCGGCGTTTCACCGCGGTCGGCCCGTGTTTCCACAGTAGCCAGCGTTTCTGGCTCTGTCTCGTCTGGCGCGCTCGCAGGCGCCTGGTCGCAGGCCACGAGCGCCAGAAGCGCCACGGAAAGCAGTAACAGAATTCTATGCATGACTTCCTACCTCACTTCGTCTGACTTCCAGTACATTCTCACCGCGCCCCATAGCGCAGATAGCGAGTTTCTACCGCCAACAGCCCGTCGCGCTGCATGCGCAGGGGCCACCGATGTTGGTCTAGCCAGATAATCCGTTCCTGGTTGGCCCAGGTCAGCACCAACGGGCGGGTGCGGATCGGTTTGCCCATTACTTCGATGGTCTGCGCTGGCTTCGCTGTGCCCGAGATCTCGGTCGTGCAAAGGATGAAATCTTCATCCGGCGCCAGGGTCAGAGCCGGCCGGGCCCCGGTCTCTTCCAGGCGGGCCAACAGGCTCAACCCGGCAGTGGATGGAAACCAGAAAAGATAGCCGGATGGTAACTGCAGTTCGTCTTCCAGTCGTTGCCTGTCCACGTAGCGCGTCAGCGTCACGTGCTCATCCTCAAACAACAGTTCGCCGCGAATCTGTCGCCCGCGGCCGAAAAAGCGGAAGCTGAGCCGGTCGGGACGTCCGTCAGGGCCCACCGTCTGATGATAAAGATAGCTGTGTCCGCTGCGCGCCATCTGGGCGTTCAGGTCCACGCGCAGAAAGCGATAATCGTCGGCCGCGCGGCTCAGCCGCCAGCTCTCTACGGCGCCGGTGGGTTGCCCGTCGCGCTCATAGCGGTACCTCCCGCCGGCAATCGGTCTTTCGTACGGAAGTTCCCGAATCAGGGTTCTCATCGTCGTCCTTGATCACAGAAACAGAGCTCAGCCGACACATTCAGCGCCAGACAGCCTATCTCCAATCTCCTCAGCCGAGTTCCATTCGACCCTAATCTCCACCTTCAAGATCGTCCAGTTCCACATAGATGCGCTTGTTAATCTTCCCCTTGCTCTTGTAATCGACGATGCGCATCGGGCCGACCTCTTCCGTGTTGGCCACGTGGGTGCCGCCGTCGGCCTGCAGGTCCAGCCCTTCGATTTCGATAGTACGCACTTCGGTGATCCCTTCCGGCAGCAGGTTGATCTTGGTGCGAATCAAGTCCGGAATCTGGAAAGCCTCTTCGCGGGGCAGGATATTGACTGTCACGGGGCGGGCGGCCTTTACTTCGCGATTCACAGCTTCTTCGATCTCCTGGACCAGCTCTGCCCGCATCGTTTCAAACTCGAAATCCATGCGACCTTTGAGCGGTTCCATGTTGCCGCCGGTGACCGAAGCCTCGTAATCGCGCCAGATGACGCCGCACAACACGTGCATAGCTGTGTGTGTGCGCATCAACTGGTACCGCCGTTCCCAATCCAAACGGCCTACGACCGATTGACCTTCTTCAGGTAGGACGTCACCGTCCAGATAGTGAACCGGGCGACCCTTCACGCGTTTCACCTTCGTCACGCGCCAGGTCTGGTCGCCCGTCGCCAGCGCACCTGTGTCGTGTGGCTGACCGCCTCCGCCAGGGTAGAAGGCGCTGCGGTCCAGGACCACGCCGCCGTCTACCTGCTCTACAACTGTGGCCTGAAATTCCTTCAGGTATGCGTCGGTTTGATACAGTGGTTCAGTCATAGGTCCTCGTGTGTTGGTATATTGGTGTAGTGGTGTACTGGTCTATTGGCTTATTGGGTAACTGTTATCAACAGACCAATATACTCATAAACAAATACACCACTACACCAAATAAAAAACGCCCTCATCCCGTAGGGACGAAGGCGCGCTTCGCGGTACCACCCTGCTTCCCGGCGACGTTACTGGAAGTCGCCAGGCGCTCTTTCGATGACCGCCGTCTAAGGGTATCATCGCAGTCCCGGTAACGTGGGATGAATCCGGCCAGGCCTACTTGTCAATACCAGCGCCATAGGCACTGTATATTAGAGGTTCGGTTGGCAGCTCCGGAGGGATTTTCGGCGGATGGGATTGCCTGACTCACACCGTCTCAGGCTCGCTGGGGTTGCATATCCACCTACTCGTCTCCATCATCGCTGTTGTCATTATTAGCGTAGGCGCATTATGCCAGAACTGGTGTGCACTGTCAACCATTTCAAGCGCGAGAACGGCGGGCCGGTTCATGGGGAAGGCGCCCGCCGTGCCGGGTGCGTGGACAACCCTTGTCCCTTGTGATAAGCTTGTTTTCGCTTGGGGAAGTGGATGTGCCGGCGTGATCGCTACCACAATCATCATGTAAGTGCGCGAGAGATGAAGGTGTGCTATGAGCACTGGGCAAAAAAGAGTTGTCTGCATCGAAGACGAACAGGAGATGATTGAGCTGGTCAAGTTAATCCTGAACCGGCAAAATATCGAGGTTGTCGGCGCCCTGGGGGGACGCGAGGGGTTAAGTAAAATTGAGGCAACCAACCCTGATCTGGTCCTGCTGGATCTGATGATGCCTGAAATGGACGGCTGGGAAGTCTACCAGAAGATGAAGGCGTCGGAGCAGATGCGCGACATCCCCGTGATCGTAGTCACGGCGAAGGCGCAGAGCATAGACCGTGTGTTGGGCCTGCACATCGCTCGTGTAGATGATTACATTACCAAGCCATTTGGCCCTCAGGATTTGCTGGAGAGTGTGAATCGCGTATTGGAGGAGCAAGAGCACGGTCAGTCGACTGAGGTAGAAGAGAAGGAGCAGGGAACATAAGCGTTGCTTGTTCGATTCTGGGGAGTACGCGGCACGATTCCCGTGCCGGGACCAGAGACTCTGAAAATAGGCGGTAACACATCCTGCATTGCCGTGCTGACCTCGGACCAGCAGTTGATCATCATCGACGCCGGATCGGGCATCCGCCGCCTGGGGCAGGAACTGATGCGCGAAAGTCCAGGGCGCATCGTTGGCACCTTACTCATCAGCCACACTCACTGGGATCATATTCAGGGTTTTCCCTATTTTGGCCCGGCGTTCGAGCGCAACAACCGTTTTGTGGTGGTGGGTCAAAAGCGTGTGGGCCAGCGACTGGAGGCCATCCTGGCGCGGCAAATCATCGAGCCCTATCTTCCTTTTGACTACAAAACGCTTCCGGCCGATTTCCATGTCAAGGAGATCGAGGATGGCGACATGTTGGTCATTGGCGATGAGACGACAGTGCGCGCGGAGATGCTTAACCACCCCGGCGACAGCCTTGGCTTTCGCATAGAGAACAACGGCGCCGTTCTGGCCTACTGTACCGATACCACGCATACGGACGGCATGGTGGAGGAAAACGTGGTCAGGCTGGGACAGAACGCCGATTTGCTGATCCACGACTCCCATTTCTCTCTGGAAGGACGCCAACAGTTTCCCGGTTGGGGCCACAGTAGCTGGCTGGAGGCGGCCCGGGCAGCGCGCGCGGCGAACGCGAAGTGCCTGGCGCTATTCCACTACTCGCCTGATGCTACCGACGACTATCTGGAGCAGGAGATGTTGCCGCGTGCGCGAGAGATTTTTCCGAATACGATTCTCAGCCGCGAGGGCCTGTTTCTGGAACTTCCTCTGACAACGCTCCCTGACCAGAGTTGACATTCCTGGACACAGCCGGCGTTGCTTTTCTGCCAGAGCAGCTAATCCTCACAGCCGCTGGTTGTTTGGGGCAATTCTGGGAAGAAAGGTTCAAGAGGGCGGCCCGGTGGATTATGGTGAGAACTGCTGACTTTCCCCCAGTTACATTGCCGGAAAACGAGAATTGTTTACAATAACCCAGAGGGGTAGAACCCGCTGATGATTGACACCATGAAGCAGAGGCAGCATTGAGTTGGTCTGTTTTAGTTGTAGACGATGAGCCAATGGCGCGAACGTTGCTGCGCCTGATGTTGGTTCGCGCCGGCTTTGAAGTCGTCGAAGCGGAAGACGGCTTTGATGCTCTGGAAAAGCTGAAAGAAAGCTCGCCGGATGTGATGATTCTGGATGTGATGATGCCAGGCATCGATGGCTTTTCCGTCTGCGAGACGGTTCGTGGTGACTCCATGACGGCGGAGCTGCCTATCATCATGTTAAGCGCCAAAACGGATCTGGAAAGCGTCAACAAAGGGCTCCGTGTTGGTGCTGATAAGTATCTCACCAAGCCGATATCCCCCGAGGAGTTAACGCGGCAGGTGCGAGATGTATTGAACAGTCGCGGCGACAATTCGAAAGGATAACGTAGCGCTCATGCGGATTGGAGGATTTACACATGTTGGTTAAGAGGATACTGGTTATCGTGATTTCGCTCGTGGTGGGTTCAATCATCACGGTGGGCCTGGTGCGCTTTGTGCTGGGTACGAGTGTAGCCGAATACGGCACGTTTTACTTCTCGATGACCGCCTTCTTCCTGGCCTGTGCCATTGGTATCTGGCTAGACAAGTTTTTGAAAACTGAATTCCTACCTGAGTAATGAACAAAGGAAAACAACATGACAGCAGAGTTGATTGATGGAAAAGCGATTGCTGAGAAAGTTCGCTCGCAGATAGCCGAGCGCGTCTCAGATATGAGGGCGCAGTACGACTATACGCCAGGCCTGGCAACGGTGCTGGTCGGCGAAGATCCGGCTTCGCAGACCTACGTGGGCATGAAGCAGCGTATGTGCGAGAAGCTGGGCATCCGTTCGATTGGGCACACCTTGCCTGCCGACGCTTCTCAGGAAGAGGTGGAGTCGCTGGTTTCCGAGCTAAATGCCGACCCCGAAGTGAACGGTATTCTGGTGCAGCTGCCGCTGCCGGGACATCTCGACGAAGAGGCGGTGCTCAATAAGATCGACCTGGCGAAAGATGTGGATGGGTTCCATCCGGTGAACATCGGCCGCCTGGCGATGAAGGGGCGCGACCCGCTCTTTATTCCCTGCACGCCCTATGGGGTGATGGTTATGCTGGAGGAAGCAGGGGTGGAGACCAGCGGCGCTGAGGCCGTCGTGGTCGGACGCAGTAACATCGTGGGGCTCCCTGTGGCCATGCTGCTGCAGAAAGCCAACGCCACGGTGACCATCTGCCACAGCCGCACCCGCGACCTGAAGGCGCACACGCAGCGCGCCGATATTCTCATCGCCGCCATTGGCCGCGCGGAGATGATTACGGGTGATATGATCAAGCCCGGCGCGGCGGTTATCGACGTTGGCGTCAACCGCGTGGACGATCCCGAGGCAAAGCGCGGTTATCGTCTGGTGGGCGACGTGGAATTCGACACGGCTAAAGAAGTTGCCGGCGCCATCACGCCCGTGCCCGGCGGCGTGGGACCGATGACCATCGCCATGCTGATGAGAAACACCCTGCACGCAGCCGAACTGGCTCTGGAAGATCGCGAGCTGGCTGCGGCGTAAAAGGTGATTGGAGATTGGTTGATTGGAGTTTGGCCGCTGATGGCGCTATGGTGCTGGACTGATGAACGCGGATAATTTTATTTTATAGGCGTTTATCCTGACCCGTCCGGGACCGTTCATCCGCGGCCAAAGTTAAATCTCTAATCTCCGATCTCTATACCAACCGATAAAACACCTGGTTGCTGAGGAACCAGCCTCGTCTGGTCAGTAGCAACCGTTCCCCGTCTTCCTGTAGCAATCCCCACTCTAACAACTGGTCCACGCTTTCACCGAACGCGTCGCGAACGGATTGGCCGAAGCGTTGCTCGAATGCGGCCAGCTCCACGCCCTCCTGTAGCAGTCGCAACTGCATCATTAATGTGTCCGACATCGCCTCACGCGCGTCCAAGTGGTGCGCCTGGGCCACGGCGGGAGAGAGCGGGTAGGGTTGTGGCTGGCCCTGGCGTAGGCGGCGCAGGTAAACGCGCGGCTGTTTGACCACCTCATAGCGGGCGCCTGCGGCGTGTCCGTGAGCGCCGGCTCCCAACCCCAGATACTCCCCATTGCGCCAGTAGGTCAGGTTGTGCCGGCACTGGTAGCCGGGCCGCGCCCAGTTGGAAATCTCATAATGCACCCAGCCGTCTGCCTCCAGAAGGCGGCAGGCTAGCTCATACTGCTCGGCAGCCAGATCAGGGTCCGGTGGTTGGATGTCGCCGTTGTGCAACCAGCGGTGCATGGGCGTGCCGGGCTCGATGGTCAGACAGTAGAGGCTCAGGTGTTCGGGGTTCAAGGCCAGTGCAGCGCGCAGGCTGCGCTCCCAGCTTTGCAGGCTCTGGTCCGGCAGGCCATAGATCAGATCCAGGCTCAGGTTGTCGAAACCGGCAGCGCGGCTGAGGCGCACAGCGTCTACAACGGTCTCCAGCGTGTGTTCCCGCTCTAGAAGGGATAGCTCGCCGGCGTTGGCGCTTTGCATGCCGAAACTGAGGCGATTTACGCCCAGCGCGCGCACCTCTTGCAGATAGGCGCGGTCCACCGTGCCCGGATTGGCTTCCATGGTGATCTCGGCGTCCGATGCCAGATCAAACGCGCGGCGCACGCTATGCAAAGTTTTTCCCAGGTCCTCTGGAGCCATGAGCGACGGGGTGCCGCCGCCAAAGAAGATGGTATGCGCCGGCAGCGTCAGTTCTTCCGCCGCCGCTGCGTCCGCCACCTGACTCACTTCCTGAGCCAGCGCGCGAGCGTACGCGCTCTGCAAATCGCTCAACCCCGTATAGGTGTTGAAATCGCAGTAGGCGCAGCGGTGGCGACAAAATGGGATATGCAGGTAAAGGCTTAGCGAATCATTCATTCCATTACTGAAAGTTAACGGCGGTGTTGCTTCCTCCGCCGCGATTGTCTATCTTATCATATATTTGAGGTTAGCGTCAGTTACCGTTCCGGCCCGTTTACGGTAGAATAAGAACATGAGTTGGATGAAGCGGTTCTTACGAGGATGGTGTTGCCGGCAGGTCATCATTGGCCTGGCGCTCGTGCTGTTGCTGGCGCTTCCGCTTTCGGGCGTGGCAGCGCAGCAATCTGGCGACGTGCTGCAATTGACCGCCGAAGGGCCGGTCACACCCGCCATGCTCAGCTACCTGGAGCGTGGGGTTGGCGAGGCGGAGCGGCGGGGCGTACCGGCGCTGGTGGTGCTCAACACGCCCGGCGGCGGCGTGGATACCACGCAGGAGGTTGTGCGCCTGTTTCGTAACGCTGGCGTTCCTGTGATTATTTATGTGGCTCCCGCCGGCGCGCAGGCCGCTTCAGCGGGCAGCATTGTCACACTGGCGGCGCACGCTGCAGGGATGGCGCCCGAAACGGTCATTGGCGCGGCCTCACCCGTCGGCGGCGAGGGCCAGGATATCGGAGAGACGATGTACCGCAAGGTCGTCGAGGATCTGAAGGCTATGGTGCGCGGGCTGGCGGAGCGCCGAGGCCCGGAAGCGGTGGCGCTGGCGGAGGAGATGATTGAGGATGCGCGCGCCGTGAACGCCCGCGAGGCATTGGAGTATGGCCTCATCGATGCTGTCGCGCCCGACGTGGCTTCACTGTTGAATGAACTGGATGGTTTGACTGTGACGGTGCAACAGGAGGCGTGGACGTTGCAGACGGCCGGTGTGCAAACGACGTCCTTCGACATGAACACCATCGAAGCCACGCTGCATGCGCTATCCAACCCGTTGTTGCTCAGCATCCTGTTGCCGCTGGGCATGACCTCTATCCTGATCGAACTGCGCAGCCCTGGCGGCTGGGTGGCAGGCTTCATCGGGGTGATTTCGCTGGGCCTGGCTTTCTATGGACTGGGCCAGTTACCTGTCAACTGGTTGGGTCTGGGCCTGATCGTGGTGGCCTTTGTGTTGTTTCTGCTGGAGGTCAACTCGCCTGGCGTGGGCGCTCTGGCCATGGCCGGATCAATCACCATGCTGGCCGGTTTGTTGGTGCTCTTTAACTCGCCGGGCTCGCCGGAGTTCGTGCGCATTTCTATCCCCGCGGCGGTGACCGTCACCGTGATGACTTCGGGCATCTTCCTCTTTATCGTGACCATGGCCCTCCGCGCTCAGCGCCGCCCGGCATCGACGGGCAAAGAGGGGCTTGTGGGCAAAGTCGGACGCGTGCGCAAATCGCTGGTGCCGGCCCCGGCCGGCTCGCTAAAATACACGGGCTCCGTGCTGGTGCATGGCGAGATCTGGCGCGCTGAAGCGGACGAGGCTATCGAAACAGATGAGGAAGTGGTCGTTGTCGATGTACGGGGGTTTACGTTGAAGGTGCAGAAACAGGCGTAGGCACTGACCCTCCCGGAGGTTCCCACACAGTGAAGTTTAAGGTTGCGCTTGGCGGCGAGGAGCGGGAAATCGAAGTCGTGCGCCAGGGGGAGCGGTTGCGCATCACCCACCAGGGGGAGAGCATAATGGTACGCGTGGTGCATACCGATGGTCTGCACTTTGTGCTGGAGTACGAGCAGCAAGTGGGCCAGCAAGTGCGCCGCCGCCGGCTGCGGGCGGCGGGCCATGTAGACGGCGACCAACGCCAGTTGTGGGTCAACGGCAGCCTCGTCAACTACCAGCGCCTGCGCCAGCGGCAAGAGTCCAGGGCGCAGGCCGCCGGCTCGTTGTCCGCTTCCATCCCCGCCGTGGTTTCTGAGGTGTTGGTGGAGGAAGGGCAGCAGGTGCGTGCAGGGGAGAAACTGATTTTGCTAGAATCGATGAAGATGATCCTGCCTGTCCAGGCCCCGCACGATGGGACCGTGACGGCCATTAACTGCGCCGCGGGGGACGCTGTGCAGCCTGGCGTGCCTCTGGTAGCGCTGGATGCGGACGCTGAATAGTGACAAACGGGCTGATGGTCTCGCGCCGGGCGCGCCAACCGACGCCAGGAGAAAACACAAATACAGGGAGAAGTGATGAACCACCAACGACTGGAGCGCTTGCAAGAAGAAACATTGTCGCATGGTCTGGATGGCCTGGCGCTGGTGCCGGGTCCCAACATGATTTACGTTAGCGGCATTCACGCCCACCTCAGCGAGCGTCCTATCGTGCTCTTTCTGCCGGCTGACGAGGAACCGGCCATTATTATCCCCCAGTTAGAGGCCAGCAAGGCCGAGGCCGCGGGCATCGAAGCCGACCGCATTTTTGCCTGGAGTGACGAGGAAGGGTATACGGGCGCCTTCCAGCAAGCGTGCGCCCATTTGGAGTTATCGGACTATTTGTTGGGCGTGGAAGCGCTGCGTATGCGCGTTCTGGAGCTGGAGTTGTTGCGCCGGTACGCGCCCGGCCTGAGCACGTCGCACGCCGAGGAGGTGCTGGACGTGGTGCGGATGTCCAAAGACAAGCAGGAACTGGCGGCGATGGAACAGGCTGTGGCCATTGCCCAACAGGCCATGGAACGACTTCTGCCGCAGCTGGCGCCGGGTATGACCGAGAAGCAGATCGCCAGCCAACTGGTCAGGGAGCTGTTAGCGGCGGGCAGCGAGGGCTTTCCCTTCGATCCCATCGTGTCGGCAGGTCCAAATGGCGCATCGCCGCACGCAGTGCCCACCGACCGCCCCACTGAGGAAGGCGACTTTCTGATCATCGATTGGGGTGCGCAGGCGGGTGACTATGTTTCGGACATCACGCGCACGTTCGCCGTGGGCGAGGTGAGCAGCGAGATGCGGCGCATTTACGAGCTGGTGCGTGAGGCCAACGCCGCGGGCAAAGCGGCGGCGCGGCCCGGCGCAAGCGGTCAGGAAATCGACCGCGCCGCGCGGTCGGTGATTGTTGAGGGCGGTTACGGAGACTACTTCATTCATCGCACCGGCCACGGCCTGGGCATGGAAGCTCATGAGAATCCCTCGCTGGTGGAGGGCAACCAGCGTCCGCTGCCGGAGGGAGCAGTCTTCACCGTGGAGCCGGGCATTTATCTGCCGGGCCGCGGCGGCGTGCGTATCGAGGATGACGTGGTAATCACGGCCGATGGTCACCGTTCGCTGACCGACTTCCCCCGCGAATTGATGACCATTGGCGTCTAATCCAGCGCGGATTATCGATTGTCCGCTCCCGCTTGCTGCGATACAGTCAGCCTTATAGTGAACGAACAGCGCGAACAGGAGGCAGTTGTGTCTCAACGAGACGATGTGTCTCAAGGAGACGATGTGTCTCAATGAGACGATGTGCCTCGAGGAGGCGATGGTGCCTGATTGGAGCAAACGTGAACGGTTAGAGGCAGCTATTGCCGGAGAAGCGGTGGACCGCCTGCCGGTCGCTCTCTGGCGGCATTGGCCTGGCGACGACCAGGATGCCAAAGCCCTGGCAGCAGCCCATCTCAGCTGGCAGAAGGCGTATGATTGGGATCTGGTGAAGGTGTCGCCCGCCAGCAGCTACTGCCTCGTCGATTGGGGCGTGGCCGACCGCTGGAGGGGAGATCCGGAAGGCACACGCGAGTACACGCGGCGCGTTGTACATGATCCTGAGGATTGGGCCAATCTGGAACCGCTGGATCCGGGCGCCGGAATGCTGGCCACGCAAATAGAAGTCTTGCGGTTGTTGCGGCAGGAGTTTGGCGAGGAGGTGCCTTTGCTGGCCACTATTTTCTCCCCGCTGGCCCAGGCCAAGAACCTTTCCGGCGGTGAAAGGATGCTGAGTCATATGCGCAGTCATCCCGATCTGTTTCGCCAGGGATTGCGCACGATTACGGAAACCACGCTGCGTTACGTGGAGGCCGCGCGCCAAGCGGGCGTCAGCGGTATTTATTACGCGGTGCAACACGCTCGCTACGCACGCATGAGCCCGGTAGAGTACCAGACGTTCGGGCAACCGTTCGACGAACCGATTCTGGACGAGGCCAGCGACCTGCCTCTGAACATGCTGCACCTGCACGGTGAGGGTGTGATGTTTGATATGGTCGCCGATTACGATGTGCCTATGCTCAACTGGCACGATCGCGACGCCGGTATCAGCCTTCAGGAAGGACTGGAGCAGTTTTCCGGCGCAGCCAGCGGTGGTGTCTCGCGGGACACCATGCATCTGGGGTTGGCGGAAGATGTGCTGTCGGAGGCGACGGATGCCAGGGAGCGGACAAACGGGCGGCGGTTGGTCTTAGGCGCCGGCTGTGTGGTGATGACTAACACGCCGCTGCGCAACATCCGCGCCCTTCGTAATTTCGCGCAGAATGGTTGAGTAGAACCTCAGGACGTCGCATGTCTTCCACGACCGGCCAATCGCCTTTGTGGCCGAGGGCCATTCTGCACCTGGACATGGACGCCTTCTTTGTCAATGTTCATCTATTGGATAACCCGCAGGACGCCGGCATTCCCCTGGTGATCGGCGGCAGGCCAGAGGGGAGGGGTGTCGTGGCCTCCGCCAGCTACGAAGCGCGGCGCTTTGGCATTCATTCGGCAATGCCCGCCGCCCGGGCGCTAAGACTCTGTCCCCACCTCAAGTTCGCTAATCATAATTGGCCGCGCATCAAAGCCTGTTCGCGTCGGGTCATGAACCTGTTGCGCGAATACGGGCCGGTGGAGCAGATGAGTGTAGATGAAGCCTACGTGGATATTAGCGAGCAGTCGCGACCGGAGACGCTGGCTCTGGCCATCCGCGAGCGGGTGAAGGCCGAAACCGGGCTGCCGGCGTCGGTGGGCCTGGCGACCAGCAAGCTTGTGGCCAAAGTGGCCTCGGATCACGACAAGCCGCAGGGATGTACGATTGTACGCCCAGGTGACGAAGCGGGGTTTCTGGCGCCCTTGTCCGTGCGCGCCATCTGGGGCATTGGGCCGCGCACGGCAGAGCGGCTGGCACAGTTGGGAGTGACCCTCTGCGGCGAACTGGCCCAGGCCGATCCGCAGGCGCTGCGCCTGGAATTTGGTCGCCAGGGCTCTGCGCTGCAGCGGCGGGCGCTGGGCATAGACGATCGCCCGGTGAAGGCCGAGCGCGGCCTGCCGAAGTCGATCAGCCAGGAGCGCACGTTTGCTCGTGACGTGGATGACACGCGCTTTCTGCAACGGAAGGTGCGCCAGCTTGCCGGGGAGGTGGGCGCAACACTGCGCCGCGACGGGCTGGTGGCGTCCACGGTCTTTGTTAAATTCCGCTGGCCCGATTTCACGACTTTTACGCGACAGAAGACGGTTGAGGTGCCCTTCGATGACGATGAGGAAATTACGCGGCTGGCCCTGAGCATCTGGGAGGAGAATTGGCCGCCAGGTCAGGCGATGCGGCTGCTGGGAGTGGGGGTCACGAATCTGGAGGAGCCGCTGGCGCGACAACTGAGCCTGTTTTAGGGTGTAGATTAGACGGTTCGCAGGGGCCAGGTTGTTGGCTATTTCCCCGCCGGTAGGATGAACTGGAATGTTGTTCCTTCTTGCGGGGCACTTTCAACCTCAATATGACCCCCCAGCCCTTCTACAAAGCTCTTGGCCCAGAAGAGGCCAAAGCCCATCCCCTTGCCCTGCTTGCTGGACCAGCCGATCTCGAAAATATGGGCCATATTCTGGGTAGGAATGCCCACGCCATTGTCGCGTACGGTGACGCACACCGTCTCGCCATCGCTCTGGCTCTCGATCCACAGCGCACCCGCAACCTCATCACGTTCCTTCACGGCGTCTACGGCGTTGTTGATGGCAATACGGAATACCTCCGCCAGCATCTCCGGCGAGCTGTGAATGGCAGGCAGCGTGGGCGCCAGGCTGCAATGGAGTGTGAGGTCCGATTGGACCGTCGTTGTAAATGTGTGCGCACCGACTTTTGCCTTCATGTTCGGAAACAGTTTTAACAAGGCCATGATCAGGCATTCGTTTACGTCTATAGCGGTCTGGGGGTGTTGTTGCCACGGTTCGTGCAAATGATCCAGAATATCCGCCACCTGGTCCAGGCTTTCGTATGCTTTGCGGCCCGATTTGAGCACCTCACGCTGTTGTTCTGGCGGCATATAGGGCATCATCTGCACGAGATCCAGGTATCCGCGAAAGGATCCGATCTGATTGCGCAACGTGTGCAGGTAGGCGGAGGCGCTGAAGGCCATGCGTGCAAACGTTTGCGCCGCCTGCTGCTGCTCCTCACTCTGACGATAAAGCCGAGCGTTGTGCAAGCCCAATGCTATCTGTTGCGCCAATGATAGAAGGAGACGCTTCTCCGCGGGTTTAAAGTGCTCCCGGTGCGACATGAGTAACAGGCAGCCCCACTTCTCGTTGCTGGTGATCAGGGGCAGAGCCAGAACGCGTTTCACCTGTGCCAGCTGTCCGGCGCGGTCTGCCTCCTCAGCACTCAACAGCGGCCCGAGTACGTCGTGGATGTGATCGGATTCCACAACCTGGCCATCCCCGGCAAGTGCGCGCAAGGCGAGATGGCGGGCGCGCCGCGGCTCATCAAGCAACAGCAATGGCCGGGCGCTTTGCAGCTGGTGGTTCAAGGGACGCAACAATAGATCGGCGTCCACTCCCGGGGCAAGCCGGAGCGCTGCGGCCCGTAGTTTCAATTGTTGCCGGTCATGAAGCGTCATGACCATCGCGCCCGCGTATCCGCCGGCGTCAACCAGCGCCCGGCAGGCGCTGTGCAAAATCTCCACTTTTTCTCTACTGTGCTGTTCTATGACCAGGACGAACTGCTCCAGCGCAGCCAGGCTGGACAGGAGCACGTCGTGTTGGTCAGCGGGTGGCTCCCTTTCTGCGCGCAGCAAGAAGACGTGCGGTGAGGCGCGTCCTGTTGCGCGGCGTTGCCGCCGGTGATCGTCTTTTTTTGCTGAAGCGCGGGCCATGGCGATTCCATGTTGCCTGAGACGACTGAGCGCCGAGTATAGCACAGGAACGGTCTGGAATGCGAAGTGGAAATAGCGTCTGGGCCGGCGCTGGCCCAATTAGCGCGGCTGTTCCAGCACGTGGCTGACGATGGTTGCGCCGCTGCCCCCGATATTCTGCGCCAGTGCAACGCGCGCACCGTCAATCTGGGCCTCCCCGGCGTCACCGCGCAATTGTAATGTGGCTTCCGCCAACTGGTAGAGGCCGGTAGCGCCCACAGGATGGCCTCGCGCCTTCAGACCGCCCATGGTGCTGATGGGAACGCGTCCGTCGGGCATGATCGCGCGTTCCTGAGCCAGGCGCACGCCCTGGCCTGGCTCGGCAAAGCCGCATGCCTCCAGCGACAGGGCGGCCATGATGCTGAAGGCATCGTGTGCTTCGAACAGATCGACGTCGTCAGGCCCCATCCCTGCCTGTTGGAAGGCGCGCCGGGCAGAATACTCGGATGCCTGCAGCCACAGCGGGTCTCTGCGATCGTGGATGGCCAGGGTGTCGGTAGCCACTGCAGAGCCCAGCACGCGCACAGCCTGGGGCGCCTTATCTGCGGGCACCAGCAGCAGGGCGGCGGCGCCATCGCCGATGGGTGAGGCGTCGAAAAGTGTTACCGGGTCGGCCACCACACGCCCCTTGCGGTAGGTCTCTTCGGTGATGGGCCGGCGAAACATGGCATAGGGATTCTTGGCGCCATTGGCGTGGGCGTTGACGGCGAAGGGCGCAAAATCATCATGCTCATAGCCGTACTGGTGCATGTAGCGGCGCATGATGAGCGCGTTGAGGCCCACAAAACTGACGCCCTGAACCGCTTCGTACTCGGCATCGGCGGCCCCTACCAGAGCGGTCGTGGTATCCGCGCCCGGTGTTTCGGTCATTTTCTCCACGCCGATGGCCAGCACCGCGTCGCACTCCCCGCTGGCGACGGCGATAATGCCCTGGCGCATGGCCGAGCCTGCAGAACCGCAGGCTGCTTCCAGACGCACGGCTTCCGCGCCCCAATGGCCCAGGAAGTCGGCCACCAGCGCGCCTAGCTGCCGTTGTTGGTTCACGCTGCCGCTGGTCATATTGCCCACGTAGATGGCGTCTGCTCGCTCTACGCCGGCGTCGTCCAGCGCCGCGCGTCCGGCGTTCACGGCCAGCTCGCGAATCGACATCTCCCAATGCTCGCGCACCGGAATCAGCCCCACTCCCAGAATTGCTACTTGACGCATACACGTCTCCTTAATCGATCTATCATTGACCCTCTACCATACAGGACACAGTCTCCGGAAAAGGGAGAAACCGCAGTCGTATTAAGCTCTGCCCAAGTGTAACGGACAAAACCGCCAGAAACTATCAAGTTGGGGGATCTGGCTCCCAAATAGTGCCAACTGTTGCGAAAAATGGGCCAAAATGGAAACGCCAGTCGAGGGAACTCGACTGGCGCCATTCTGTGAACGGGTCTCAGACGCTAAGAGTGGACCTCTATCTGGTGCGTCCAGCCATAGGGGTCTTCCTGGCGCCCGAACTGAATATCGGTCAGCGACTTGTACAGCCGTTTGGCCACGGGTCCTACTTCATAGCCGTTGATCACATACTCTTTCTCACCGTAACCGAACTTGCCCACGGGGGCGATGACGGCGGCTGTGCCACAGCCGAAAACCTCGGTGATGCGCCCTGATTCGATATCAGACAGCATCTCCTGCACATCTACGCGGCCTTCGCTGACTTCGTAGCCCAGGTCGCGACTCAACTGCAGCACCGACTTGCGCGTAATACCGGGCAAAATGCTACCGGACAGCTCCGGTGTCACGATGCGCTCGCCTTCGTAGACGAAGCAGATGTTCATGGCGCCCACTTCTTCCACGTAACGTCCCTCGATGGCGTCGAGCCACAGCACCTGGGAGTAACCCTTTTGCTTGGCTTCCTCGGTAACCAGCAGACTGGCAGCGTAGTTGCCGCCGGTCTTTGCCGCGCCCGTGCCGCCGACGACGGCGCGACGATAAGTGTCTGAAATATAGACGGGAACGGGGTTGAATCCTTCTTTGAAATAGGAGCCGACCGGACCCACGATCACATAGTGCAGGTATGTTTTGCTGGCGTGCACGCCAAGGGCGGCATCAGAGGCGATCATCACGGGGCGAATGTACAGCGCCCCGGGTGGATCTGGCACCCAGGCCTGTTCCAATTCCACCAGGCTGATGATGGCCTGAAGATGACCTTCTTCGTCAACGGCGGGCATGGCCATGCGCCGCGCCGACTCGTTAAAGCGCTTCGTATTTTCCCAGGGGCGGAACAAATTGATGTTGCCGTCCGGCCGGCGATAGGCCTTGGTTCCTTCAAAGATGGTCTGGGCATAGTGCAGCACGGCAGTAGCCGGGTCCAGGCAGATCTCCTGGTAGCGGCCAATCGTGGCCTCGTGCCACCCTTTGTCCGGCGTGTATCGTTGCTGGAACATACGGTTGGTAAACGTGCCGCCGAAGCCGAAACCGTCGCTGGGCATCTCTTTCGTTTCAGATTCGTTCAGCGGTTTGATCTGGATATCCATGTGAACCTCCGGAGAAAGTTTGGAACGTGGGCCGATTATAACATGAAACGAGGATCGACACGTGTCATCCTATGGCGGTCCAGTGTCCTTGGCCGGCAGGCGTTTCTTATACGTGTCGTAATCAGGCGTGGCTCGTTCGTAGTCGCTTTCCATGAGCGGGGAAGTGATAATGTAATCGGCGGAAGCGCGGTTAGTGGCCAGGGGGATGTTCCATACCACAGCCATGCGCTGCAGCGCCTTAACGTCCGGGTCGTGCGGGTGGGGCGAGAGTGGATCCCAGAAAAAGATGAGGAAATTGATTTCCCCTTCCGAGATCTTGGCCCCGATTTGCTGGTCGCCGCCCAATGGTCCGCTCTGCAGGCGTGTAATCTCCAGTTCGGTGGCCTCCTGCAACACGCGTCCCGTTGTGCCCGTGGCGTATAGCCTATGACGCGATAGCAGTTCGCGGTTGTGCTGCACCCAATCGATCAGTTCGTCCTTCATATTGTCATGGGCCACCAGCGCTATGTGTTTTACGCGACTTATCTTAAGCTTCGTCATCGACCAACTTTCCTTTTGTGGATTGCTCGACGGCTTCCCATGCGGGCATTATACTGTTTTTTGCTCCATTCCCCACGTTCGTCTAAGATCACAGTTGAATGTATCCAATTCTTGGCCGTTACGGCCCCTTTCTCTTTTACACTTACACGGCCGTGATGGGCCTGGGATTGTTTGCTGCAGCCGGTCTCGCGGCCTGGCGGGCGCGCCACCGCCCTGTTCCTTTCGCCTGGGCCGACGCCTCTCTGGTTACCCTCTTTGCCGCTTTGCTGGGTGGCCGCCTGGCCTATGTGGCCGGCAACTGGGTTTATTTTCAAGAAAACCTGGACGAGATTCTGCTGATATGGGAAGGTGGTCTGAGCTATCATGGTGCGCTGGCAGCCGGCCTGCTGGCGCTATGGAGTTGGGCCCGCGTGCGAGCGCTGGCCTTTGGCGCTGTGGCCGGTTTTTGGGCGCTGCCAGCCGTGCTGTGGAACGCTTTTGGCTGGCTGGCCTGTTACCTGGATGGCTGCGCCTATGGCCGTGAGACGCTTTTGGGCTTACTGGCCGCCGATTTACCGGACAGCTACGGCGTCTACGCCGTGCGCTATCAGTCGCAACTGCTGGGTCTGGGCCTGAGTATTCTGGCGCTACTCGCGCTCTGGCTCGTTCGCCGGCGCGCGCGGCTCTTGTTCCAATTTTGGCTTGCCCTATTTCTGGTCAGCCTGGGGCGATTTGTCGTCAGTCTGTTGCGTGGTGACGCTATGCCTCTGTTGTACGGGGTGCGCCTGGATACGGTCATGGACGGCGCGTTGGCCCTTTTCTCTGCGCTGATTCTTTTGATCCACTGGCTGCGCCGGCCATCGTTCCGACCACAGAGTGTTTACGATTAGCGTCTGTTTCAAGCGTATATTATGAAAGTCAACGTTGGACTCGCTCAAATTAATCCCCGGCTTGGCGACGTTTCCGCCAATCTAGCTCTCCATCTACGCACGATTGAGGAAGCGGCCGCGCAGGGCGTCGAACTGCTCGTGTTTCCCGAGTTGTCGCTGACCGGCTACCGGCTGCGCGATCTTGCCTTTGAGGTGGCAATAAAGCCAACTGAGAAAGATCCTACTTTTGCGCGCCTGTTGCAGGCCAGCCGCGATATGGACGTCGTGGTGGGCTTTGTAGAAGCAGACAAGAGGCAGAAATTCTATATCAGCGCCGCTTATCTGTCAGGCGGCGAGTTATTGCACGTGCACCGTAAAGTCTATCTTCCGACGTATGGCATGTTCGACGAGGGGCGTTACTTTGCCTGGGGTGACACGGTGCGCGCCTTTGATACGCGCTTTGGCCGGATTGGCCTGTTGATATGCGAGGACTTCTGGCACGTTAGCGCCGCTTATCTGCTGTGGTTGGACGGCGCTGATATTTTGATCCTGACGTCCTCATCGCCCGGTCGTGGCCTGGCGACGGAACAGAAGATTGGCAGCGCGCGGTGGGTCGAACACATTAACCAGGCTTACGCCAGCATCTTTACCAATTTTGTCATCCATGCCAACCGCACCGGCTTTGAGGACGGGGTCAACTATTGGGGCGGTTCAACCGTCTATGACCCCGAAGGCGTGCTGCAGATACAGGGTCCTTATTACGAAGATACCCTGGTCACGGCGCGACTGGACCTGAACAAGCTGCGCCGCGCCCGCATCCGCCTGCCGCTGCTGCGCGACGAACGGGTCGAGTTGACCCGCCGCGAGTTGCAACGGATCCTGGATGCGTAGGCGGCTCTGTGCTAGTTCATACGTTTGTGAGTGATACTGAGGACGGTGGACTGCGGACGGCAGACGGCACTGACCTAATATACTAATACACCAATATAGCAATAGACCAATACACATCCTATGCAAGAATACGAATCAGACGAATTTAGTGAATTCTTAGACCTCGACGCCTTTGAGGAAGAAGAGCTGCCGGACGATTATCGGTCGGGTTACGTGGCCGTGGTGGGGCGGCCCAACGTGGGCAAGAGTACATTGATGAACGCGTTTCTGCGCCAGAAGGTGGCCATCGTGTCACCGCGCCCGCAGACGACGCGCACGCGGCAAATGGGCATTTTGACCACGGGCGAGTATCAAATGATCTTCATCGATACGCCGGGCATCATGCAACCACGCCACAAGCTGGATGAGTTCATGCTGGCCTCGGCGCTGGACGCTTTGAAGAATA